>JBDHZS010000194.1:0-6780 GCA_039812025.1 Nocardioides sp. | reverse complement strand
GGGCCAGCGCGGAGTACATGCGCGGCTTCACCTCCTCGATCCGCCGCGAGCCCCGCGGCCCGGTCGCCCAGGTGGCGCCGTGGAACTACCCGATGATGATGGCGACCTGGAAGTTCGCGCCCGCGCTCGCCGCCGGCAACACCGTGATCCTCAAGCCGTCGGACACGACTCCCGCGTCGACGTACTGGATCTTCCAGAAGATGCAGGAGATCTTCCCGCCGGGCGTCACCAACCTGATCTGCGGCGACCGCGACACCGGCGCCGCGCTGACCAAGCACAAGATCCCGCAGCTCGTCTCGATCACGGGCTCGACCCGGGCGGGCATCGCCGTCGCCACGGCCGCAGCGGCCGATCTCAAGGTCAGCCACCTGGAGCTGGGCGGCAAGGCCCCGGTGGTGGTCTTCAACGACGCCGACATCGAGGCTGCGATCGAGGGGATCTCGGTCGCGGGGCTCTTCAACGCCGGCCAGGACTGCACCGCCGCGACGCGGGTCATCGTGCAGGAGGGCATCTACGAGGAGTTCGCCACCGAGCTGGGGAAGGCCGCCGCGGCGACCCGCACCGGCTACGACCCCGACGACGAGGACCTGCTCTACGGCCCGATCAACAACGCCAACCAGCTCAGCCATGTCTCCGGGCTGGTCGAGCGCGCGCCCGACCACGCGCGGGTGCTGTCCGGCGGCAAGCGGGTCGGCGAGAAGGGCTACTTCTATGAGGCCACCGTCATCGCGGACCTGCGGCAGGACGACGAGCTGATCCGGACCGAGATCTTCGGGCCCGTGCAGACGGTTCAGAAGTTCACGACCGAGGACGAGGCCGTGGCGATGGCCAACGACACCGAGTACGGGCTCGCCTCGTCGGTGTGGACCCGCGACGCCGGCACCGCCGCCCGGATGGCCGCGCGCATCGACGCCGGCTGCGTGTGGCTCAACACCCACATCCCGCTGGTCGCCGAGATGCCGCACGGCGGGTTCAAGCACTCCGGCTACGGCAAGGACCTGTCGATGTACGGCTTCGAGGACTACACGCGCATCAAGCACGTGATGCAGTACCACGGGTTCGAGGGCTGACCTGAGACCCCGCTTTCCCCTGTGGGCCGTCGCGTTCGCCGCCCACACCTTCCTGATCCAGGGGATCACCTTCGTCCTGCGGCCGACGGCGATCTACCGCGCCATCGAGTTGGACGTGCCGGCGGCGTGGCTCGGCGTGCTCGGCGCCAGCTTCGCCGTCGTACCGCTCGTGCTGGCGGTCGGCGCCGGGACCTTGTCGGATCGGTACGGCGAGCGGCCGGTGATGGTCGTCGGTGGAGTGCTCACCCTCGGGTCGGCGGGCGCGTTCTGGCTGATCGGCGGCACCGTCGGCGGCCTGCTCGCGGCGACCGTGCTGCTCGGGGTCGGCCACCTGCTCTCGGTCGTCTCGCAGCAGGCGCTGGTGGCCAACCGGGCGCCGCGGAGCCGCTACGACACGGTCTTCGGCTACTACACGTTCGCCGCGTCCGGCGGGCAGGCGGTCGGGCCGGGGCTGATCGTGCTCTTCGGCGGCTCGCAGACGATCCCGGACACCGCGACGATCTTCGCCGCGAGCACGCTGCTCAGCGTGGCCCTAGTGGTCGCGGCGGCGTGCATCCCGTCGTCCGGGCAGCGCTCGGAGCGGGGTGCGGCGTCGGGTTCGGTACGCCGGCTGCTCGCGCATCCCGGGATGCTGCGGTCATTGACCGTGAGCTGCGTCGTACTCGCCGCCGTGGACATCAGCCTGGTCTACCTGCCGGTGCTCGGGGCTGAGCGCGACCTGGCGGCCGGGACGATCGGCATCCTGCTCGCGCTGCGGGCCGGGGCGTCGATGGTGTCGCGCTTCGGGCTCGGGCGGCTGACCGGGCGGTTCGGTCGCCAGCGGGTGATGACCGGCACGGTCGCGCTCGCCACCTTCGGGATGGCGCTGGCCCCGGTCCCGATGCCGACGGCGTTGCTGGCGATCGTGGTGATCCTGCTCGGGCTCGGGCTGGGCGCCGGCCAGCCCCTCACCATGTCCTGGCTCGCCGAGGCCACCCCCGCCGGCCTGCGCGGCCGCGCCATGTCCCTGCGCCTGACCGGCAACCGGATCGGCCAGGTGGTCGTCCCCAGCGTCGCCGGCACCCTCGCCGGGGTCGCCGGCGCCAGCGGCGTCCTCGCCCTCACCGCCGCCGCCCTCGGCGCCGTCACCCTCGCCTCCCGGTCCATCCCTCCCGCCACCCCCGACAGCGCCTGACCCCGAGTCGGCTCAAGAGTTCGCGCCGAGTCGGCTCATCTGTGCACGAGATTCACGCCGAGTCGGCTCATCTGTGCACGTGTACGACGCCGAGTCGGCTCCAACGTGCACCGCCCTCAGTCCCACCAGCCGCAGCTTCATCAAGTTATGCAGCCGGAGTGGCACTTCGCACGGCGTACACGCCTCGAAGAGTGCTGCGCCACCCAGATACCTTGATGAAGCGGCCCCGCCGAGTTGGCTCTCAAGTGCACGGCCATCCACAGCCGAAGCGCACGCTGTGGACAACCGTGCATCTTTGCGCCGACTCGGCGCCCTGAGCGTGCTTGGGTTCAAGCCCAGTCGGCGGGCTCAGGCGACCTCGGTGGGCAGGGCGTGCCTCCGGACGTCGCGGAGGATCTCGACGATGACATCGACATCGGGGCCATCGAAGACGTAATCGGGACCGGTCGGAGCGTGGTCGATGTACGGCGACTCGAAGAGCCGCGCGGGCTCCATGACCCCGTTCGCGGTGAGCTCATCCACGATGAGGCTGACGAAGCGAACCTGGTCGACGGTGAAACGGGTGCCGTCGAGGTAGTGCCCGAATGCCTCGACCGCGGCGGTGCGGTCGAGCCCGACGAGGCCGCGGATGAAGAGCCCGAGCCCGCCGGTGTCCTCCGAGGCCTTGGCGATGTCGCCGGACCCGCCCGCGCCGCTGGCCAGCAGCATCCCCTCCAGGTCGGCGAGGTCGCCGGGGGTGAGTTGTTTGTTGCGCCGCAGCCGCTGGAGGGCGACATGGTCCTGGTGTTCGCGCAGGTACGCCGCGGCCTTGGCGCGGAACCGCACGAGGTCGGCCCCGGGGGTGACCACAGGCAGGTCGACCTGGATCACGTCGATCAGCGTGTCCTCGAAGTCGGCGTACACGGGGTTGCGTGCGGCCCGCTCCACGAAGCGGATGAGCCCGCGGACCCGGAGCCGCGCGAGCTCCAGCATCGGGAGCGTCACGTCGACCCACCACTCATCGCCGGCGAGCGACTCCAGCAGCTCGACCTGTTCGGCGACCGACGGGATCGTGGTCTTGCCCAGCAGCGCGGCGGCGAGGGACTGGACCGACTCGCGCAGCCGTTCGGCGAGCATCACGTCGCCGTCGAGCTGAGCGAGCTGCCGCCGCAGGACAAGCAGGTCGAAGCGTTTGGCGTCCTCGTCGTCGTCGCGCACGGCCGAGGGCAGACCGGCGAGCACGAGAAGGGCCTCGACGTCCTCGGGCGTGAGCGATTGCCAGGCATCCGCGGCGGCGTACCGCTCGACCGCCCGTCGGTGGGGCCGGACCACGAAGTTGTCGAGGTTCATGCCGGCGACGATCTTGTGGAGCGTCGCCACGGTGCTCGCCCGCAGCTCGGGCTCCGTGTCGGCGAGCGCGGTGACCAGTCCGAGGCGCGCCTCGAAGAGTCGCTGGGAGATGGACTTCTGGAGCTGTCCCTCGGATCCGGGCAGGTCTTGGCTGAAGTACTCGAGGTTGCCGCAGCTGTCGAAGACCAGGAAGTCCCGCTTGTCCTCCCCCGGCCCGAAGAGGTCGGGGCACAGGCGGGTGCCGCGGCCGATCATCTGCCAGAACTTCGACTTGGATCGGACCATCTTGAAGAAGACCAGGTTGACCACCTCGGGCACGTCGATGCCGGTGTCGAGCATGTCGACGCTGATCGCGATGTGGGGCGCCTTGTCCTTGACGCTGAAGTCGTCGATCAGCGTTTGGGAGTACGGCGTGGCGTGGGTGATCACGCGAGCGAAGTGCCCGGCCAGCTCAGGGTAGGCGAGGTCGAACCGCTTCACGATGAACTCGGCGTGTGCCTGGTTCTTGGCGAAGATGATGGTCTTGCCGAGCCGGTCGCCGCCGGCCACGCGATAGCCGCGCGTCATGAGGGTCTGGAGGACCTTGTCGACGGTGTCCTCGTTGAAGAGGAACCGGTTGAGTTCCTCGGCGCCGATCTCGTCGGGCCGCCCCGACTCGTCCCATTCGGGGCCCCAGTCGAGGGTGTCCCACTGGTCTTTCTCGGCATCGCTCAACTCGTCGTACCGAATGCCGGAGGTCAGGAACTTGGTGCCGACGCTGACGCCCTTCGGTGGCACGAGGTAGCCGTCGGCGACGGCCTCGTCAAGGCTGTAGGCGTCGGTCGGCACGCCGTCCTCGAGGTGGAAGAGCCGGTAGGTGTTGTGGTCGACCTCATCCTTCGGGGTCGCCGTCAGCCCGAGCAGGAGGGAGTCGAAATAGTCGAAGATCGCGCCGTACTTGGCGTAGACCGAACGGTGCGCCTCGTCGATCACGATCAGGTCGAAGAAGCCGGGCCCGAATCGTCGACTCCCCGTGCCGTCGACGTCGTTGATCAAGTTCATCATGGTCGGGTACGTCGAGACGTAGACGCGGCCGCCATCCGTCGCCTTCTCGTTGAGCAGGTTCACGGTCGTCGCGGCGGGCAGGTGGGCTTTGAACGCGTTCGTCGCCTGGTTGACCAGCGCGGTCCGGTCAGCGAGGAAGAGCACCCGCTTGACCCAGCCGGCCTTCATCAACTGGTCGACGAGGCCGATGACGGTGCGGGTCTTGCCGGAGCCGGTCGCCATCACCAGCAGCGCCTCGCGCTGTCTGCGGTCGAACGCGTCGCCGACCGCCTTGATCGCGCGCACCTGATAGGGACGGCCCGCGATGTCGGTGCTGACGCGCTGTCCGGAGAGTGGTTTGCGGGTACGGCGTCGCTGGATCATCAGCTCAAGCTCGTCGCGGGTGTAGAAGCCCTGCACTTCGCGCGGCGGATAGCCGGCCGCGTCGTCCCACAGCCAGTGCTCGTGGCCGTTGGTGTAGAAGATCACCGGCCGCCGCCCGAACTGCTTCTCCAGGCAGTCGGCGTAGAGCTTGGCCTGCTGTTGCCCGACCTGGGCGGACTTCGTGGTCCGTTTGGCCTCAACCACCGCCAGCGGGAGTCCGTCAGCGCCCCAGAGCACGTAGTCGACGAATCCGGTGCCCTCTGAAGGCATCCCGCTGACCTTGAATTCGCGGTCGCGGGGCTGGTCGAGCGGCCAGCCCGCCTCGTGAAGCAGGAGGTCGATGTACTGGTCTCGGGTCTCGGCCTCGGTGTAGTCGTGGTCGTCGGGCGCGGTGTTCGCCGCCTGCGCCTGCGCGATCTGGGCCCTGAGTTCGGCGATCTCGGCCTCGTGGGCGGCGTCCTTCTCAGCGAGCGCCTTCGCGTGCGCCTCGTCCTGCGCCTTGAACCGGGCCGCCAGCTTGACCAGTTCGTCACGCAATAGCGGCGCCGCCTTGGCCGCCAGCGCAGGGTCGAACTGGGTCCTTGTCGGGACCGTCTCCGGGTGCGCCGAATGGTGGAAGGCCGCCCACACCATGACGTGGTGCAACTCGCGCAGCACCTGGAGCGCGGCCGCGGGCGGGATCGGCCTCGTCTCGTGCACGGCGCTGTTGCCGACCTTGCGGATCAGGTTGAGCTTCTGCGCGATCCCGACGCCAGTCTTCGCCTTGAACGCCGCGTCGTTGATCCGGGCGGCGAGGTCGGGCCGGTACGGCGCGGCGAGTGCGAGCACGTCGTACAGATGGCCGACGAGTTCCTCGATCGCCCGGCGACTGTAGAAGCACGCCGAGCGCGGGTCCGAGGCCAGATAGGACTCCGCCCGCGCACAGTCGGCATACACCGATGGCAGCGCGACCTTCACAAACGCGAAGTTGCTCACGTCAGCTCCCGCGTCCCGAGCAGCGTGGCAGACATGTCCCGAGGATAGGGGCTCTTGCCCTGTGGTTCTCCGGAACCCGGGGAATCTGGGCGGTGCATACTCTTGCCGCGCGGGCATCAAGGTGTCAGTCCGCTCCGCCGCTGTGCATCCGCGCCCGAGTCAGCTCCTCGGTTCGTCGTCTGACCTTGCAGCAGCGCTGGTCTCTGACCTCTGTCTCCTGGCCCGCACCTGTTCCCAGTGGGCCGCGTCCCTCTCGTCAATCTCGGCCTGGGTCATCGTGTTGACCCGGAGGCGACCACTCTTGGTCCATCGGCCCATCGCCTGTTCCATGCCCTTCAGGCGTACTGCGATCTCGCGGAGATCGTCACGATAGATGGGCGTGTGCTTGAAGGGTGCGAGGTCAAGGGTGCACGCAGGGTCCTCGTACCTGTGCTTGCCCGCCAAGTCGGTGTATGAGACCTTCGCCTCGTAGCGGAGCGGCGGAGGCACTCCGTCCGCAGGAAAGAAGTCCCACGCTCTGCCAAAGGGCACGGAGATGACACGACCCGGCGCCATCATCGCGATCGGGTCGGAGAACACCGCGAGCCGCTCGGGGTCCATGTCCTTGGCCGGGCTCACTAGCGTGGTGTTGAACTCGATCCGCACTGTCGCTGCGGGTGTCGTGCCGATGTTCCTGGCGCTGATGAGCACGAGCGTGCCGCGAAGAGCAATGATCAGAACCTGTGGATGGCTCTCGGCGAGGTGACGTGAAGTGGACGTACCTCCCGAGCAAGATCGAAGTCCATGCTCAAGTTCAGATCGAGGTCGGCGTTGGCGCGCCGGCTC
>JBDHZS010000193.1:0-6936 GCA_039812025.1 Nocardioides sp. | reverse complement strand
GCTCTCGACGCCACAGCCGTTCGGTGTCCTTGCTGCCGAACGACCTGATCACGCCAGAAGCGTATAACGTGTCGCGTCAATAACGCTACACGTTAAACCTGAACTCCACCACGTCGCCGTCGGCCATGACGTAGTCCTTGCCCTCGATGCGGACCCGGCCGGCGGCCTTGGCGTCGTTCATGGAGCCCGCGGCAACGAGGTCGTCGAAGGAGACCACCTCGGCCTTGATGAATCCCTTCTGGAAGTCGGTGTGGATGACGCCGGCCGCCTCGGGCGCGGTCGCACCCTTGCGGATCGTCCAGGCGCGCGTCTCCTTGGGCCCGGCCGTCAGGTAGGTCTGCAGGCCGAGGGTCTCGAAGCCGACACGGGCGAGTACGTCGAGTCCCGGCTCGTCCACGCCCATCTCGGCCAGGAGTTCGCGGGCCTCCTCGTCATCGCCCAGCTCGACGAGCTCGGCCTCGAACTTGGCGTCGAGGAAGATCGCCTCCGCCGGTGCGACGATCTCGGACATCCGCGCCTTCAGCGCCTCGTCGGCCAACTCGTCGGAGTCGCAATTGAAGACGTAGATGAAGGGCTTGGCGGTCAGCAGCTGGAGCTCCCGGACCTGCGCGGCCTCGAGCGAGCCGGACTTGATCGCCGAGATCACCGGCGTACCCGACTCGAGCAGCACCTGCGCGCGCTTGGCCGCGGCGACGACGGGCAGCAGCTCCTTCTTGCCCTTCGCCTCCTTCTCCAGCCGCGGGATCGCCTTCTCGACCGTCTGCAGGTCGGCGAGGATCAGCTCGGTGGTGATGGTGGAGATGTCGGAGGCCGGGTCAACCCTGCCGTCGACGTGGGTGACGTCCTCGTCGCGGAAGACCCGCGTGACCTGGCAGATCGCGGCCGACTCGCGGATGTGGGCCAGGAACCGGTTGCCCAGCCCCTCCCCCTGCGAGGCGCCCGAGACGATGCCGGCGATGTCCACGAACTCCACCGTCGCCGGGAGGATCCGCGCGCTCCCGAAGATCTTCGCGAGCACCGGCAGCCGCTCGTCCGGCACGCCCACGACGCCCACGTTGGGCTCGATCGTCGCGAACGGGTAGTTCGCCGCGAGCACGTCGTTCTTGGTCAGGGCATTGAAGAGCGTCGACTTGCCCGCGTTGGGGAGTCCGACGATGCCGATGGTGAGCGCCACGGGCGGCGAGTCTACGTTCGCGTGCACGTTTGAGCCGACTCGGCGTCGTACGCGTGCACCTTTGCGCCGACTCGGCGCGATTCTCGTGCACGTTTGAGCCGACTCGGCGTCGTTCGCGTGCACGTTTGAGCCGACTCGGCGTCGTTCGCGTGCACGTTTGAGCCGACTCGGCGTCGTTCGCGTGCACGTTTGAGCCGACTCGGCGTGTTTGCCGTGCATCTTCGAGCCGACTCGGCAGGCTCTGGCGAGTGGAGCAAGTGCAACGCGCGGAGCAGCGGGAACAGCCGCGACGGTTCGACCCGCTGGTGGCGCTGTTCGCGGCGCTGGGAGCGATCGTGTACGTCGTACCTGGCTTCCAGGGCTGGCTGACCAGGGACTCCGCCCTCTATGTCTACGCGGGCCAGATGGTCGTCGAGGGCGCGGCCCCCTACGAGGAGGCGATGAACCGCGCCGGCCCCTTCGCCCACCTGCTGCCTGCCGCCGGCGTGTGGCTGGGACGCCTCGCCGGCGCGGACACGGGCACCGGCGACGTGCTCGCCGTACGACTGATCTTCTTCGCGTTCGCCGTCGCCTGCGTGCCGCTGACCTACCTGGTCGGGCGCCGGGCCCTCGGCACCCGCGCGGCCGGGGCGATCTCGGCCGGTGCCTTCCTGACGTTCGTGGGGTTCGCCGACTTCGCGGCGGGCGGGCCGCAGGGCAAGACCCCCCTCGTCACGTTCCTGCTGTGCGCGCTCCTCGCGATGCTCGGCCGGCGCTGGGCCTGGGCAGGCGCGTGGACGGCGGCGGCGACGCTCACCTGGCAGCCGGTGTTCGCCGCGGCCGCGGTCGGCGCGGCGGTCGCGATCCTCACCGAGCCGGGCTGGGGCCCGCGCGTCCGGGCGGGGATCAGGTACGCCGCCGGCGGGCTCGCCGTACTCCTCGCCATGGTCGCCTACTTCTGGCTCCACGGCGCGCTGCCCTTCTTCGTCGAGGGGTTCGTCACGGCCAACGCCGAATACACCGAGCAGCCCAGCGCGCTCGGGGATCCGCCGGTGGCGTGGGAGCTGCTGACCACGGGCTTCGGCGCGAGCGTCTGGCTCATCCTCGGCGGTACGACGGCACTCCTGGCCGCCGGGTTCGCGACCTTGGTCCCCCGCTGGTCCGCCCGCCGCGGCCCCCTGCTCACCCTCGCGGCGGCGCAGCTCGCGGGCCTGGCGTGGAGCGTGTCGATCTTCAACGGCTGGGCCGACGCCTTCCTGCTGCTGCCGCTCTCGGCGGTCGGCGTGGGCCTGATCGCGCTCCCCATCGAACGACTGCGCAGGCCGCGGACGGCCACGGCGATCACGGCCATGGCGGTCCTGGCCCTGGCGGCCTCGAGCGTCGTCGTACTGTCGGGCGCCCGGGACCGGACCCTGCCCACGCAGGAGGCGGCCATGGCCGCGGTGGTCGACCGCCTCCCGGACGATGCCACGCTCGTCAGCATCGAGGCTCCCCATCCGCTCACGCTGTCCCGGCACCGCAACCCGAGCCGCTACCTGCTGATGACCAACGGGATGGATGCCTACCTCGACGACAACTGGCCGGGCGGCCTGGCCGGCTATGCGGAGTGGCTCGCAGAGGAGCGCTTCACGGCGATCGCGCTCACCGACGCACGGCGCCACCCGTGGCTCGAGGACGTGCTCAAGGAGCACTACGTGAGAGTCGGCCGCGCGCCGGACTGGATCTGGTACGTCCACAGGGACGTCGACCCGACCGTGCGCAAGCAGATGCGGGAGGCGCTGTCCGCGCTCGAATGGACTCCGAGACTGCGGTAGATAGGCTCGGGCCCATGAGCGATTTCGGGGATCCCACCGACGCGGCTTCGGCCCCAGCGACACCGCCGGGGCCGTCAGCGGTCTCCCCTGCGCTGCGCGACCCGGCCAACCAGGTCTCGCCGCGCGCGGTGTCCTACTGGATGCTCACCAGCGCCCTCGGCAGCATCCTGGTCCTGGGCGCGCTGGGCGTGGGGTGGTACTTCTGGCGCGAGCGGCCCTGGTGGGCCACCGCGCTGCTCGCGGTCGTCCTCGCGGTGGCCGCGGTCGAGACGTTCGTCGCCCCGCGGATCCGGTTCCGCGTGCACCGCTGGGAGGTGACCGACGAGGCGATCTTCACCCGCTCGGGCTGGCTGAGTCGCGAGCAGCGGATCGCCCCGCTCTCGCGCGTGCAGACCGTCGACTCCAACCAGGGGGTGCTGATGCGGATCTTCGGGCTCGCCCAGATCACGGTCACCACGGCCTCGGCCGCAGGCCCGATCACGATCACGGGCCTGGCGGAGGACGTCGCGCGTCGTACCGTCGCCGAGCTCACCGAGATCACCGCCGCCGCGGAGGGCGACGCGACGTGAGCCAGCCGCCCGAGGAGGGGTACGACGAGGTGCCGGCTCCGGACACAGATGCGCCTGCCGAGGTGCCCGGGGAGGCGCCCGGGGACCCGGCCGTGTCCCCGGAGGAGGACTGGCAGCGGCTGGACCGCCGGATGCTGTTGCTGGGACCGGTCGACGCGCTGAAGCAGTTCGCGGTGCCGGCCCTCATCGCGGTCATCGGCCTGAGCACGTCGCGCGGAAGCTTCGAGGGCTGGCTGCTGATCCCGGCGGCCCTCGGCGCGATCATCCTCGGCGTGATCCCGTGGCTGACCACGAAATACCGCTTCACCGAGACCCAGTTCCAGCTCCACAAGGGGCTGGTCAGCCGCAGCCAGGTGACCGCGCCGCTGGACCGGGTGCGCAGCGTCGACCTCGAGTCGTCCCTGATCCACCGGATCCTCGGCATCACGAAGGTCAAGATCGGCACCGGCGTCGACGACACCCAGATCGAGCTGCGGGCGGTCTCCCAGGAGGCCGCGGTCGAGCTCCGCCGGCGCCTGCTGCAGCGTCGTACGACGCCGGCCAATGCCGCGCAGGCCCAGCCCGTCGAGGCCGGCGAGTTCGCGGACTCCGCAGGGCCGGTGGACGAACCCGAGCCACCGGACGAGCCCCCCGAGACCCTGGCCGCCTTCGACTGGTCGTGGCTGCGGTTCGCGCCGTTCAGCCTGTCGCGGCTGGTCGTGGTGGCGGCGGCCGTCGGCGTGCTCGCCCAGTTCGGCGACAGCCTGCCGATCTTCGAGCGCGAGAACATCGAGGGCGCCTGGGAGTGGGTCCGCAGCATCGCGATCTCGCTGATCATCGTCACGGTGATCGTCGGCGCGGTGGTGGGCTGGCTGCTGATCAGCGTGATCGGGTACGTCGTGCAGTGGTACGGCTTCCGGCTCACCCGCGAGCGCGGCAACCTCAACGTCGCGGCGGGCCTCTTCACGACCCGCTCCACGACCGTCGAGGAGGCGCGGGTGCGCGGCGTCCAACTCGTCGAGCCGTGGCTGATGCGGCCGGTGCACGGCTGCGAGCTGGCGGCGCTGTGCACCGGCGTCGGCAGCGGCGGGGTGACGCCCGTGCTGCCCCCGGCCCCGACGAGCGTCGGCATCCGGGTCGGTCACGACGCGCTCGGCGCGGGCGACCTCGGCACGCTGTCGGTGCCCCTGTCCGAGCACGGCCCCGAGGCCCGCCGGCGCTGCTTCTTCCGCGCGCTGCGGCCCCCGCTGGCGCTCGCCCTCGTCTTCGCGGGCGTGGCGTGGTGGCGCGACTGGGCCTGGTGGTGGCCGGTCGGCTTCGCGGTGCTCGCGCTCGGGCTGGGCGTGCTCGCGGGCGCGACGGCCTATCGCAACCTCGGCCACGGCCTGAGCACCGAGCATCTGGTCAGCGGCGACGGCACCTTCGACCGGCGGCGCACCGTGCTGGAGACCGACGGGATCATCGGCTGGGTGGTCGCGCAGTCGTGGTTCCAGCGCCGCCTGGGGCTCGCCACGCTCAAGGCGACGACCGCCGCCGGATCGGAGTACGTCGCGGTGCGCGACATCGAGCTGGACCGGGCCGTCGCGCTCGCGGATCGCGCCACGCCCGGGATGCTGACACCCTTCCTGGACGGCGTACCCTCGCCCTGATGCGCATCGCCACCTGGAATGTCAATTCGCTTCGCAGCCGGATCGGCCGGGTCGAGGCGTTCTTGGAGCGCCACGACGTCGACGTGCTCGCGGTGCAGGAGACCAAGGCCCGCCCCGAGCAGCTGCCGCTGATGGGCCTCACCTCGCTCGGGTACGACGTCGCCGCGGTCGGCTACAACCAGTGGAACGGCGTCGCGATCCTCAGCCGGGTCGGGATCGAGGAGGTCGAGACCGGCTTCGCGGGGATGCCGGCCTGGGGCGACGGCCCGGAGGCCCGCGCGCTCGGCGCGGTCTGCGGCGGGGTGCGGATCTGGTCGCTCTACGTCCCCAACGGCCGCAAGGTCGGCGACCCCCACTACGAGTACAAGCTGGACTGGCTGGCGCGGCTGCGGGACGCGTCGTCTCCGTGGCTCGCCGGGCCGGCGGCGCTGGTCGGCGACTGGAACGTCGCCCCCCGCGACGAGGACGTCTTCGACATGGCGGCCTTCGCGCGGGACACCCACGTCACGCCGCCCGAGCGCGCCGCGTTCGCGGCCTTCGAGGACGACGGCTGGCGCGACGTCGTACGCCCCCACGCGCCGGGCCCGGACACCTTCACCTATTGGGACTACTACCGGCAGCGTTTCGAGCGCAACCGCGGGATGCGGATCGACTTCGTGCTCGGGTCGCCCGCCTTCGCCGACCGGGTGACGCACGCCTTCATCGACCGCGACGAGCGCGCGGGCACCGGCGCCTCCGACCACGCGCCGGTGGTCGTGGACCTGGACGGGACCGGATGAGCGCGCCGCTGGACCGGCGCGACTACCTCTACTCCGTGGTGATCCCGGTCTACAACAGCGAGCAGATCGTCGGCACGACCATCGACCGCGTGGTCGAGACGTTCACGAGCGCGGGGCTGCGCTACGAGCTGATCCTGGTCAACGATGGCAGCCCGGACGGCAGCTGGACGGTGATCGCGGAGAAGGCGCGGACGACGCCGGGGGTGATCGCGCTCAACCTGCTGCGCAACTTCGGGCAGCACCACGCCAACCTGGCCGGCTTCCGCGAGGCGAGCGGCGACTACATCATCACGATGGACGACGACCTGCAGAACCCTCCCGACCAGGCGCTGATCCTCATCGACGCCGCGATGACCGGCAAGGACCTCGTCTTCGGCCGGCCCGAGGCCAAGCAGCACGCCGGCTACCGGCGGCTCGGCAGCCGGATGATCAGCGCCATCAACCGCCAGGTCTTCCACCAGCCGCCCGACCTCGCGGTCTCCAACTTCCGGATCCTGCGCCGCGACGTGGTCGACCGGATCGTCGCCCACCGCACCAGCCACCCCTACGTCACCGGCCAGGCCCTGATGCACTCCGGCGACCGCGCCGACGTCGTCGTCCGCCACGACGCCCGGCCGGTCGGCAAGAGCAACTACTCGCTGATCCGGATCCTGCGGCTGGTCTTCACGATCCTGTTCAGCTACTCGTCGTGGCCGCTGCGGGCGCTGGCCGGCCTCGGCTTCTGCATCGCGGGGCTGAGCTTCCTGATCGGCCTCGTCTACCTGGCGCTCGGCCTGCTCGGCCAGATCGCGGTGCCCGGCTGGACCACGATCGTCGTCCTGCTGGCGATGTTCAACGGCTTCACGATCGCCATGCTCTCGATGCTGGGCGAGTACATCGTCCGCACCCTGCACGCGGTCAGCGCCGTCGAGGTCTCCCCCGTCGTCGCGCGGGTGCAGCAGGACGCGCCGTGACCAGGCATCTCGTCATCATCGGCGGGCAACGGTGCGGTAC
>JBDHZS010000192.1:0-6947 GCA_039812025.1 Nocardioides sp. | reverse complement strand
GCCTCTTCCGGCTCAAACAGTCGGGGGTGACCCTCGTGCTGACCACCCACTACATGGACGAGGCCGAGCAGCTGTGCGACAGGCTCGTCGTGATGGACGGCGGCCGGATCGTCGCCGAGGGATCGCCGCTGCAGCTGATCGCCGAGCACGCGACCCGCGAGGTCGCCGAGCTGCGGTTGGGCCTCGGCGACCACGAGGCCGCCGCCGAGCGGCTCGGCGACCTAGGCGAGCGCATCGAGGTGCTGCCCGACCGGTTGCTGGTCTACGGCGATGACGGCGAGGAGATCGTCGCCAAGGCCGGCGAGCGCGACCTGCGGCCCGTCGCGGTGCTGGTGCGACGCGCCACCTTGGAGGACGTCTTCCTGCGGCTGACCGGACGGAGCCTGGTGGACTGATGAGCGCGCCCGCGACGACCGAGGTCACCGGCGACCTGACCCTCGTTGAGGGGGTGCGCCGTCAGCTCGACCTGCTCGCGATCACCTACCGGCGCACCTGGCGGGGGTCGGTGGTCTCCTCGTTCGTCTCGCCGCTGCTGTTCGTGCTGGCGATGGGGGTGATCCTCGGCGGCTTCATCGAGGGCGACCCCGAGCGGCTGGAGGGCGCCACGTCGTACCTGGCCTTCGTCGTGCCCGGGCTGGTCGCGGCGCACGCCATGCAGACGGCGGTCAGCGAGACGTCGTACCCGATCATGAGCGCGATCAAATGGCGCAAGACCTATTCGGCGATGCTCGCGACGCCGCTGGCGGTGCGACATCTCGTGGCCGCGTCGCTGCTGTTCGTGCTCTTCCGCCTGGTCACCACGTGCGCGGTCTTCATGGTGGTGCTGCTGCCCTTCGGGGTGTTCGCGACCTGGTGGGGACCGCCGCTGGCGTTCTGCGCGCAGGTCGGCGTCGGGATGGCCTTCGCCACGTGCTGCTACGCCTTCACGACGAGGCTGACCTCCGAGGAGGGCTTCGGGATGCTCTTCCGGCTGGTGGTCTTTCCACTGTTCCTCTTCTCCGGCGCGTTCTTCCCGATCGCGAACCTCGGGCCGGTGCTGGAGTGGGCGGCGCGGCTCACCCCGCTGTGGCACGGCGTCAACCTCTCGCGGATGTTCGCCCTGGACACGGTCGACTGGCGCCTGGCTGCGGTGCACGTCGTCGTCCTCGGTGCGATGACCTGGATCGGCTGGCGGCTCTCGGTCTCCGGTCTGGCGCGGAGGCTGGCCCAGTGAGCGCCATCGGCACGCCGCGGCCGAGCCCGCCCACGCCGCCCGGCCCGATGCGGGCCTCGGCGCTGATGGTCTACCGCAACTACTTGGTCTACAGGCGGCTGTGGAAGCTCTTCCTGAGCGGCTTCTTCGAGCCCGTGTTCTACCTCTTCTCGATCGGGATCGGGGTCGGCGCGCTGATCACGACGTTCGAGTTCCAGGGCCGCGAGATCCCGTACGCCGCCTTCGTCGCGCCCGGCATGCTCGCCGCATCGGCGATGAACGGCGCGCTCTACGACTCGACGTTCAACGTCTTCTTCAAGCTCAAGTTCGAGAAGCTCTACGACCAGATCCTGGCGACCCCGCTCACCACCGGCGACGTCGCGCGCGGCGAGATCATCTGGGGCCAGCTGCGGGGCAGCGCCTACTCGGCGGCGTTCCTGGCGCTGATGGCCGCCATGGGGCTGGTGCACTCCTGGTGGGCGCTGCTTGCCTGGCCGGCGACGGTGCTGATCGGCTTCGCCTTCTCCGCCGTCTTCATGGCGGTCACCACCTGGATGAAGTCCTGGCAGGACTTCGAGCGGATCACCCTCATGCAGCTGCCGCTCTTCCTGTTCTCCGGCACGTTCTTCCCGATCGACGGCCTGCCCGCCGTCGCCCGGTGGGTGATCGAGGTGACGCCGCTCTACCGCGGCGTCGTGCTGTGCCGCGAGCTCACCACCGGGCTCGTCACGAGCGCGTCGCTGCTCTCCGTGGCCTACCTGTGCGCGATGGGCGTGATCGGCCTGCTCATCACCCGTCGGCGCCTCGACTCGCTGTTGCTCCATTGAGGGCTCCTTGATAGGACGTACGACGTGAGGCACACCGAGTTCTGGGCGCGGCTGGAGGGCGCGCTGGGGGAGGCGTACGCCCACTTCTGGGCCGACCGGCACGTGATCGCCGAGCTGGGGGAGCGCACGCCCAGCGAGGCGCTCGGCGCGGGGGTCCCGCCCAAGCAGGTGTGGGCCGCGATCTGGCGGGTGCTCGAGCTGCCGGACAGCGAGCGCTGACGGGGTGCGGTAGCCCGTGCAGAACTCATCGATCCCGACACGCCGTGCGGGGATCCTTGCATCGAACGTTTGTTCGCCTAGGCTTGATCGCATCGGTTATCCACAGGGGTGGGCGGCGGCCGACCGAGATTGTCGGCGGTGGCGTCTAGCGTCCATCCCGACGTCAACCGGCGTCACCCACCCCTCGCAGAACGGATGAAGGATCATGGCAGTCGGAGATCGTGAGAAGGCGCTCGACGCAGCGCTGGCAGGCATCGAGAAGCAGTTCGGGAAGGGCTCGGTCATGCGGCTGGGCGACGACGCCCGGGCTCCCCTGGAGGTGATCCCGACCGGATCGATCTCCCTGGACATCGCGCTCGGCCTCGGCGGGTTGCCGCGCGGCCGCGTGGTGGAGATCTACGGTCCGGAGTCGTCCGGCAAGACCACGGTCGCCCTGCATGCGGTGGCCAACGCGCAGAAGGCCGGCGGCATCGTCGCCTTCATCGACGCCGAGCACGCGCTCGACCCGGAGTACGCACGCGCCCTCGGCGTGGACACCGACGCGCTCCTGGTCTCTCAGCCGGACTCCGGTGAGCAGGCGCTCGAGATCGCCGACATGCTGACCCGCTCCGGCGCGCTGGACCTGATCGTCATCGACTCGGTGGCCGCGCTGGTGCCCCGCGCCGAGATCGAGGGCGAGATGGGCGACAGCCACGTCGGCCTGCAGGCCCGGCTGATGAGCCAGGCGCTGCGGAAGATGACCGGTGCCCTCAACGGCGCCGGCACCACCGCGATCTTCATCAACCAGCTGCGAGAGAAGATCGGCGTGATGTTCGGCTCCCCGGAGACCACGACCGGTGGCCGGGCGCTGAAGTTCTACTCCTCGGTGCGCCTCGACGTCCGACGGATCGAGACCCTCAAGGACGGCACCGACCCGGTCGGCAACCGGACCCGGGTCAAGGTCGTGAAGAACAAGGTGGCGCCGCCGTTCAAGCAGGCCGAGTTCGACATCATGTACGGCAAGGGCATCAGCCGTGAGGGTGGCCTGATCGACGTTGGCGTCGACGCCGGCCTGGTCCGTAAGGCCGGAGCTTGGTACACCTACGACGGCGACCAGCTGGGCCAGGGCAAGGAAAACGCGCGCAGCTTCCTGCGCGACAACCCCGACCTCGCCAACGACCTGGAGAAGAAGATCCTGGAGAAGCTGGGCATCGGCCCGCAGGTCGACAAGCCCGCCGACGAGGAGTTGTCCGATGAGCCGATCGGCGTCGACGACTTCTGAGCCGCCCGCCGGGCCCGACGCCGACCCCGACGCGGTCGCGCGGAAGATCCTGCTCGACCAGCTCACGGGGCAGGCGCGCAGCCGCCGGGAGTTGCGCGACAAGCTCGCCGCCCGCAACGTCCCGGACGAGGTCGCCGAGAGGATGCTCGACCGGTTCGAGGAGGTCGGACTGATCGACGACCGCGCCTTCGCTCGCGCCTGGGTGGAGAGCCGGCAGGCCGGGCGGGGGTTGGCGCCCCGGGCGCTCGCCCAGGAGCTGCGCCGCAAGGGCGTCCCGGATGACGTCGCCCGGGACGCGCTGGATCGGGTGAGCGCGGAGGACCAGGAGGCCGCGGCCCGGGCGCTGGTCCGGCGCCGGCTCCGGTCGCTGCAACGGGTGGACCGCACCACGGCCACCCGCCGGCTGGTCGGGATGCTCGGCCGCAAGGGCTACTCCACCTCGCTTGCCTACTCCGTCGTCGCCTCCGAGCTGGGCGCGTTGGACGAGCCGGAGGAGTTCGAGTAGCACCGGTCGGCCGACGGCCGTGGCTCTAGAGTTCGACCATGAGCGTGCGGCTCGCCGTCCACGATCGCGACCATGAGTTCGCCGGCATCGTGCGTGCCGGGGAGTCCTGGGCGGCCGCCGCGGCACGGACGGTCGCGAGCACCCACCGCCTGCCGGAACCGCTCGATCTCTCCGGCGAGGTGAAGCGGTTCGTCATCAACCACGACACCGTCGTCTCCCTGCGGGCGATGACCCGCGGCGACCTCGGCGACCTTGCGCGCTGGCGGCAGGCGCCGCACGTGCGACGCTGGTGGCCGGGCGAGCAGTCACCGGAGTCCGTCGAGGTGAAGTACGGCCCACGGATCGACGGGATGAGCCCGACACGGATGTGGGTGGCGGAGGTCAACGGTCGCAGCATCGGCTTCGTCCAGGACTACCGGCTGCGCGACTACCCGGACTATGCGCTCCTCACGCCCGACCCGGGCGCGGTCGGCGTGGACTACGCGATCGGCGAGGAGGCGTGGACCGGATCCGGGCTCGGCGCCCGGATCGTGTGGGCGTGGATGCTGCGGGCGAGGCATCGGTTCCCGGATGTCACGACGTACTTTGCGGCGCCCGATCACCGCAATGGAGCGTCTCTGCGGATGCTCGCGAAGGCCGGCTTCGTCGCTGGGACCTGGTTCGACGAGCCCGCGAGCGAAGGGAGAGCCTCGACCGTCGTCGGCTGCACGCTCGATGTCGGCACGGTCCTCGGCTGACATGATTGGCCCATGTCCTACTCCAGCCTGCTGCGCCTGCCCCAGGGCGCCGTCGACCTGAGCAAGCTCCCCACCGACACCTTGCCGGGCTTCACCCAGAAGGCGCCGTCGAAGAAGAAGGGCGGCAAGAAGGGAGGCAAGGGCGGCGTCCGGATGAAGGACGTCGGCAAGGCGGCCCTCGCGTCGCTCGGCCCGGAGCTCGCTGACCTGCAGGAATGCCTGTGGGCGAACGGCGTCGCCGGCGACGAGCGCCGGATCCTGCTGGTCCTCCAGGGGATGGACACGGCGGGCAAGGGCGGCGTCGTGCGCAAGGCGGTCGGGCTCGTGGATCCCCAAGGCGTCGCGATCACGGCGTTCAAGGCGCCCACGGAGGAGGAGCTCGCCAACGACTTCCTGTGGCGCATCCGGCGGGCCCTCCCGCCGGCCGGGTATATCGGCGTCTTCGACCGGTCCCACTATGAGGACGTCCTGATCCAGCGAGTTTGGGGCCTGGCGCCGACCGAGGAGATCGAGCGTCGCTACGACGCGATCAACAGGTTCGAGGCCGAGCTCGTCGCGTCCGGCGTCACGGTCATCAAGTGCATGCTCCACATCTCGCCCGACACGCAGAAGGAGCGGCTGGCCGCGCGCCTCGAGGATCCGACGCGGCACTGGAAGTACGACCCCACCGACATCGACGACCGCAAGCGCTGGTCGGAGTACACCGCGGCGTACGAAACCGCGCTGCGTCGCACCAACACCGACGTCGCTCCGTGGTATGTGATCCCCTCGGACAGGAAGTGGTACCGCAATCTCGCGGCCGGACACCTCCTGCTCGAACACCTTCGGGCGCTGAAGCTGAGCTGGCCGAAGGCGGACTTCGACGTCGAGGTCGAGAAGAAGCGCCTCGCGGCCTCCGTGGCTCAGTGAGCGAGCGCGAGAGCGCGTCGGCCGACACCCGACGGGCCACCGCGAGCTTGCGCTCGGCCGCGAGCGAACAATTGGACTCAGTGAGCGAGCGCGAGAGCGCGTCGGCCGACACCCGACGGGCCACCGCGAGCTTGCGCTCGGCCGCGAGCGAACAATTGGACCCAGTGAGCGGGCTGGCGCGGGTGCGGGTCACGCGCTACGTGACCCCGCTGCGTGAGGGTGGCTCGCTGCCCGGGATCGTGGAGGCGAGCGATCTGGGCACCTACGTGTGCAAGTTCGTCGGCGCCGGGCAGGGCCCGCGGGTGCTGGTCGCCGAGGTGCTCGCGAGCGGGATCGCGTCACTGCTCGGCCTGCGCACCCCGCGCCTGGTCGCGCTCGAACTCGATCCGGCGATCGCGCGCTACGAGGCCGACGAGGAGGTGCAGGATCTCCTCACGGCGAGCGCGGGCCTCAACCTCGGCGTCGACTTCCTGCCCGGCGCGTTCGGGTACGACGCCGCCGAGGACACCACCACCGCGGTCGGCGGCCGCACCCTGTGGCTGGACGCCTACCTCGCCAACGTCGACAGGACCTGGCGCAACCCCAACCTGCTGGTCTGGCACGGCGAACCGTGGGTGATCGACCATGGCGCCTCCCTCTACTTCCATCACAGCTGGCCGGGCGGGGTCGGCGACCCGGCGCGGTTCGCCGCCCAGCCCTGGGACCCTTCCGGGCATGTCTTCGCCACCTGCCACCGTGCCGCGATGCGGCTCGATGCGGAGCTGCGCGAGTTGCTCACCGACGGGGCACTGGCGGGAGTCGTCGCCGCCGTACCCGACGAGTGGCTGACCCCCGTGCCCGGTGCCGCGTCGGCCGAGGAACTGCGCGCGGCGTACCTGGCCTTCCTCGTCGCCCGCAGAGACTCGGACGCCTGGCTCGCCAAGGTGGCGGACCTATGAGCGAGCCAGCGGCGTACCAGCCCTACCAGTACGTCGCGCTGCGCTGCGTGCCCCGTCCGGACCGGGAGGAGTTCGTCAACGTCGGGGTGGTGCTCTATTGCCAGGCGCACGACTATCTGGCGGTCGCGAGCAGCGTCGACCCGGACCGGCTGCGGGCGCTCGACCCAGGGATCGACCCCGCCCAGGTGGACGACGCGCTCCGCTTCGTTGAGGGGGTGTGCGCGGGTGACCCGCGCGGCGGCCCGGCAGCGGGCCAACCGACCGGCACCCGGTTCGGCTTCCTGCGCGCCCCCCGCTCGACGGTCATCCAGCCCGGCCCGGTCCACGGCGGCCTCACCGCCGATCCCGCCCGCGAGCTG
>JBDHZS010000191.1:0-6986 GCA_039812025.1 Nocardioides sp. | reverse complement strand
GGCGCCATTCAAGACCAGTTGCGGGTACGACGCGGCGCGGGCGTCATACGAAACCGAGGCAATAGCCCTCGGTTCGTATGACGTCAGCGGGGTCGGGCGCGGGACGTCATACGAGCCGTGGCGGATAGGCCACGGTTCGTATGACGCAAGCAGGGCCTGGGTGGGCGCCAGACGCCGTACGACGGCGGTGGGGCGAGGCTCAGACGGGCTCGGCGACGGGGGCGGGGAGGCCGGCGTACGCGCGGGCGACGTAGTGCACGAAGTCGTAGACGCCGTCCTCGGCGGGGGCCAGCGGACCGGGCACGTAGCCGGGCGTGGTCATGCCGAGCTGCACGGACTCGCACGCCGCCCAGTCCTGCCGGTTGGTGATGTCCCAGAAGTCGACGGCGTACGCCGGGCTGAAGCCCTCCTGCTCGACGACCTCCCGCGGGAACGCCCACGAGCACCGGATCCGGGTGACGCCGGGCGAGATCGGCGTGAGCAGGTGGGTCATCACGTAGTCGGGGTGCAGCGAGAGCAGCATGTTGGGCAGCAGCGCGACGTACATGACCGTGCGCTGCTCGACCTCGTCGAGCCGGGAGATCACGGTGCCGCCGGTGTGGCCGTCCAGCGACATGGTCGCCGCGTGGTCGCGCAGGTTCATCGCGCCGCCGACCCAGTCGCCCTGCGGTGCGAGGTTGTCGCCGGAGTCCGGCGGGCTCACCTTGCACAGCTCGGGGTGGATCGACGGGCAGTGGTAGCACTCCTGGTAGTTCTCGACGCAGACCTTCCAGTTGGCCTGCACGTCGTAGGTGTGCGTCTCCGCGGTCACCAGGTCGGCGCCGTCGTAATGGGCGATGATCTCGTCCAGGCCCCGGACGTGCTCCTCGAACGGCCTGTCGGTGCCGCGGTTGGCGAAGAGCCAGCCGTGCCACTCGCGCACCTCGACCGGCACGAGCGAGTACTCGTTCTTGTCGAAGCCGTCGGCGTCGTTGAAGCCGGGCGCGCCGATCAGCTCGCCCGTCGGCCGGTAGGACCAGGCGTGGTACGGGCAGACGATCGCGCGCTTGTTCTCCGCGGTGCCGTCGCAGGGGAGGAGCTCGTGGCCGCGGTGGCGGCAGGCGTTCTCGAAGGCGTGGAGGTTGCCGTCGCCGTCGCGGGTGACGAGCACGCCGGAGGAGCCCAGTCCGAAGGCCTTCATCTGCCGCGGCCGGGCGATCTCCTCGGTGCGTCCGAGGGCGACCCACCCGTTGAAGAGATGCTGTCGCTCCCAGTCCAGGACCGCCTGATCGGTGTAGGCGGCCACTGGCAGCATGCGGCTGTAGCCGAAGGGCTTGAGGGCCTCGGCGAGCTGGGTCTGGTCGACGGGAGCGAATGTGGTCATGCGAAAAATCGTAGCGCCGGGATGGCTCCGCGAGCTAGTCCGCGACGCATGGCAACGACGCGTCCGCGGCGCCTGAGGGGGTCCCTGACGCCTTCGCAGCAGGTCGACGGGGGGTCCCGTAGGGGTGGGATGAGCCTCGCCTGAGAGCGCCGACAGGCAGCCCCACCTCGGCCTCCGCGTAGGCCATCGCCCAGTCCAAGACCACCTCGCGGCGCAGTGCCCGGGCGTGCGCGACCACCTGCAGCGAGAGTCCGTCGAGCAGCGAGACCACGCGCCACGCGGTCGCGTCGGGATCGCCGCAGGCCATCGTCCCGGCGGCGACGCCCGAGGCGATCGTCTCGGCGAGCAGCCGCTGCCAGGCGATGTTGAGCTCGGTGGAGACCCGGCGCAGTGCGGGCCGGCGCGCGGCCTCCGCCCAGGCGTCGAGCCAGAGCTGGAACGACGCGTCGTCCTCGCCGCGGGTGTAGCCGGTGAAGAACGCCGCCAGCCGCTCCCGGTCGTCGGCGGCGGTGACGAGATCCGCGCGGAGCCGGGTCAGATCGGCGCCCGCGAGCACCTCGAAGGCCTCCGCCAGGAGGTCGTCCATCGAGCTGACGTAGTGGTGGATCAGCCCCGAGGAGACGCCGAGCTCCGCGGCGACGTCGCGCACCGTCGTACCGGCGATGCCCTTGCGCTCCATCACCCGCATCGTGGCCGCGAGGATCGCCTCCCGGCGCGCCTGCGGGCTCATCCTGGCCATGGCGGCACGGTACCGGGTCCGTTCTGTTGCGCACGTGTCCAATAGGGCGTAGATTGGCCGCCATGATCCAGGTGACCCCGTTCCACGAGCGGCTCAGCCAGCTCAACAAGACCGGGCTATACGTCCACTGGTCCGGATACCTCTCCGCGCTGCGCTACCACACGACGGCGAAGCAGGAATACTTCGCCATCCGGAACTCCGCCGGCTACTTCGACGGCTCGCCGCTCTTCAAGCACACCGTGAAGGGCCCGGACGCCGAGCGGCTGCTCGCCGGGGTGATGGCTCGCGACATCCGCGCCTGCGCGCCCGGCCGCGCGCAGTACACGGTCTGGTGCGACCACGACGGCTACCTGCTCGAGGACGGCGTCGTCTTCCGGTACGCCGAGGACGACTTCCTGCTCACCTGCGCCCGGCCCAACGTCGGCTACCTGCGCGACCTGGCCCGCGGCTACGACGTCGAGATCGAGGACGTCTCGGCCGACTACGGCATTCTCGCGGTGCAAGGCCCCTACTCGCGCACGATCCTGTCCAAGCTCAGCGACGACGTCGCCGGGCTGCGGTTTTTCCAGCTGACCAAGACCAAGATCGCCGGCGCCGAGGTCACCGTGTCGCGGACCGGCTACACCGGCGACCTCGGCTACGAGATCACCGTGCCCGCCGAGCACGCGGTGGCGGTCCTCGACGCCGTGATCGAGGCGGGCACGCCCTACCAGATGGCGCCCTTCGGCGAGGAGGCGCTGCTGATGACCCGGCTCGAGGCCGGGCTGGTGCTGATCGGGGTCGAGTTCAACTCCGCGCGCTACGCCTTCAACGACCACGAGCGGTTCACGCCCCACGAGCTCGGCCTCGGCTGGCTGCTGCGCGGGATCGACGACGACACCCGGCCGTTCATCGGCCGCGAGGCACTGCGTCGCGAGCGCGACACCGGCAGCTCCCGCTGGGCGAGCGTCGGCATCGTCCTCGACTACGCCGACTACGACCGGCTCTTCCGCTCCGAGGGGCTGATCCCGCCCAAGGACGAGCACCCCCTGCCGTGGGAGTCGATGATGTACGACGACGACGGCAACAAGGTCGGCTACGCGACCGCGCTGATGTACTCGCCCCTCCTGCAGCGGCACATCGCGATGGCGCGGGTCCGCCCCAGCCACGCCGCCCTCGGCACCCGCGTGCATGTGGAGACCACGATCAACCACGAGTACCGCACCGTCGCGGCCGAGGTCACGCGGCTGCCCCACTTCAACCCGGCACGGAAGACGGCGAACATCTGATGGCGAAGAACACCAAGGACACCCAGGACGTGGCCGGACGGAGTCGTTCGGGGAGCCGTTCGTACGACGCCATCGTCGTCGGCGGCGGCCACAACGGCCTGGTGCACGGCGCCTACCTGGCCAAGGCCGGGCTCAAGACCCTGATCCTCGAGCGCCGCAGCGTCGTCGGCGGCGCCGCGATCACCGAGGAGCTCAAGCCGGGCTACAACTTCACGACCTTCTCCTACGCGCTGTCGCTGCTGCGGCCCGACATCATCCACGAGCTCAACCTCGTCGAGCACGGCTTCATGCCGCTGCTGATGCCCACGTCGTTCGCGCCCAAGCAGGACGGCGACTACCTCCTGCTCGGCAAGGACCACGACCAGAACGTGCGCGAGATCGCGCGCCACTCCGCGCACGACGCCGACGCCTACACCCGCTACGAGCACGACCTCGAGCGGGTCTGCCAGGTGATCAAGCCGCTCTTCGACCGGGTGCCGCCGAATCCGTGGGGGACCACGGACGCCGACGCCGAGAACATGATGTGGCTGCTCTCGCACCTGGGCAGCGTGCCCCGCAAGGTCATGCACGACACCGTGCGGCTGCTGACCGGCAGCGCCGCGGACTTCCTCGACGACTACTTCGAGAACGACCTGCTCAAGGCGTTCCTGGCCTCCTCGGGCACCATCGGCAGCAAGGTCGGGCCGATGTCGCAGGGCTCCGGCCTGGTGCTGCTCTTCCACTCGATGGGGGAGTACGACGGCGCGTTCGGCACCTGGGCCTTCCACAAGGGCGGCAACGGCGGCTTCACCCAGGTGCTCGCCCGGGCCGCGGAGTCCTTCGGCGCGGAGATCCTCACCGACGCCGAGGTCGACCAGGTGATCACCCGCGACGGCCGTGCCGTCGGCGTCGCGCTGAGCGACGGCACCGAGCTGTCGGCGAAGGCGGTGACGTCGGCGCTCGACCCGCGTCGTACCTTCACCCAGCTCGTCGACCCGCTGCAGCTGCCCACCGACCTGGTGGACAACATCAACCGCTACCGCTTCCAGGGCGTCTCCTCCAAGGTCAACTTCGCGCTCTCCGGGGTGCCGCCGTTCCCGGCACTCGACCCGTCGATCGACCACTTCCGAGGCTTCACCAACATCGGGCCCTCGATCGAGTACATCGAGCGCGCCTTCGACGACGCCAAGTACGGCTGGTACTCCTCGCGGCCCTACATCGACGGCGCCGTGCAGTCGGTGGTCGATCCCGACATGGCCCCGCCCGGGCACCACATGATGTCGTGCTTCGTGCAGTACACGCCGTACGAGCTCCGCAAGCCCGACGGCACCCCGGGCAACTGGGACGAGGAGCGGGACAACCTGGGTGACGCGGTCCAGGGCGTCCTCAACGAGTTCTTCCCCGGCTTCGACGACAAGGTGCTGCACCGCGAGGTCGTCACGCCGCTGGACATCGAGCGCGTCGCGGGCTTGAGCGAGGGCAACATCTTCCACGGCGAGCTGCTCGCCCCGCAGATGTACTTCTTCCGGCCGGCGCCCGGCTACAGCGACTACCGGACCCCGGTGGACGGCTACTACCAGTGCGGCTCCGGCACCCACCCCGGCGGCTGCGTCACCGGCGGTCCCGGTCGGCTCGCCAGCCAGCAGGTGCTCGCCGACCTGGCGACCCGGAAGAGCTGAGGCTCGTCCTTCCCGGGCCGCTCGCGTGACCCGTCAGAACGGGCGGGTCAGCTCGCGGTTGCGCCAGAAGAGCACCCCGAGGCAGAGGCCGTAGCCGGCCAGCAGCGCGAAGGCATGCGCCTCCAGCCCGGTGACGGCGGCCCGCACGATCCCGTCGAGCGCGAGCGCGATCGCCGCGGGCTGCCCGATCGCGACCACGACGAGCACGGCCGCCATGATCAGCGGCGGCAGGACGCCGACGTAGAAGAACGAGCCCGGTGCCACCCGGAGCGCGAGCCCCACGCAGAGGGCGACGAAGGTGAGGTCGAAGAAGAGCCCCATCCGCCCGTCGATCGCCACGTCGAGCAGCGCCAGGGTGAAGACGGCGGCGACTCCCAGGGCCGCGACTTGACGCCCGGGCTCGCTGCCGACGGTCCACAAGGACCCCGGCGACCCCGGGTGAGTGCTCACCTGATGTGTGCTCACTGTGCCAAGGTACGGCGAGCGTCCGGCTCGTCGTCGGACCCGCACCCTTCGGCGTGGCGCGCATCACCCCCGATCGGGTCGACGGCGCGACGGACGCCGATCGGAGAGACGTTCTCCGACACCGTGCGGGCCAGCGTCTCGACCTGCCGGGGCGTCGCGGGCTCACCGCCCGCGCCGAGGGTCGGCTGGAGCTCGGCGAACCGCCGCGTGGTCACCGCCACCCGCGACTCCCAGGAGCCGACGGTCCGGTTGAAGGCGGTGACGGCCGCGTCGAGCGACCGGCCGAGCTTGTCCAGGTGCCCGCTGACGATCCCGAGCCGGTCGTGGAGCTCGCGGCCGAGGTCGAGGATCTCCTGGGCGCGGTCGGTCAGCGCCTCGTGCACCCAGCCGTGCGCGACCGTGCGCAGCAGCGCGATCAGCGTCGTCGGGGTGGCGAGCACGACGCCGCGCGCGGCGGCGTACTCGATCAGGTCGCGGTCGGTCTCCAGCGCGGCGGAGAGGGCCGCCTCGGCGGGCAGGAACATCACCACGAACTCCGGCGTGCCGGGCAGCGAGCGCCAGTAGCGCTTGCCCGACAGCCCGTCGATGTGGGCGCGGACCTGCTTCGCGTGACGCTGGAGATGCACGGTCTGCTCCGCGGTGTTCTCAGCGTTCTCGGCGTCCTCGGGGTCCCCGGCCGCCGTGGCGTCGAGGAACGCCTCGAGGGGGACCTTGGCGTCGACGACCACGCTCCGGCCGCCGGCCAGGTGGACGACCAGGTCGGGGCGGCGCGCGCCGTCGTCGAGGCGCGACTGCTCGGTGAAGTCGCAGTGGTCGAGCATCCCGGCCAGCTCGACCGTGCGGCGCAGCTGGAGCTCGCCCCATCGGCCCCTGACCTGGGGTTTTCGGAGCGCGGTCGAGAGCGAGCTGGTCTCGCGGCGCAGGGAGTCGGTGGCGCGTCGCACCTCTGAGACCTGCTCGGCCAGCGTGCCTTCCCACGAGGCGCGGTTGTGGTCGAGCGCCGTGAGTTGATCCTGCAAGCGGCCGAGGCCGTCGCGGACCACGGCCCGGTCGCCGGCGGCGGCCAGGACCTCGGCATCCGGGGCTCGGCGCCTGGCCGACCAGAGCGCGCCGATCGCTCCGCCGAGCAGCAGCCCGATCATCAGCGCCAGGAGGAGTGCGGTGGTGGTGTCCATGGTGCACACTCTGCCGGGGACCACCGACAGTTTCGGATGACCGCGGATGGCAGGCTGTCGCGGGTGGGGCGGGCGGTGCAGGGCCGAGACGGCGGCGGACGCAAGGGCGCGGGGGCCGCGCTGGCGGCGGGCTCGGCGATCAGCGGCCTGCTGGCCTACGTCTTCTTCGCGACCGCGACCCGCGCGCTCGGGCCGGACGGCGCGGCGCCGATCTCGGTGCCGTCGACCTGGTGGGCGTTCGCGAGCGCGGCGCTGACCTTCCCGATCCAGCACTGGGTGGCCCGCACCGCCGCGGCGCACGGAGAGCCCGCGGTCCGG
>JBDHZS010000190.1:0-7023 GCA_039812025.1 Nocardioides sp. | reverse complement strand
GTGTGGGGTACGTCGGCGATGCGGACCTCGGGCGACGACATCGCCGAGGTGCTCGCGCTGCTCGGCGTCCGCCCGGTCTGGGACGAGGCCTCCCGGCGGGTGCAGCGGCTGGAGCCCTTGTCGATCGAGGAGCTCGGCCGACCGCGGATCGATGTCACGGTGCGGATCTCCGGCTTCTTCCGCGACGCGTTCCCGCACGTGGTGGCGATGCTGGACGACGCCGTCCAGCTGGTCGCGGCGCTGGACGAGCCCGCCGAGGACAACTACGTCCGCGCCCACGTCGCCGCCGACCTCGCCGAGCACGGCGACGAGCGGCGCGCCACGACGCGGGTCTTCGGGTCGGCGCCGGGGTCGTACGGCGCGGGCATCCTGCAGGTCGTCGAGTACGGCAACTGGCGCGACGACGCCGACCTCGCCGAGGTCTACACGGCCTGGGGCGGCTTCGCCTACGGCCGCGGGCTCGACGGCAAGCCAGCCGCCGACGACATGCGGGCCAACTACAAGCGCATCCAGGTCGCGGCCAAGAACGTCGACACCCGCGAGCACGACATCGCCGACTCCGACGACTACTTCCAGTACCACGGCGGCATGGTCGCCACCGTCCGCGCGCTCACCGGCTCGGACCCCAAGGCGTATGTTGGGGATTCGACCTCGCCGGACGCCGTACGCACCCGGAGCCTGCAGGAGGAGACCAACCGGGTCTTCCGCTCCCGCGTGGTCAACCCGCGATGGATCGGCGCGATGCAGCGCCACGGCTACAAGGGGGCGTTCGAGCTGGCCGCGACCGTGGACTACCTCTTCGGGTTCGACGCGACCACCGGCGTCGTCCACGACTGGATGTACGACAAGCTCGCCCGGGAGTACGTGCTCGACGAGACCAACCAGGAGTTCCTGCGCGAGGCCAACCCGTGGGCGCTGCGCGGCATCGTCGAGCGGCTGCACGAGGCCGCCGACCGCGGGCTGTGGGCCGAGCCGGACCCGGCGCTGCTGGCGGAGCTGCAGGAGGTCTACCTCTCCGTGGAGGGCGACCTCGAGGACGGCGCGTGACCCGGCGCATCGTCCTCATCGGCGTCGGCCCCGGCGACCCCGAGCAGGTGACCCTGCAGGCGATCCGGGCGATGAACGAGGTCGACCTCTTCGTCGTCACCAGCAAGAACCGTCCCGAGGGCGACCACCTGGCGGCCGCCCGCGGCGCGCTGCTGGCCCGGCACGTGACGGGCGACCCCGGCGTCGTCCTCGTCGAGGACCCCGAGCGCGACCGCAGCGCGTCCGGGACCGCCTCAATCCGGGACTACCGGCGCGCGGTCGGCGACTGGCACGAGGCGCGGGCGGAGCGGTACGCCGACGCGCTGGCCGAGTACGACGGGGACGCCGGCTTCCTGGTCTGGGGCGACCCCTCGCTCTACGACTCGACCGTGCGGGTGCTCCGGCTGGTGTGCGAGCGGCTCGGTGCTTCGCTCGAGGTCATCCCCGGAGTGTCGAGCCTCTCCGCGCTGGCGGCCCGGCACGCGATCGTGCTCCACGGCATTGGCGAGCCGGTCCAGATCACCACCGGCCGCCGGCTGGCCGAAGCCGTCGCCTCCGGCCAGTCCAACATCGCCGTCATGCTCAACCGGTCGCTCGCCGAGCTGCGCGACCTCAAGCCCAAGGGCTGGCGGATCTGGTGGGGCGCCAACCTCGGCACCCCCGCCGAGCGCCTGGTCTCCGGGCGCCTCAAGTCCGCGCTCCCGGAGATCGAGAGGGCCCGAGAAGAGGTCCGCGAGCAGGCCGGCTGGATCATGGACATCTACCTGCTTCGCCGTACCTCCGACTGACCCACTCGTCCGCCGCCGTTCGGACCTGCCCATCGCCACGTGGCTTACTGTGTCGTCCGCGACCGCATGCCGGTCGCGGACGACACAGCAGAGCCAGGTCAGAGTCGCTCGACGGAGGTGAGGTCGATCTCGACCGCGAAGGGCTCATCGACCGCGAGCAGGCCGCGGTGTTCGGCCACGAGCCTGTAGCGGCCGTCCGAACCGAGTCGATAGCAGAAGGCCCTCGGCGTACCGCTCTCCCACTCGACGCGCCAGTAGTGGCGGATCCCTGCGGCGGCGTACAGGTATGGCTTCAGGTCGCGGTCGCGCTCGATCGACGACGGCGACACCACCTCGACCGCCAGCAAGACCTCGTCGGCCTCGAAGCTCGCCTGCGCCGGAGACCGCACCGCACCCACGGGGACGACGAGGACATCGGGCTCCAACGCCGTGCGGTCGGAGAAGCGCACGATCATCTGGCGACGCACCCGAAGCCCCGGCGGCGCGGCCGCCCTCAGCCGAGCCTCGAGCAGCCCGGCGAGGAACGAGTGATAGTTCGACTGCGGCGCCACGAAGACCAGTCCCCCATCCAGCAACTCGGTGTGTCTGGGGAGGTCAGGCAGCGTGAACAGGTCGTCGAACCGGTATCCCGAGCCCGGCGGCACAGGCCAGCGGCCGCTCGCGAGCGTCAGGTCTGCTGTCATGGCCTCTCCCATGTGCCGGAAGGTACCGGGGCGCACCGACAGTCTAGGTCGCTCTGGGGTGGCGGGGGCCGGTGAGGCGGGTGCGTACGGCGAGTGCGGCGCACGCAAGCACGGCCACGGCGCCGACGACGGTGGCCCAGCCGATCTGCTCGTGGAGGATCAGCGCCGCCCAGCAGATGCTCAGCACCGGCTGGACGAGCTGGACCTGGCTGACCTGCGCGATCGGGCCGATGGCGAGGCCGCGGTACCAGGCGAAGAATCCCAGGAACATGCTCACGACCCCGAGGTAGCCGAACGCCAGCCACTGCGCCGGCGTCGCGGTCGGAGGTTGCGCAACGACGGCGAGCGCGGTCGCGGCGATCATCAGCGGCGCAGCGAGGACCAGCGCCCACGAGACGGTCTGCCAGGAGCCGAGCTCGCGTGCGAGCAGCCCGCCCTCGGCGTACCCGATGGCGATGACGACGACCGCCCCGAAGAGCAGCAGGTCGGCCCGGTGCACGCTCCCGAGGCCGCCTCCCTGCAGTGATGCGAAGCAGACCGCGGCGAGCGCACCGAGCCCAGCGAAGACCCAGAAGGAAGGCATCGGGTGCTCCCGTCCCCGAAGCACCGCCGCGATCGCGGTCGCCGCGGGCAGCACGCCGATCACGACCGCCCCGTGACTGGCAGGGACGGTGGTCAGCGCGTACGACGTGAGCAGCGGGAACCCGACCACGACCCCGCCCGCGACCACGGCCAGCCGCAACCACTGGGCACGCGAGGGCCACCGCTGGCGGGTGACGGCGAGCGCGACCGCGGCGAGTCCGGCCGCGATGACGGCACGTCCCGACCCGATGAAGAGCGGCGAGAGACCCTCGACCGCGAGCCGGGTGAACGGCACCGTGAAGGAGAACGCGGTGACCCCCAGCAGCCCCCACCAGAGCCCCGAGCGCTCGGGTAGCACCTGCGCTTCTTCCACGATAACGCTACTCTGCTTTTTCATGAACGAGAATAGCGCCGATCGCATCGTGACCGCACTCCGATCCTGGATCGCCGCGGCGTCCCCCGGTGCGCGAGTGCCGTCCAGCCGGACGCTGATGGCGGAGTACGGCGCGAGCCCGGTGACGGTCCAGAAGGCGATGCGCCAACTGGCCGGCCTGGGCCTGGTCGAGAGCCGCCCGGGGGTGGGGACGTTCGTGCGCGCCGTACCGGCTGCCCGGCCGGCGGACTTCGGCTGGCAGACCGCGGCGCTCGGGGCGCGACAGTCGCGACACCTCGCCGTGTCGGCAACGCAACGCACCGTCGCGCCCGACGCGATCGCCCTGCACTCGGGGTACCCGGCGCGCGACCTGCTCCCGGAGCGGTCGGTGCGGCAGGCACTCACCCGCGCGGCGCGCACGGACGCCGGGTCGACCCGATCGCCGACCGCCGGCCTGCCGGACCTGCAGGCGTGGTTCGCGAGCCAGCTCTCCGCGAGCGCACCGGCCGGGAACGCGCAGGCCTCCCCGCGCGACGCCCTGATCGTCGCGGGCAGCCAGAGCGGGCTGAGCTCCATCTTCCGCGCCCTCGTCGGCCCGGGCGGACCGCTGCTGATCGAGTCCCCCACGTACTGGGGTGCCCTCCTCGCCGCCGAGCAGGCGGGGGTCACGCTGGTTCCGATCCCCTCCGGCCCGGACGGGCCGGATCCCGAGGAGGTCGATCGCGCGCTCGCCCGGACCGGTGCGCGGGCGTTCTACGCACAGCCGACCTTCGCGAACCCGACCGGAGCGCAGTGGCCGGTCGAGACGGGCGTCGCCGTACTCGAGGCGGTACGACGCCGCGGGGCGTTCCTGATCGAGGACGACTGGGCGCACGACCTCGCGATCGACGCCGACCCGCGGCCGCTCGCGGCGCTGGACGACGCCGGCCACGTGATCTACCTGCGCTCACTCACCAAGAGCGTCTCCCCCGCGCTGCGCGTCGCGGCGGTGATCGCCCGCGGGCCGGCCCGCGACCGCATCCTCGCCGACCAGGCCGCGGAGTCGATGTACGTCAGCGGCGTCCTCCAGGCCGCGGCGCTCGATGTCGTCACGCAGCCGGGTTGGCGGACCCACCTGCGCGGCGTCCGCGAACAGCTGCGTGCCCGCCGCGACCTGCTCCTGCGCTGCCTGGCCGAGCACGCTCCGACCGCCCAGGTCCCGACCATCCCCGTCGGCGGGCTCAATCTCTGGGTCCACCTCCCGGCGGGCGCCGACGCCGACACGGTCGTCCAGGAGTGCGAGATCCGCGGGCTCGTCATCGCGCCCGGAGCCGAGTGGTTCCCCGCTGAGCCCCCGGGGCACTACGTGCGGCTCAACTACTCCGGAGAGAGCCCCGACCGCTTCCCCGAAGCCGCCCGGATCCTCGGCGACGTACTCGACCACCTCACCTGACTGACACCGGGCCGCGCCTCGATCTCTAGGGTGGCGCCATGGCCATCACCGACTTCGACCGCTACCCCCTGACCTTCGGTCCGAGCCCGCTGCAGCATCTGCCCCGTCTCACGCAGCATCTCGGAGGCGCGCAGATCTGGGCCAAGCGCGAGGACGTCAACAGCGGTCTCGCGTTCGGCGGCAACAAGACGCGGAAGCTGGAGTACCTGGTCCCGGACGCGCTCGCGCAGGGTGCCGACACACTCGTTTCGATCGGCGGCTATCAGTCGAACCACACCCGCCAGGTCGCGGCCGTCGCGGCCAAGCTCGGACTGAAGGCACGGCTCGTGCAGGAGAACTGGGTCGACTGGCCCGACCCGCTCAGCGACCGCGTCGGCAACATCCAGCTCTCCCGCATCATGGGCGCGGACGTGACGCTCGATGCGGCCGGGTTCGACATCGGCATCCGCTCCAGCTGGCAGAGGGCGATCGACGAGGTCCTGGCCGAGGGCGGCAAGCCCTACCCGATCCCGGCGGGCGCGTCGGATCATCCGCTCGGCGGCCTCGGGTTCGCGAACTGGGCCTACGAGGTGCAGGAGCAGGAGCGCGAGCTCGGGATCTTCTTCGACACGATCATCGTCTGCACCGTCACAGGGTCCACCCACGCGGGCATGATCGCCGGCTTCGCGGGTCAGGAGCGCCCGCGCCGCGTGATCGGCATCGACGCTTCGGCCACGATCGAGCAGACGCGTGCCCAGGTGGAGCGGATCGCGCGGAACACCGCCGAGCTGATCGGTCTCGGGCGCGACCTGCGCGACGACGAGATCACCATCCTCGAAGGCTGGGCGGGTGACCTGTACGGCATCCCAGTCGAGTCGACGCTCGAGGCGATCCGCCTGGGCGGATCGCTGGAGGCGATGATCACCGACACCGTCTACGAGGGCAAGTCGTTGGCAGGGCTCATCGATCTCGTGAAGTCCCGCGAGATCCCGGCGTCCAGCAACGTCCTGTATGCGCACTTGGGCGGCCAGCTCGCCCTCAACGCCTACAGCGGCCTGTTCCGGTAGCCGTCGGGGCTGCCGCGGAACTGGTGGCTAACTGCCAGGCGCTCTACGGAACCGGTCTCATACGCCAGGAATGCTGGCCGGTAACCTGACATATGAGACCACTTGCGAGTCCAGGGTGGCAGGTGCCCCACAGTTCCCACGCCCGACGACACGCAGGAGCTCAGCCACCCTGCGACGCACCCACCTGACCGATGGTCACCCGAAGGAGCCGGCGGCGGCGAACACTACGTCGAGGCGAGCAGGAGTACGGCGAGTGAGGCCTCGATGGAGGCGCCGTACACGTCCCCGGTGACGCCGCCGAGCCGGCTCACGGCGCGCCGGACGATCAGCGCGACCGCGAGCGCGGCGGCCAGCGTGGCGGCCGGGCCGCGCCACCACGGCTCCCCCATCAGCAGGAATCCGCAGGTCAGAGCGCCGGTCAGCAGCAGCCAGCCGACGACGCCGGCCACCGGCGACACCGCCCCGACGTACGTGGACCCCAGGCCGTCCGAGCGGGCGCCCGGCACCGAGCGCTGGCAGGTCAACAGCACGGCCCCCCGCGAGACGCAGACCGCGATCCCGGCCAGGACGGGTCCGTACGGCGCGGCAAGCAGCGCGGTGAGCGAGCCGATCTGGACCCCGAGCACCAACACCAGCGCTCCGGCTCCGGCCGGCCCGGTGTCCCCGGTGCGCATCACCGCGAGCGAGCGGACGCGATCGTAGGAGGCGGTCAGCCCGTCGGCGGTGTCCGCGAGCCCGTCGAGGTGGAAGGCCCGGCTGCCCATCGCCAGCGCGGTGACCGCGGCCGCCGCCGTGCCGATCGGCGCCAGCCCCAACACGTCACCTGCCCAGCCGACGACGGCGACCAGCACCCCGAGCGGTACGACGGCCAGCGGCGCCAGCAGCATCGCCGGGCCGGTGATCTCGGGCGCCGCCGACCGTGGCGGCTTGACCGGCCAGGCCGTCAGCGTGCCCACCGCGAACCGCCAGCTCTCCTTCAGCTCAGCCACGCACTCTCCTTGAGTCTTCCCGTTCAGCCCTTCCAGGGCCGGGCGAGCGCCATTATCCGACGGGTCACGAGCCCCCGTGGCGGAGGGCGCTGATGGGCTCGGTC
>JBDHZS010000189.1:0-7043 GCA_039812025.1 Nocardioides sp. | reverse complement strand
CGGGACGGCGGCTCGCCCGGCGGCCGCCGGTAGGGGTTCCGGGCCCGGAGCGCATCCGGCCGCGCTAGCCGCACCGACCCGTCCGGCGCCTCGACCACGGGCGCGGCGCCGGCCTCGCGCAGCCGGGGGAGGAGTACGTCGAGGGTCAGGCCGCTGACCAGCACCGTCGGCGCGATCCGCCGCAGGTCCAGGCCGGGCGACCCGGCGACCAGTTCGTCGAGCAGCGCCGTGTCGTCGGCGCGCAGGAACGCCCCGACCGCGCCCACCCGGAGCGTGCCGAAGGTGCGGGCGACGTCGTCGACCAGGTAGCTCAACGGCTGCGGGACCGGCGTCGCCGCGATCCGCCCCAGGAAGTCGTGGATCTCGCCCGCCGACCAGCCGGCGTCGAAGGCGCGCCGGACGCTCGTCGTACCGAACCGGAAGACGCTCGCCCCGCCGCGGGACTCCACGTCGGCCAGCAGGTGCAGGTCCCGGGCGACGTCGGCGACGAGCGGCCCGGGCGCGACCGCGGTCAGGTCCGCCTGGAGCAGCACCGTGTCGACCGGCGCCGGGAGCAGGGGCGAGAGCGCGGGGGCGGCGTCGCCGGGCAGCACGCGGGAGTACGACGCGAGGCCACCCAGGCCGGTGACCCCCAGCAGCGCGGCCTCGGCGAGCACCTGCTCCGCGTGCTCGTTGAGGGCGCGCGGCCGCCGGGGCCGCTGCCAGGCGAGCAGGGTGACCAGGGACGGCAGGCCGGTCCCGGTGGCGAGCGTGTCGCCGGGCGTGGTGTCGGCCAGGAGGTCCAGGACGAGGCGCCGGCTCTCCGGGGCGTACGTCGAGTAGAGGTCGCCGCACAGCGCGTTGCGGGCCTTCCCGCCGGGGTCCCGGGTGCCGACGATCATCGGCAGCTGGGTCATGGCGAGCCACGCCTCGGCGAGCGTCTGCCACCGGTCGGCCGCGGACTGCCCGGTCCAGGTGTCGAAGGCGTCGGTCGGCAGCCACACCTGGTCGCCGTCGGCGTCGACGCCCTTGGCCAGCAGGGCGGCCTCCTCCGCGCACTCGAGCAGCAGCGCGGTCTCCGGCGGGTCCAGGTGCAGCAGCCGGGCCGCCGCCTTGAGGTCGCGCACCGCGAGCCCGCCCGACCGCAGCACGTGCGGCGGATGGGCGCCCCAGGTGTCCAGCAGCAGCTCGACGCGTCGTACCACCTCGAAGGCGGCGCCGGCCGCGGTCCGGTCCACCAGCGCCGGGTCGCGGGAGGTCGTGGCAAGCGGTGGCGGCGGCGCCACCGGCTCGGGCGTCGTGCGGCCGTCCTGGAGCGCCAGCCGCACCTCGCCCGGGATGACCACGAGGCCCTCCGCGCGGCGGTCCTTGGCCGGCACGAGCAGCCGCCGGGCCAGCAACTCCTCGGCCGGCGTGGCCGCCTGATCCGGCGCGATCGTCGTCCGGGCCGCCCCCGCCGCGGCCTCCGCGCCGTTGGCCAGGACATGATCGAGCAGCGCCCGGGCCTCCGTGCTCACCTCCGAGATCCGCGCCGCCGCGTCCGCGCAGGTCAGCTGCGGTACGTCGGCGCCGAGCCTGCGGAGCCCCGAGCCGCCGCCTGGCCGAGCCCCGAGCGCCTCGCCGGCCCCGGAGACCGCGCGCAGCCCGGTGCGGGACTCCCAGATCACTGCCAGGTCCGCCAGGCGCCCCAGCGCGGCGTGGGCCTCGCCCTCCGGGGCGTTCACCAGCTCCGCGATCCGGTCGGCGGGCGCCGTACCGGCCACGACGACTGCGTCGAGGACGGTCAGCTCCAGCCGCGTCAGGCGGTCGAGCGCGCGCTGGCAGGACGCCTTGGTGGTCGCCCGGGCGGCGAGCTGGCCGGTGTCGGCCGGCGTCGGCGAGGTCAGGTCGGGCCGCAGGACGAGCAGCGCGGCGAGCCGGTCGGTGGGCCAGGCGCGCAGCTGATCCGCGAACGTCCGGGCCGCCGTACTCACCCCGCCACGCTACTGGACCCGATAGAGCCTGATCCGGGCCAGGACGGGCCGGTGGTCGGAGTGGTAGCCGTCGAGCACCCGGTGCGTGGCGAACTGCGCGACCCGGCCGTCTCCCGCGCGGTCCGTGCGGGTGCGGCGGGTGTGGTCGGCCAGGAAGACGTAGTCGATCCACCGGCTGCCGTGGGTGGGCAGCAGACCGTCGGTGCCGAGGTCGGCGAAGGAGGAGGTCGCCTTCCCTTGGAACCTGCGCGTGATACCGCCCCGCGGCCGGGCGCGCGAGTCGTCGACGTAGTCGAAGTTGTAGTCGCCGGTGCCGACCACGACGTCGCCCTCCACCGTCGGCCACAGCCGCGCCAGGGTCGCGATGTGGAGCCGCGAGACCTCCGCGTTGACGTTGTCCTGGAAGCCGTCGTCGATCTCGACGCGATAGGGCAGGTGGGTGTTGACCAGCGTGACGGTGCGCTGGGTCGGCAGGTGGAGGAACCGCCCGATCACCAGCCAGCGGGGACCGAACGGCGCGTCGGTCTCCTGGCGGAAGCGTCCCGGCGCCACCTTGACGGCCTGGGCGTCGAGGAGCGAGAACGTGTCCGCCCGCCAGCTCATCGCCAGCACCATGTGCCCGAAGAGGCCCTCGCTCCGGTCCTGCCAGGTCTCCCAGCCCCGCTCGCGCAGCGCGGGGAAGAGCGTGGCGTAGAACGGCCGCTTGGTCTCCTGCCAGCCGATCAGGTCGATCCGCGGGTCGTTCGTGAGCCGCCGCAGGTCCTCGCGTGCCTTCTTGATGCGGAGGTGGTGGTAGACGTTGAAGCTGGCGACGCCGATCGTCGCCTCGACCTCGCCGCGGAGCGGCTTGGCTCTCGCGGGCTTGGCCTCCGGCGTCTTGTTGGCGGTCGGCCGGGTCCGATCGGGTGGCGTCGGGCCGGGATCGAGTACGACGATCGCGAGCGCTGCGACCAGCACGGCCGCCACGGCAAGCGCGGCCAGGCCCGTGGTGCGCCAGGCAAGCCCCCGTCGCCATGTCACCGCCTCAGCCTAGGCAGCTCCCGCAAGCGCCGAGTCGGCTCAAACGTGCATCCAAATCACGCCGAGTCGGCTTAAAAGTGCACGAGAAACACGCCGAGTCGGCGCATCCGTGCACACCTCCGATGGGAATCAGGCACGCGAGCGACTCAGAACGTGCTCGCCTTACGCTCGTCGGGGATCAGCAACCAGCCGGCGAGGTAGATCAGAAACTGCGGGCCGGGGAGCAGGATGCTGACCACGAACAACACGCGGACGAGGTTGCTCGACAGCCCGAATCTGCGGGCGATCCCCGAGCACACGCCCGCGATCATCCGGTCGTCTGCTGGGCGGGACAAGGTAGCCATGGTCATCGGTCCTCACTGGTGGTTGGTGACTCCACCTTGCCCGGTCGCGGGCTGGAATTCACGGGTCCCGCGTCGGTTCCGGGGTGCGGCCAGGGTCAGTCCCCACGACGCCCGTGCACGTTAGCGCCGACTCGGCGTGTTTTGCGTGCACGTTAGCGCCGACTCGGCGGGTTTTGCGTGCACGTTAGCGCCGACTCGGCGTCCTGAGCGTGCACAGATGCGCCGACTCGGCGGTTACTCGGCCTCGATGACCAGGGCGGTCGCATTGTCGTAGCCGCCGGCGGCGAGGGCGGCGTCGACGAGATCGTCGGCGGCGGCCTGGGGATCCTCGGCGCCCGCCAGCAGGTCCGCGATGGCCTGCGGATCGAGCAGGTCGCTGATCCCGTCGCTGCACAGCAGGAGCCGCTCGCAGTCGGCGACCGGGACGGAGAAGAAGTCCGGCGGCATGAGCGGGCCGGCGCTCAGCGCCCGGGTGAGCACGTTGCGCTCGGGGTGGTGGGCGGCGTCCCCGGGGGCGACCGCGCCCGCGTCCACCAGCTGCTGCACGACGCTGTGGTCGATCGAGACCTGGACCAGCCCGGAGCTGGTCAGGCTGTAGGCGCGGGAGTCGCCGAGGTTGGTGACGAGCCAGGTGGGTCCGTCCTCGCCGGCGACGAGCAGGGCCGCGACCACCGTCGTACCGGCTGACCAGTCGCCCTCGCCCGCGAGCATCCTGGTGCGCGCGAGCTCGCGCAGCCGCGCATGCGCTGTGCCGAGCGCGTCGAGCATCAGCTCGGCCCCGTCGGAGGCCGACGGCACGCGCCCGCCCAACCGGAGCGACTCGAACGCGTCGACCGCGACCGAGCTGGCCACCTCGCCGTCCTGGTGCCCGCCCATGCCGTCGGCGACGACGAAGAGCCCGCCGCCGGCGAACCAACTGTCCTCGTTGCCCTCGCGCACCAGCCCCGTGTCGGACGCTGCGCCATGTCGAATTGCCACCACGTCCCCGATCGTGTCACGAGCCACCGACAATCTGCGGCGACGACTCGTCCGCGAGCGGCGGATTCAGGCGGCGGATTCAGGCGGCGGGGTCAGGCGGTGGCGACGGCGCGGCGCACCGTGGCGGCGATCTCGGGGGAGACCGCGGAGAGGAGCGGTCCGCACTCGCGCGCACAGTCGTAGGTGCCACCCTCCACCCGCTCCACCACGCCGCCGACCTCGCCGAGCAGCAGGGACGCCGGGGCGTGATCCCACGGCTTGGAGTGGCGATAGAGCACGAAGTCGGCGTACCCCTCGATCAGCTTCGGGTAGTCGATCCCGCAGCTCACCCACGTCAGCTCCAGGGCCCGCAGCCCCGGGGGAGCCCAGCCGACCCACGAGCGTCTCGAGGTCACCCCCCGCCAGCCGAGGGGATCGCCCCCGGGCGCGACCCGGGTCAGTCGCTCCCCGTCGCGCCAGGTGCCACCGCCGCGCTCGGCGACGTACCCCCGCCGATGCTGTGGCTGCCAGATCCAGGCGCGCACCACCTCGCCGGCGCGCCGCTCGCTGAGCATCACCGCGTGGTCCGGCGAACCGTGCACGAAGTTGCGCGTGCCGTCGACCGGGTCGACGGTGAAGGCGTGGTCGGCCTCGGCGTACGTCTCGAGCAGCGACGGATCGGCCGACGCCGCCTCCTCGCCGAGTACGACGGCGCCGGGCGCCGCCCTCAGCAGCGCCTCGGTCAGCAGCTCCTCGGCCTCTCGATCGGCGATCGTGACGAGGTCGCCGGGCTGCTTCTCGCTGACCTGGCCGTCGGCGAGCGCCCGGAAGCGGGGGTTGATCACGCGGGCGGCAACGTCCTGCATGAGGGTCATCACCTCGTCGGTCCGCACGCTCGGCAACCTATCGTTCCGAGACAAGGTGCGCGTCATGGGGTGATCCTGCGACAATCTAGGCGAGACATGACACTCGCACGACCAGCGTGCAGGACGCTGTGCAGAACGTAGGCTGTGCAGAACGTAGAAAGGGAACGACCGTGCCCCAAGGCAAGGTGAAGTGGTTCGATGCCGAGAAGGGCTTCGGCTTCCTCTCCCAGACCGGCGGACCCGATGTCTACGTCCATGCCGACGCGCTCCCCGAGGGCGTCACAACGCTCAAGGCAGGCACCCGGGTCGAGTTCGGGATCGCCCAGGGCCGCCGCGGCGACCAGGCGCTGCAGGTGCGGGTCCTCGATGCGCCCGCGTCCGTGCAGCGCAACCAGCGGGCCGCGCAGCGCAAGACCCCGGAGGAGATGGTGACGATCGTCGAGGACACCATCCGGCTCCTCGACGGGGTCGGCGAGTCCTACCGGGTCGGCCGCCGGCCCGACGCGCGCACCGCCAAGCCGACCGCCAAGCTGCTGCGCGCCCTCGCCGACGAGCTGGAGCTGTAGCCGCCGATTCGGGGCGGACTACCGGGCTGTGGCGGGGGCTGGGCCGGCGACCGAGCGGCGCTTGGTGACGAGCACGAAGACCAGCCAGGCGCCGAGCAGCCCGGCGGCGATGCCGAGGCCGAGCTCGGGGTTGAGCGGCATGGCGATCCCGACGAAGCCGCCGAGCACCCAGGCGAGCTGCAGCATCGTGTCCGACCGCGCGAAGGCCGAGGTCCGCACCCGTTCGGGGACGTCGCGCTGGATGGTCGAGTCCAGCGACAGCTTGGCCAGCGCCTGCGCCATGCCCGCGGTGAGGCCGAGCAGCGCGAGGGTGAGTACGCCGTAGAACAGCCCCGTCACCGCGGCCATCACCAGATCGGCGGCGAGGGCGATGACCACCGTGATCGCGGGGTTGACCCGCTTGAGGATCGACCCCAGCGCCACGCCGATCGCGTTCCCGGCCCCCGCGGCGCCGATGACCAGGCCGGCGAGCAGCTCGGGCCGCCACCCGGGCAGCGGGTTCTCCCGCAGCAGGAACGCCATGAAGATGGTCAGGAACCCCGATAGCCACCGCGGCCCGAGGTTGCACCGCAGCGCGAAGGCGACGCTCAGCGGGATGTGGGTACGACGCTTCCCGGGCTTGCCGGCGTCCGCGGCCGGCTGCCCGGGAACCTCCGGCCGCATCGTCATCTGCTGCTCGCCGACGCTGGAGTCGACCCGCGGCGGCAGCAGGATCGCCCAGATCGTGCCGAAGACGAAGACCACGAACGCATACCGCAGCGACCACTCGGGCCCGACCATCGCGGCCAGCCCCGCGATCGGCGCGGACACGGTGGCGCCGATGATCCCGGCGAGCGAGAGCCGGGCGTTGGTCTTGACGAGCGTCAGGTTCTCGGGCACCAGCCGCGGGATCGCGGCCGCGCGGGTCACGCCGTACGCCTTGGACGCGACCAGGCAGCCCAGCGCCGCCGGGAAGAGCCAGGTGGAGTCGGAGTTGACCACCGTCGCCAGGCCGAAGGCGAGGATGCCGCGGGTGGCGAGGGTGGCGCCGATCGCCCAGCGCCGCCCGTGCGCGAACCGGTCCAGGAAGGGCCCGATCAGCGGCGCGACGATCGCGAACGGGAGCATCGTGACCGCCAGGAAGAGCGCCACCTGGTCGCGGGCCTCGCCGGAGGGCACCTGGAAGAAGAGCGTGCCCGCGAGCGAGATCGCGACGGCGGCGTCGCCGGCGGCGCTGAAGGCGTGGAGCTCGATCAGCCGCCACAGCCCGGACTCGCCCGCGCCGTCGGCATGGGACGCCCGCCGGGCCTGGCGCGCCGTGTAGCGGCCGGCGTTCGCGGTGCCCCGCGCGACGCCGGC
>JBDHZS010000188.1:0-7045 GCA_039812025.1 Nocardioides sp. | reverse complement strand
CACCTCGACGAGCACTGGGAACTCGACACGATCCCCAAGGAGGAGCCGGCGGTCTACGACATGCTCTGCCGCGGCGACTCGGTCGGGGTGTTCCAGGTCGAGAGCCGCGCCCAGATCGGGACGCTGCCCCGGCTGCGGCCGCGGCGCTTCTACGAGCTGGCGATCGAGATCGCGCTGATCCGCCCGGGGCCGATCCAGGGCGGCGCCGTACACCCCTATATCCGGCGCAAGACCGGCCGCGACCCGGTCGAGTACGACCACGAGGACCTGGAGCCGGTGCTGGAGCGAACCCTCGGGGTGCCGCTCTTCCAGGAGCAGCTGATGCAGATGGCGGTGAAGATCGGCGACTGCACCAGCGACGATGCCGACCTGCTGCGCCGGGCGATGGGCTCCAAGCGCGGCATCGAGCGGATCGAGAGTGTGCGGGACAAGCTGTACGCCGGGATGCGGCGCCGCGACATCACCGGCGAGGCGGCGGACGCGATCTACACCAAGATCCTCTCGTTCGCGAACTTCGGCTTCGCCGAGAGCCACGCCCTGAGCTTCGCGCTGCTGGTCTATGCCAGCTCGTGGTTCAAGCTGCACTATCCGGCGGCGTTCCTCGCCGCGCTGCTGCGCGCCCAGCCGATGGGGTTCTACTCGCCCCAGTCGCTGGTCCACGACGCCCGCCGCCACGGCGTGGAGGTGCTGCGGCCCTGCCTGCTGCGCTCCGGCGCGGAGGCGGGGCTGGAGCTGGTCGGTCCGCCGGGGGTCTCGGGCCCGGCCGAGTGCCTGACCCCGCATCACGAGACCACGCCGTACGACGAATCCGCCGCCGATCCCACGCTCACCCACCGCCGGGACGCGTCGTACGGCGTCCGGCTGGGGCTGGACTCGGTGCGCGGGATCGGCACGGAGCTGGCCGCACGGATCGTCGCCGCGCGCGAGGAGCGCCCCTTCGAAGGGCTGCTCGACCTCTCGCGGCGGACCGGGGCCGAGACCAAACACCTGGAGGCGCTCGCCACCGCCGGCGTCTTCGACTCGCTCAGGCTCTCGCGCCGCGAGGCGCTGTGGGCGGCCGGGCGCGCCGAGACCGCCGACCAGCTCGAGGGCAGCGGCGCGCTGCCGCCCCCGCCGACCCTGCCCGGCATGGACGAGGTCGAGGTCACCCTGGCCGACCTGTGGGCGACCCGGATCTCCCCGGCCGGCCACCCCTTCGCGCACCTGCGGTCGCTGCTGTCGGCGGAGGGGATCAGTTCGGTCGCCGACCTCTTCTCGGCGGAGGCCGGCCGGCGGGTGCACGTCGCCGGGATGGTCACCCACCGGCAGCGGCCCAGCACCGCCGGCGGGGTCACCTTCCTCAACCTCGAGGACGAGACCGGGATGCTCAACGTGGTCTGCTCGGCCGGGCTGTGGGCGCGGCACCGGCGCGTGGCCCGCAACGGCGCGGCGCTGGTGGTCCGCGGGATCCTCGAGCGCAACGACCGGGTCACCAATCTGCTCGCCGACCGGCTCCGCCCCCTTGAGGATCTCCACCCCGACGCCGGCCGGGCCCTGCGCGAGCGCCACCTCTCCCGCGACTTCCACTGACGCGAGTCGGCGCATCTGTGCACGAAAAACACGCCGAGTCGGCGCAAACGTGCACGCAGAAGACGCCGAGTCGGCGCAAAGATGCACGGTTATCCACAGGATGAGCCCCGCGCTGTGGATAACACCGCCCGCTAGGGTGCCCGGCATGAGTGCACGATGGGGTGTTCAGGTTTCCAAGGCGGTCCTGCCGCTGGTGCTGGCGCTGGATGTCGGCTCGACGGCGAGCCGTGGCGCGTTGTACGACGCGCACGGGCGCCCCGTCGGCAAACGCGTGAAGCTGCCCCACGCGTTCACCTCCCGCGCGGACGGCACCTCGGAGATCGACGCCGACCAGGTCAAGGACGAGCTCACCGAGATCATCGGGCGGCTCGTCGACCTGGCGGGCGAGCACCCGATCGCCGGGGTCGCCCTCGACACGTTCGCGTCCTCGATGGTCGTGGTCGACGCCGAGGGCGAGGCCCTGACCGCCTGCATGACGTACGCCGACTCGCGACCGCACGCCCAGGTCGACGAACTGCGGCCCGAGATCGCCGAGTCCGAGCTGCACCAGCGCACCGGCACCCGCGCGCACACGAGCTACTGGCCCGCCCGGCTGCGCTGGCTGCGGGCGGAGCACCCGGACATCAGCGAGCGGGCCGCGCTCTATCTCTCGCTCGGCGACTACGTGCTGCGCTCGCTCACCGGCGTGGTCGCGACCGGCACCTCGAGCGCGGCGTGGACCGGCATGGTCGACCTGCGCACCGCGGACTGGTCGGACGAGGTGCTCGCGCTCTCCGGCATCGACCGCTCCCAGGTGGCGCCGGTGCTCCATCTCGACCAGCCACTCACCATCGACGCCGAGCACTCCGCGGCGATCTCCGAGAAGTGGCCGGCGCTGGAAGGCGCGGCGTGGTTCGCGCCGATCCCGGACGGCCTCGCCGCCAACGTCGGGCTCGGCGCCGCGGACGCCCGCACGATCGGCGGTACGGCGGCCACCTCGGGCGCGCTCCGCGTGCTCGTCCGCGACCTGCCGGCCGAGCTGCCGGGCGGCCTGTGGTGCTACCGGGTCTCGCACGACCGGGCCCTGGTCGGCGGCGCACTCAACGACGTCGGCCGGGCGATCAGCTGGACCACGCAGACCCTCAACCTCGACGACGAGGCGGCGATGGCGCTGGCGGCCGCCGCGCTCGAGGCCGCCCCCGACCCGACGACGCCCCTGGTGCTGCCCTTCTTCACCGGCGAGCGCAGCACCGGGTGGAGCTCGAACGCCCGGGCGGTCTTCACCGGCGTCGACGCCGCCTCGGACCCGCAGACGATGTACCGCGCGGTCGTCGAGGGGATCGCGATCTCCTACTGGCGGATCTTCGCCCAGCTGCGCGAGCTCGCGCCCGAGGCGTCCGCGCTCCACGCGGGCGGCTCGGTGATGGCCGAGCACCCCGGGGCGCTCCAGGTGGTCTCGGACGTCCTCGGCATCCCGCTCACCCCGGTGACGATCAAGCGCTCGACGCTGCTCGGCAACGCCCTCCTCGCGCTCGAGACCCTCGCCCCGGACGTCGAACGCATCGGCCCCGAGCACGCGCCGACGCTCGCGCCCCACGCCTCCCGCGCCGGCTACTACACCGACCGGATCGACCGCTTCGAGCGCGTGTACGACGCCCTCTTCGGCTGACCCGGCCGGCCACTGCCACGGGGAGCAGCTACAGGACAAGCCAGAGCAGCCAGGAGATCAGGAACACCGTCGTGCCCAGGGTGGTCTCCATGACCGTCCAGGTCTTCAGCGTCGTCTTCTCGTCCATCTCGAAGAAGCGGCTGACCAGCCAGAAGCCGGAGTCGTTGACGTGCGAGAGCACGGTCGCGCCCGCCGCGATCGCGAAGACCAGCAGCGCGATCTTGAGGTCGGGCAGCCCCTCGGCGGTGACCTGCGCCGCGATCAGGCCGGCGGTGGTCGTGATGGCCACGGTCGCCGACCCCTGGGCCACCCGGAGCGCGGTGGCGACCACGAACGCCTGCAGGATCAGCGGCAGCCCGAGGTCGGAGAGCTCGCCGGTGAGCGCCTCACCGATGCCGCTCGCGCGCAGCACCCCGCCGAACATCCCGCCGGCGCCGGTGATCAGGATGACGCCGCAGACCGGGCCGAGCGCGCCGTCGAGCATCTTGTTGGCCTCGGCGAAGGGGAACCGGCCGGGCGCCAGCACGAACAGCGCGACCAGCACCGTGATCAGCAGCGCGATCGGGGTCTGGCCGACGAGCCGCACATAGTGGGTCCAGGGCTCCTCGTCGATCACCTGGGCGCTGATCAGCGTGCCGAGGACGGTGTTGATGGAGATCAGCACCAGCGGCAGCAGCAGGATCATCAGCACGGTGCTGAACGGCGGCGCCTTGACCGCGGTCCCGCCGTTGGCGCCGGTGCCGTCGTTCTGGTGACCGAACAGCTCATCGGTGATCGAGACGTCATAGCGGCGGCCCAGGAAGAGGCCGACCTGGTAGGCGCCGAAGAACCACGACACGATCGCGACGGGCAGGCCGAGCAGCAGCGTCAGCCCGATGTCGCCGCCCAGCGTCTCGGCGGCCGCCACGGGACCGGGGTGCGGCGGGACGATGGCATGCATCGCCGCGAACGCGCCGGCCGTGGGCAGGCCGTAGAGCAGCAGCGACCCGCCGAAGCGGCGCGCGACGGTGAAGATGATGGGCAGGAAGACCACGAGCCCGGCGTCGAAGAAGATCGGGAAGCCGAAGAAGAGGGCGGCGACGCCGAGCGCCAGCGGCGCCCGCTTCTCACCGAACCGGTTGACCAGCGTGTCGGCCAGGACCTGGGCGCCGCCGGTCGCCTCGAGCAACCGGCCGATCATCACGCCGAAGCCCACGAGGAGCGCGACCGATCCGAGCACCCCGCTGAAGCCGGTCAGCAGCGCGTTGGGCACCTCGGCGATCGGGATCCCCGCCGCGACGGCGGTGATCACGCTGACCAGGACCAGCGACACGAACGCATGCAGCTTGACCTTCATGATCAAGAAGAGCAGCAGCGCGACGGCCGCCGCGGCGATGAGAAGCAGTACGCCGGCGCTGTAGGCCGGTTCGATCGGGACCATGGGAATCCTGCCTCACGGGGAAGTTGTGACCTGATTCACCGTAGGTGCCGCCCCGGCGCCGGTCCGGGAGCGCCACAGACGCCCCGGACAACGATTCGGTCACGAGGGACGGACGCGACCCGAAGGTCAGCCGAAGAAGCCCCCACCGGCACCGGGCGAGGGCCCGGCGGCGACGGCCGCGGTCCACTCGAAGGCCTGGACGACGACGAAGCCCTGGCCGTGGAAGACGTACTGGAACGCCTCGCCGGAGCCGCCGCGCAGCATGGAGGACATGTTCATCGAGCTCTGGACGCTGGGCTGCAGGTGGGTGCTCCAGCAGACGGCGGCGTGGGGATCGACGTACGTCGGCTGCTGGGCGCAGTCGAGCACCACCGGGATCCCGACGACGTTGATCGCGACGGTCCCGGTGCCGGTGACGGTGGTGTTGTAGAAGCCGCCGGTGGCCATGCCGGCGCCCTTGTTGCGCTGGATGTCCCAGGTCATGCCGGCGTCGAAGGCCATCAGGTTGCGGCTGTTGATCGAGATCGACTCGTTGTCCAGGTGCAGCAGGTAGACGTAGCCGGCCTGGTCGGCCAGGAACACTTCGCCCTCGCCGGAGATCCGCATCAGGGAGACGTCCTCGCTGGAGAAGACCTTCTTGGCGAACCTGCTCCAGGTCCCCGAGCTCTCGTGGTCAAACTTGATCCGGCCCTGGTAGGCGACCATCGCGCCCTTGGTCGCGAGGACGTCGCCGCCGAGCGCCACCCGGAGCATCTGGCTGTTCTGGAGCGTGAACCGCTCGCTGGTCTCGACCTCGAGGTTCGACTGCTGGAACAGATCGCTGCGCATCGTGGCACCCTACTCCGGGTTCGCGCGCGCCCACTCCCGCAGCGCCGCCTCGGCCTCCTCGGGCGTCATCGGGCCGTGGTCCAGCCGCAGCTCGAGGAGGTGCCGGTACGCCGCCCCGACCCGCCGCCCGGGGCCGATCCCGAGGATCTCCATGATCTGGTTGCCGTCCAGGTCGGGCCGGATCGAGGCCAGCTCCTCCTCGGCCGAGAGCCGCGCGATCCGCGCCTCCAGGTCGTCGTAGGTCCGCTGCAGCCGCAGCGCCTTGCGCCGGTTGCGGGTGGTGCAGTCGGCCCGGGTGAGCACGTGGAGCCGCTCGAGCTGGTCGCCGGCATCGCGGACGTAGCGCCGTACCGCCGAATCGGTCCACTCGCCCCCGCCGTACCCGTGGAAGCGCAGGTGGAGCTCGACCAGCTTGCTCACCGCGTCGATCTGCTCGCCCGAGAACCGCAGCGCCTGCATCCGGCGGCGGGTCAGCTTCGCGCCGACCACGTCGTGGTGGTGGAAGGTCACGGTGCCGTCGGGGAGGAACCGCCGGGTCCTCGGCTTGCCGACGTCGTGCATCAGGGCCGCGAACCGGGCCACGAAGTCCGGGCCCCCGCCGAGCCGGTCCTCCAGGTCGATCGCCTGCTCCAGCACGGTCAGCGTGTGCTCGTAGACGTCCTTGTGGCGGTGGTGCTCGTCCCGTTCCAACGCGAGCGCCGGAAGCTCCGGCAGCACCCGCTCCGCGAGCCCGGTGTCGACGAGGAGCCGCAGCCCCGCGCGCGGGTACGGCGCGCAGATGAGCTTCACCAGCTCGTCCCGCACCCGCTCGGCGGAGACGATCGTGATCCGTTCGGCCAGCTCCGACATGGCCGCCTGGACGCCCTCGTCGACCGTGAAGCCGAGCTGTGCGGCGAAGCGGGCCGCCCGCATCATCCGCAGCGGGTCGTCGGTGAAGGACCGCTCGGGGGTGCCCGGCGTCCGGATCACCCCGTGCGCGAGGTCGACGATCCCGCCGTAGGGGTCGACGAAGGACCTGTCGGCGCGCAGCGGCAGCGCAATCGCCATCGCGTTGATGGTGAAGTCGCGGCGCACCAGGTCCCCGTCGAGGTTGTCCCCGTAGGCGACCTGAGGCTTGCGCGAGGACGGGTCGTAGGACTCCGAGCGCCAGGTGGTGATCTCGACGGTCCACTCGCCCTTGCGGCACCCGATCGTGCCGAAGTCGCGGCCCATGTCCCAGATCGCGTCGGCCCAGCCGGCGAGCAGCCGCTCGGTGGTCTCGGGCCGCGCCGACGTGGTGAGGTCCAGGTCGTTGTGGTCGCGGCCGAGGAGCGCGTCGCGGACCGGCCCGCCGACCAGCGCCAGCGACTCGCCGGCGTCCTCGAACAGCTCGCCGAGCGGCTCGAGGACGCCGGACATCCGCGCCAGCGCGGCGTGCATCCGCTGCTGCGCCGCGACGACGGAGAACGAGCTGGGTTCAGTCACGGCGCACAGACTCTCACCGCGGCCCGCGGCGGCCCAAGCCGAGATCCGGTACGACGTCAGTGCGGCAGCACCGGAGATGGCTCCGGCGCTCCGTTCTCGTCGTCCAGCAGGTGCGA
>JBDHZS010000187.1:0-7048 GCA_039812025.1 Nocardioides sp. | reverse complement strand
GCCCGCGACCTGGTCGCCCACGGCGATCTCGCTCGCCTCGGGACACTTCCGCTCCGGCTCGACGACGAGCGAGGGCGCGGACCTGGCGATCGGCTGGACCGCCGTCGGCGGCGCCCCGAACCGGGCCGACCACCTGATCCAGACCTTCGACGTCACCAACGGCCTCGCGCTGACGCCCACCACCGCGACCGACTCCTCCGACCCGGCCTCGGACCCGGAGGCCTGCGCCACCGTGCTCAGCCGGGTGAGCAGCGTGGCCCCGGCCGGCCGCTCCCGGATCGCCGTGGCCACCGCCGACTTCGACGGCAGGACGGGCGACGAACTGGTCGTGGCCGAGACCCTGCCGGGAGTCGAGACCGCCCAGACCGCGAACCTCGCCCCGGTGGCGGTCAGCCTGTGGAGTCAGGGAACGGCAGGCACGGGCGGTCACGGCTGGCGGCCCCACGCGCGGCGCCTGCCGGCGACCGGCGACTGGAGCCAGCCCCTGGCCCTTCCCGCGGGGGTCACCTCGGTCGCGCCCGGCTACGGCTACCAGGCGGTCGGCGGCGCCGGCAGCGGCCAGATCTCGCTGAGCGTCGGGCGGCTGGCGCGCCGGCAGACCGACAGCAGCGTCGACACGGCGTACCCCGAGGGGATCAACCCCGACGTCCTGCTCGGCTGGACCTGCGACAACCCCACCACCTGCGGCGACCCGACCGATGCCACCGACTCGGGCGTGGCCGTCGACGCCCTCGGCGTCACCGTCGACCGCGAGGGGGTGCTCGGGTTCGCCCACGAGGGCGAGCGGTCGGCGTCGGTCCGGGCCGGCAACGTGCCGCCGGGGGTGAACGACTACGACCCGGTGGCCAACGAGCGCACCCACGTCGACGTGACGGTCGCCGACTTCGACGGCAACAGCTCGACGCTGGGAGATCCCGTCACGTCGTACGCGGTGGGGGAGGTGCAGCCGATGATGGTGATGCGGGCGCCCCCGGTCGGCTTCCTCACGATCGACGGTTCGCACCCCGGCTATGACAAGGACGGCTGGATCTCCTCGGCCGAGGTCTACGACCTGTCCAACTGCTACGCGGGCAACGGCGCCGACACCGACACCGGCGACTGCCCGATGCAGACCAGCTATCTGACCGAGGGCGGCACCGAGTCGAGCCTCGCGGTGTCGGTGCAGAGCAGCTGGGGCGTCGACAGTGCGCTGAAGACGGGGGTCGGCGGCGGGGAGCACCCGCTGGGCGGCGACTGCCTGGCGGTGTGCTGGGAGGCCACGTTGGAGCTGGCCTACGCCCACAGCGAGGAGCAGCAGACCGAGAACCAGCAGACCCGTTCGTTCCGCTACACCACCGAGCAGGTCGCGGCGCCCATGCAGGACCGGGCGTTCGTGGCGACCTCGGACATTGAGATCAACCAGGTCCCGGTCTACTACGGCACGTTCGCGGGCGGGGCGCTCCCGGACGAGCCGGACCTGTGGACCTATTCCGCGACGCCCATGGACACGGTCTTCTCCTGGATCTCCACCGTCGATCCCCAGTACGGTTCCGTCTTCGCGGGCCCGACGCCGGGCAACGTGCTCTCCTACCCGGCGTCGGTGTCCAAGCTCGAGACACGTCGTACCAAGGTGATGTCGGTGAAGCGGGAGTCGGGCAACCGGCTCGCGGTGATCACCGACGGCAACCACGGCTACCTCTGCGCGCTCGAGGACGGGTCCGTGAAGACCGCCTTCCCCTCCGCCATCGACAAGCAGTGCACAGGCCAGCAGGACCCGGTCCGGCTCCGTGGCACCGGTGCCTTCGACGGCACCGACTACGTCGTCGCCGCCATCCGCACGCCCACCCAGATCGTCCTGCAGCGGATCGGGGCGTCCGTGCCGTCGGCGTCCGTGGACTGCGCGACCAGGGGCTGCACGATCAGCCGGCAGCCCAGCGAACTGCCGGTCCAGACCCAGGAGATCGGACCCGGCTCGTCCGGGAGCGTCAGCTTCGAGTTCGGCTCCGTCGAGGGCTACGAGGAGCGGTACGCGGTCATGAACGGCGCCAGCGCCGAGATCGCGACCGAGGGGGAGGCCGACACCGGTCCGGTGAGCTTCCTGTGGGAGTCCCACGTCAAGGGCGAGTTCGAGCAGAACGACGAGTCGATGATGTCGATGGTGCTGGAGTCCGCCACGACCTGGGGATTCGACTACGGCAGCGCCGGGCGGCCCGGGAGCTACCGGGTCACGCCGTACCTCGCCGACGACCCGAAGAGCGGCGCGCTCACCCTGACCTGGACCGCGGCGCCCGTGGGCTCCAGCGGCCTGTGGGGCAACCCGGTGTGGGGGTACGGCGCGGTCGGCGACCCCGACCTGCCCGCGCGGCCCGACCCGGCGTTCTCGCTGCCGCTGCTCGCCGAGCCCTACCGGGTCCACACCGGGCTGGACGACAACCTGGACGTGATGATGTCCTCGCCCGGCTTCACCACGTGGAGGTGCGACGAGGAGGGCGTGTGCCGCCCGCCGGCCGCCCAGCAGGTCGGCATGCCGCTCCAGGTCAGGGCGACGGTGCACAACTACGCCCTGACGGACCTGGTGGCCAGCTCGTCGCGGCCGCTGCTCGTGCGGTTCTACCTCGGCGACCCCGCTCGCGGCGGCTACGTCATCGCGCAGAGCCGGATCACCACGACCATCCCCAGGCGGGGATCGACCGAGGTCCGCGCCTCGTGGACGCCCCCGGCCGGCTTCGCCGGGCAGCCGGGCCAGCCGATCTACGCGGTGATCGACCCCGACCGGAGGTTCGAGGAGGTCTTCGACTGGGAGGCGCCGGTCGTGCTGACCGACCGCACCCTGAAGGGCACGGTGCGCCAGGCGGCCACCGCGACCCTCGACGGCGAGGACGTCTTCGTCTTCACCACCGACGTCGACCACGGGCTCGCCGTGGGCGACCCGGTCAGGGTGCGCAAGATCCCGGGCTACAACGTGACCGACGACCTGGTGCTCGCGACCACCGCTACGTCGTTCACTGTGCCCGCGAGCAAGCGGCGCGCCACGAAGGCGGTGCCCGGGACGTGGCGCTCGGTCCAGGATTCGAGCTGCAGCAGCAACAATCCCTGGTACGGCAACGCCACGCTGGACTACTACAACTTCGGCGACGCCGAGGAGTTCCAGTCCCCCTGCCCGTCCACCAACAACCAGGCCTACGTGTTGACGCCTCGCTTCGAGGGCAACCGGGCCGGGGTGACGCGCAGCGACCTGTCGGTGGGCCCTGGGAGCATCAAGGTCGCCAAGGACCGCAACCGGGTCGTGGTCGACATCGGCTCGGCCACGACGCTCTACGGCGCCCAGGTCGCCACCCGGGTGTGGGTGTGCGGCCGCGGCACCGAGCACTGCAGCCCGCAGCTGGCCGATCCTGCCGCCGCCCACGAGAAGGTCGGCAAGATCACCGTGACCGCCGGAGGCACGGCGCGGGTGCGGGTGCCGCTGGGCACGACCAAGCTGGCGAAGGGCAAGCACCGGATCGGGGTCCAGGTGATCCCGCTGAGCACCTGGGAGCGGCCGGGCGGGCCCGGCTACCACAAGGTCGCGAACGGCGCCCGGGCCGACAACCAGGCGATCGCGAGGGTCAAGGTCGGTTGATCGGGGGTTATCCACAGGGGCGGCGCCGAGGCCGTGGGCAACCGCGGCGGAGGCCGTAGACTCCGCGACGTGGCAGGGCGGATCCGCGACGAAGACATCGCCGAGGTGCGCGAGAAGGCGCGCATCGACGAGGTCGTCTCCGACTACGTGACACTGCGCAACGCCGGCGGCGGGTCCATGAAGGGCCTGTGCCCCTTCCACGACGAGAAGTCGCCGTCGTTCCACGTCACCCCCGCGCGGCAGTTCTTCCACTGCTTCGGCTGCCAGGAGGGCGGGGACGTCATCGCGTTCCTGATGAAAATCGACGGGCTGAGCTTCGTCGAGGCGATCGAGCGGCTCGCGGACAAGTACGGCGTGGCGCTGCGCCGCGAGGACGGCGACTCCCCGGTCGAGCGACCCAAGGGGCCGCAGCGGTCGCGGCTGATCGAGGCGCACCGGGTCGCCTCGGAGTACTACTCCGAGCTGCTCGGCTCGCCCGCGGCGATCGTCGCGCGGCAGTTCCTCGACGAGCGGGGCTTCGACCAGCAGGCGGCGGCGCACTTCGGGCTCGGCTTCGCGCCCCGCGGGGGCGAGGACCTGCGCAAGCACCTGCTGGCCCGGGGCTTCTCCGAGGCCGAGGCGGTCGCCGCCGGGCTGGTGGCGATCGGCCGGTCGGCGTACGACCGCTTCCGCGGCCGCCTCGTGTGGCCGATCCGGGACGCGTCGGGCGACGTGATCGGGTTCGGCGCGCGACGGATCTTCGACGACGACCGGATCGAGGCGAAGTACCTCAACACCCCCGAGACCGCCATCTACAAGAAGAGCCAGGTGCTCTACGGCATCGACCTGGCGCGGCGCGAGATCGGGCGGGCGTCGCAGGCGGTGGTCGTCGAGGGCTACACCGACGTGATGGCCTGCCACCTGTCCGGGGTCGGGACCGCGGTGGCCACCTGCGGTACGGCGTTCGGCGACGACCACGCGCGGGTGCTGCGGCGCTTCCTCAACGACCACGCGGAGTTCCGCGGCGAGGTGATCTTCACCTTCGACGGCGACGCCGCCGGGCAGAAGGCGGCGCTGCGGGCCTTCGAGGGCGACCAGAACTTCGTCTCCCAGACCTACGTCGCGGTCGAGCCGTCCGGGCTGGACCCCTGCGAGCTGCGGATGCGCGACGGCGACGCCGCCGTCCGTGAGCTGGTCGCTCGGCGGGTGCCGCTCTACCGGTTCGTGCTCGGCCACGTGGTCGGCCGCTACGACCTCGACCGGGCCGATGCCCGGATCGACGCGCTGCGCGAGGCCGCCCGGCTGGTCGCCAGCGTGCGCGACAAGGCGAAGGTCGACGCCTTCGCCCGCGAGGTGGCCAGCATGATCGGCATCGACGTCGAGGAGGCGCGCGCCGAGGTGCGCCGCGCCGGGCGCCGGGGGCCGGAGCGGGTCCGTTCGCGGTCCTCGTCCGTCCCCGAGGCGCCGTCCGCTCCCGACCGGCGCGTGCCGGACCTGCTCGAGCCGCGCTTCGCCCTGGAGCGGGAGACCCTGAAGCTGGTGCTGCACCACCCCGAGGCCGCGGGCGCGTCGTTCGCTGACGTCGGCCCGAACGACTTCACCCATCCGGTCTACCGCGCCATCTGGGGCCTGGTCACCGCCGCAGGCGGGCCGTCCTCGGGGGCCTCGGACCCCGGCTGGGCCGTCCGGCTCCGCGACGCCGCCTCCGACCCGATGGTCTCTTCGGCCGTCTCCGCGCTCGCCGTGGAGCCGCTGCGGACCCAGCGCACCCCCGACGCGGCGTACGCGGCCCAGCACTCCTACCGGCTCCAGGAGCTGACCGCGCTGCGCCGGATCAGCGAGGTCAAGTCGCGGCTGCAGCGGACCAATCCCGTCGAGCAGGTCGCCGACTACAACCGGATGTTCGGCGAGCTGATCGCCCTCGAGCGGCACCGGCGTACCCTGAGGGAACACGCGATGGGGGTGGGGGAGTGAGTCTGTTGTCAAGGCGCGGCGCCCGGTCCGGCCAGTCCCGCCGCGACGGCGAGCGGGTGCTCGCCTCGTGCACCGCGGCCGACGGCACGGAGCTCGCCGGCACACGCAGCGCGCTCTATCTGGGCGAGCACCGGGTGCCCTGGCACCTGGTCGAGGCGTCGGAGTGGGAGCGCGACGAGGAGACCTGGCGGGTCAGCGAGGTCGGCACCTTCGGGCAGCCCCGGCCCGAGCACGCCTTCGTCCTGCCTGCGCCCGGGGTGTTCCTGGAGCTGGTCCGGGAGCGGGTCAGCGCCACCGTCGTACTCCAGCGGCGGGTGGCCGTCCACGGCAAGCGGGGCCTGTGGGTGATCGCCCGCCGTCCCAGCGTCGGCGACGAGCCGCTGACCTGGATCTACGAGTACGACGCTGGCATCGACCCCTTCGACCCCGTCGTCCGCCAAGCCGCCGCCCAGGGACTCGCGGACGCCAAGTCCGAGGTCGGCCTCGGCTGAGCCCGCGCCAATCCGGCCCGTTCGGTCGTGGCGCCGCGATTGTGTGCCTTTGCACTCACCGGGTAGGTGCTCAGGCCCCCGCTCTCCGAGCGCGGCGAGAACATGTGCCTCTGCACTCACCAGGCGCGTGCGGAGGCACACGATGTGTCGTCCTCGCGCCCGCCGTCGGTCCTGCTCCGCCGCTTCATCAAGTTATGCAGGCGGCGCAGCAGTTCCGGGGTGGGTACGACGCGCAGAGCGCGAGCCCGCCTGGTTACCTCGACGAAGCGGCGGCCCCCGCACCCGCGGCCCGGATTGGTCCCGGGGCCGGGGTGGTTGCTAACCTGTGCGGGCTCGCGATCCCCTGTAGCTCAACTGGCAGAGCATTCGGCTGTTAACCGGAGGGTTGTTGGTTCGAGTCCAACCGGGGGAGCCACCACCCGCCTGACCTGCATCGACAGGACAGGCGGGTTCCTGCTTCCGGCCCCGCGGCGAGGTGCCTACTGCAGGATCTCGGAGGCCAGCAGGTGGTCCAGGCGCCGGATGTCGATCTTCTTCTGGAGCTTGACCTTGATCTCGCCGGCGCGGGTCCACAGCTGGATCTCGGCGTCGCGGTCGAGGAGGCCGCTCGCGTTCTCCGAGGACCACATGTGGATCGAGCTGTAGGGCAGCGAGTGGATCTCGACCTTCTTGCCGGTGAAGCCCTGCGCGTCGCGGACGATCAGCCGCTTGTTGGTGAAGACCGCGCTGTCGCGCAGGGTCTTGTACGCCGCCACCGCATGCTCCCCGTCGACGAGCAGATCCGTGACGTCGGCGGGGATCGGGATCTCCTCCACCAGGGTCCACCCCATGATCGAGCTGGCTTCCATGTGCAGTGCTCCTCGTCGGTCGGTTGGGGCACAGCGGGCCCGCGGCGCCTTCGAGCATTCTGCGCCATCCGACGGCGCCGGATGTGTCGGCCTGCCTAGACTCGTGCATGCGCTTCTACCGCGGGTTGGGGTGCGCGAGCCTCGTCGTACTCGCCGCG
>JBDHZS010000186.1:0-7082 GCA_039812025.1 Nocardioides sp. | reverse complement strand
CGGCGGCCTGCGCCTGGCGCTCGGCACGGGTGCCGGCGACCGCGCCCTTGTAGATCCAGACCTTCACGCCGATCCGGCCGAAGGTCGTCTTGGCCTCGTAGAAGCCGTAGTCAATGTCCGCGCGGAGCGTGTGCAGCGGCACCCGGCCCTCGCGGTAGAACTCGGTGCGCGACATCTCGGCGCCGTTGAGGCGGCCGGAGCACTGGATCCGGATGCCCTTGGCACCCGAACGCATCGAGGTCTGCATCGCCTTCTTCATGGCGCGGCGGAACTGCACGCGGCCGCTGAGCTGCTCGGCGACGCCCTGGGCGACCAGCTGCGCGTCGATCTCGGGGTTCTTGACCTCGAGGATGTTCAGCTGCACCTGCTTGCCGGTGAGCTTCTCCAGCTCGCCGCGGATCCGGTCCGCCTCGGCGCCTCGGCGGCCGATCACGATGCCCGGGCGCGCGGTGTGGATGTCGACCCGGACCCGGTCGCGGGTCCGCTCGATCTCCACCTTGGAGATGCCGGCCCGCTCCATGCCCTTGCTGAGCAGCTTGCGGATCTCGACGTCCTCACCGACGTAGGACTTGTAGAGCTTGTCGGCGTACCACCGGCTCTTGTGGTCGGTGGAGATGCCCAGGCGGAAGCCGTTGGGGTTGATCTTCTGGCCCATCAGGCGTCCTTGCCCTTCTTCTTGGAGTTCTTGGACTCAGCGACCACATCCGCGGGCTGCACGACCAGCGTGATGTGGCTGGTGCGCTTGTTGATCCGGCTGGCCCGGCCCTGGGCGCGCGGCCGCCACCGCTTCATGGTGGGGCCCTCGTCGACCAGCGCGACGCTGACCACGAGGTCGGCGCGGTTGAGGTCCTCGGTGCCCTCGGCGTTGGCGATCGCGCTGGTGAGGACCTTGTAGACGGTCTCGGACGCCGACTGCGGCGCGAACCGCAGGGTGGCCAGGGCGTCGTCCACGGGCAGGCCGCGGACCAGGTTGACGACCCGCCGCGCCTTCATCGGGCTGATCCGCACGTAGCGTGCGCTCGCGAAGGCCCCCGGCTGGTCGCCGAGCAGCGACTCGCGGCGGGCGCTGGTGCGCTGGCGCTCGGTGGTGCTCATCGACGCCTTCCCTTCCGGTCTTCCTTGACGTGCCCGCGGTAGGTGCGGGTCGGGGCGAACTCACCGAGCTTGTGGCCGACCATCGAGTCGGTCACGAACACGGGGACGTGCTTGCGGCCGTCGTGCACGGCGATCGTGTGGCCGATCATGGCCGGGACGATCATCGAACGACGAGACCAGGTCTTGATGACGTTGTGGGTGCCCACTTCGTTCTGCGCGTCCACCTTCTTCATCAGGTGGTCGTCGACGAAGGGGCCCTTCTTCAGGCTGCGAGGCATCTCTCTTCTTCCCTACCGGTCGCTTCTCAGCGCTTCTTGCCGGTCTTGCGGCGGCGGATGATCTGGGCGTCGGAGGCCTTGCGCTTGCGCGTGCGGCCCTCGGGCTTGCCCCACGGGGACACCGGGTGGCGACCACCCGAGGTCTTGCCCTCGCCACCACCGTGCGGGTGGTCGACGGGGTTCATGACGACACCGCGGACGGTGGGGCGCTTGCCCTTCCACCGCATCCGGCCGGCCTTGCCCCAGTTGATGTTGGACTGCTCGGCGTTGCCGACCTCGCCGACCGTCGCGCGGCAGCGGACGTCGACGTACCGCATCTCGCCGGAGGGCATCCGCAGCGTGGCGCGCGAGCCCTCGCGGGCGACGAGCTGCGCGGAGATGCCGGCCGAGCGGGCGATCTTGGCGCCGCCGCCGGGGCGCAGCTCCACGCCGTGGATCGTCGTACCGACCGGAATGTTGCGCAGCGGCAGGTTGTTGCCGGGCTTGATGTCGGCGCCGGCGCCGGACTCGACGCGCTGGCCCTGGGCCAGGCCGAGCGGGGCCAGGATGTAGCGCTTCTCGCCGTCGGCGTAGTGCAGCAGCGCGATGCGGGCGGTGCGGTTGGGGTCGTACTCGATGTGGGCGACCTTGGCGGGCACGCCGTCCTTGTCGTAGCGACGGAAGTCGATGACCCGGTAGGCGCGCTTGTGGCCGCCGCCCTGGTGGCGGGTGGTGATCCGGCCCTGGTTGTTGCGGCCGCCCTTCTTGGGCAGCGGGCGGGTCAGCGACTTCTCCGGCGTGGTCCGGGTGATCTCGACGAAGTCGGCCACCGAGGCGCCGCGGCGGCCCGGGGTGGTCGGCTTGTACTTGCGGATAGCCATTGCTCAATCAGTCCTTAACGGTCCCGGTCACCCGACCGGGCCTGCGAAGATGTCGATGCGGTCGCCGTCGGCGAGGCTGACGATCGCTCGCTTGGTGTCCTTGCGCTTGCCCATCCCGAAGCGGGTGCGGCGCGCCTTGCCCTTGCGGTTGATGGTGTTGACCCCGGTGACCTTGACGTCGAAGATCTTCTCCACGGCGATCTTGATCTCGGTCTTGTTCGCGTCCGGGTGCACCAGGAAGGTGTACTTGTTGGCGTCGAGGAGGCCGTAGCTCTTCTCCGACACCACCGGCGCGAGCAGGATGTCGCGGTGGTCCTTGTGCAGGCTGCTCACTTGTCTGCCTCCTTGCTCGCCTTGGCTACGAACGCCTTGTAGGCCTTCTTGGTGAAGACGACGTCGTCGCTGACCAGCACGTCGTAGGTGTTGAGCTGGTCGGTGGCCACGATGTGCACCTGCGGCGCGTTGCGCAGCGAGAGCCAGCTGACGACGTCGGAGCGGTCCAGGACGACCAGGAAGCGCTCGCGGTCGGAGACCTTGGCGAGGGCGGCGAGGCCGGCCTTGGTCGAGGGCGCGTCGCCCTTGACCAGCCGCTTGACGACGTGGACGCGGCCGTTGCGGGCGCGGTCGGAGAGCGCCCCGCGCAGCGCGGCGGCCTTCATCTTCTTGGGGGTTCGCTGCGCGTAGGAGCGCGGCTGCGGGCCGTGGACGACGCCACCGCCGGTGAACTGCGGCGCGCGGGTCGAGCCCTGGCGGGCGCGGCCGGTGCCCTTCTGGCGGTGGGGCTTCGCGCCGCCGCCGGAGACCTGGCCGCGGGTCTTGGTCGCGTGGGTGCCCTGGCGCGCCGCCGCCTGCTGGGCGACGACGACCTGGTGGATCAGGGGGACGTTGACCTCGACGTCGAAGACGTCGGCGGGGAGGTCCACGTCGAGGATCTTGGTAGCCATCTGGCTCAGGCCTCCTGGTTCTTCTTCGCGGCCGAGCGGAGGACGACGAGCCCGCCCTTGGGGCCGGGGACGGCGCCCTTGAGCAGGATCAGGCCCTTCTCCGCGTCGACGGCGTGCACGGTGAGGTTTTGCGTGGTGACCGTGTCGCCACCCATGCGACCGGCCATCCGGGTGCCCTTGAAGACGCGGCCCGGGGTGGCGCAGGCGCCGATCGAGCCGGGCTTGCGGTGGTTGCGGTGCGCGCCGTGGGAGGCGCCGACGCCGGAGAACCCGTGGCGCTTCATGGTGCCCGCGAAGCCCTTGCCCTTGCTGGTGCCGGTGACGTCGATCTCCTCGCCGGCGGCGAAGATCTCCGGGGTGATCTCCTGGCCGACCTGGTACGTCGCGGCGTCGGCGGTGCGGATCTCCACCAGGTGGCGGCGCGGCGTCACGCCGGCCTTGGCGAACTGCCCGGCGTCGGGCTGGTTCACCTTGCGGGCCTCGATCTCGCCGTACCCCAGCTGGACGGCGTTGTAGCCGTCGACGTCCGGGCGGCGGATCTTGGTGACCACGTTGGTGGTCGCGGCGATCACGGTGACCGGGACGACGCGGTTGTCGGCGTCCCAGAGCTGGGTCATGCCGAGCTTGGTGCCCAGCAGCCCCTTCACGTTGCGTTCGATGGTCATCGCAGATACCTCAGAGCTTGATCTCGATGTCGACGCCGGCGGGCAGGTCGAGGCGCATCAGGCTGTCGACCGTCTTCGGCGTGGGGTCGATGATGTCGATGAGGCGCTTGTGGGTGCGCATCTCGAAGTGCTCCCGGGAGTCCTTGTACTTGTGGGGGGAGCGAATGACGCAGTAGACGTTCTTCTCGGTCGGCAGCGGCACCGGCCCGGCAACCTTCGCGCCCGTGCGCGTGACCGTGTCGACGATCTTCCGCGCCGAGGTGTCGATCACCTCGTGGTCGTATGCCTTGAGCCGGATGCGGATCTTCTGTCCCGCCATCTCTCGTCCTTCTTCGTGTGGGGCTTGGGTGGGTGTCGCTCGCCCGCCGACCCCCGAGGTCGGGCGTGTCGCAGCTGGTGCGACGCGCGTGTGCCCAGCTCCTCCCAGGGGACCTGGTCGGGGTTGGCGCACGGTCGGGTGGATCGAGTCTCCCGGCACGGAGGTGCACGCGTGATCACTGAGATCTCGGCAGGCGGTGGCCGCCCGCTGGGAGACGCGATTCAGTAGTCAAGGTGGTCCGTGCCGCGGCAACCCGTGCCGAAGCAACCGGACAATCGTGCCACTAGCTGCGGCTCATGCCAAATCCGGGCACCTGGCGGCCTCTGACAAGATGGGGCCAGCACATCGACATGATTCTACGGGGGCCGCCACCTTGTCCGGGACCGACGAACCCACCGGCTGGACGCCGCCCGGCGGGCAGCCCGACCATCTCGGCCCGCCCCCGCCCACCCCGCCCGTGCCGCCCGCACCCCCCTCGGTCACCCCTGCCGCCGCGCACCGGCCGGGCGCGATGCCGTTGCGGCCGCTGGGGCTGGGCGACATCTACGACGCGGCGTTCCGGATCATCCGCTTCAACCCGCGCGCGACCGTCGGCTCGGCGGTGCTGGTAGGCGCCGTAGCGATGGCGATCCCGGTGCTGGCCACCCTGGTCGTCTCGCTGGCGATCGACGTCTCCTTCGACCCGGTCACCGGCACCCCCGGGGGCGACGAGATCTTCACCGGCGCCGACATCATCGCGCTCGCGGCCAGCTACGGCTCGCTGCTGCTGGGCGCGCTGCTGCAGGGCCTCGGGCTGGTCTTCGTCACCGGGATGATCGCCCACGTCACCGCGGCCGCCGCGGTCGGGCGCAAGCTCAGCCTGGGCCAGGCGTGGGCGGCGACCCGGGGCAAGCGGTGGCGGCTGCTCGGGCTGACGCTGCTGCTGGGGCTGGCGATCAGCGCGATCATCGCCGTCTACGCGGCCGCCTGGGTGATGCTGGTGTTCGCCGACCCGCCGTGGCCGGCCTACCTCGGCTTCGGGCTGCTCACCGCGCCGATCTTCGTCGCCGCGATGGTGTGGTTCTGGATCCGGTGCTACCTGCTGTCGGTGCCGGCCTTCGTGCTGGAGCCGATCGGGGTGTTCGCCGCCATCGCCCGGGGCTACCGGCTCTCGCTCGGGCAGTTCTGGCGGCTCTTCGGGATCGCCCTGCTGACCGCCGTGCTGGTGGCGATCGCGGGCAACCTGCTGAGCGCGCCGGTCTCCTTCGCGGGCCAGTTCGGGGCGCTCGCGCTGCCGCCGCGGCTGGTGATCGGGGCGATCATCTTCAGCGCCGCGCTGGCGCAGGTGATCGCGACCGCCTTCACCGCGCCCTTCACCTCCGCGGTGACCTCGCTGCAGTACCTCGATCAGCGGATGCGCAAGGAGGGGTACGACGTGGCGCTGATGCGCCAGGTGCAGCCATGACCCCCGTTCCCTTGGATCCCTCGCCCGAGCAGGCGCGGGAGTGGCTGGAGCGCGAGCTCGCCCACCCCGACTACCACGAGCGCAACCTGCTGCGCGAGATGCTCGACTGGGTCATCGAGCGCTGGTCGCGGCTGGTCGAGGCGACCGCGGACCTCTCGTTCGCGAGCGTCGCGGCCTCGATCCTGATCGCGGTCGCGCTGCTGGCGGGGCTGCTGTGGTTCCTCGGCCGGGCCCGGAGGACCGCCTCGTCCTCCCGGCGCGCCGGGCCGCTGCTGCCCGAGCGGCGCCGCACCGCCGCCGAATACCGCGCACTCGCCGAGGCCGCGGTCGGTGCCGGGGACTTCGGCACCGCGGTGATCGAGGGTTTCCGGGCGCTCGCGGCGGGCCAGCTGGAGCGCGGCCGGATCGAGGATCATCCCGAGGCCACGGCCCGGGAGACGGCGGCCGCGCTGGGCGTCGTACATCCTGAGGCGCGGGACGAGCTGGCGTCGACCGCGGCGCTCTTCGAGGAGGTCCGGTACGGCGATCACGCCGCGTCGCGCGACCAGGCCGAGCGGGTGCTGGCGCTCGAGGCGGCCCTGGACCGGGCGGTGACGCGCTGATGTGGGCCCGGCACCGCTCGACGCTGCTGATCGGCGCGGTCGTGCTCGCGGTGGCCGCCCTGCTCGCCTGGGCCTCCGGGAGCCGCGGGGCCGGGCCGCTGGACCCGGACAGCCCAGCGCCCGACGGCGCCCGGGCGGTGGCGCACGTGCTGGCCGACTGGGGCGTCGACGTCGAGGTGGTGCGCAGCGCCGGGCAACTGGAGGAGGCGCTCCCGTCCGGCTCCTCTGCGACGGTGGTGATCACCCAGACCGCCTACCTCGGAGCCACGACCATCGACCGGACGCTCGCGGTGGTCGATCCCGCCGGGCTGATCGTCGTCGACCCGGTCGCGGAGGCGGCCGAGCGATTCGGCTTCGGGGCCCCGATCCCCGCCCAGCCCGACGACCCGATCGCGGCGGGCTGCGAGCCCTTCGCCGGGTTGCGGATCGACGTCGACGGCGCCGCGTCGTACCCGACCTCGCAGGGGTGCTTCGGCCTCGGCGCGGGCCACGTGCTCGGGACCGGGCCCGACGGCGCCCGGGTGCTCGGGGCCGGATCCCTGCTGAGCAACGAGACGATCGTGCGGGGTGACAACAGTGCCGTCGCGCTGCGGCTGCTCGGGGAGCGGGAGCGGCTGGTCTGGTACGTGCCCTCGCTCGCCGACCTGCCGGCCGGGGACGGGGTGACGCTGCGCCGCTTCCTGCCGCCGTGGGTCGTGCCCGGCCTGATCCTGGGCGGCGTCGCCTTCGTCCCGCTCGCGCTGTGGCGCGGCCGGCGGCTCGGCGCGCTGGTGACCGAGCCGCTGCCGGTCGCCGTCCGCGCGATCGAGACCACGCAGGCGCGGGGGCGGCTCTACCGCGACGCCGCGGACCGCGGGCACGCGGCGTCGATCCTC
>JBDHZS010000185.1:0-7125 GCA_039812025.1 Nocardioides sp. | reverse complement strand
GTGAAGGCCGAGGTAGCTGAGGTCGCGCGCCTGCCGGTCGATGAGGAAGTCGTCGTACGGCCAGCGTGAGGTCTTGACCACGACGGCGCCGGTACGACGATCGCAACAGGCGAACTGACCGCGGGTGCCGTCCGCGGTCACCCGGCGGCCCGCGTCGTCCATCGGCCACCAGTGGTAGCCGAAGCCCGCGTGGGTGGTGATGCTGCTGGGCAGCCGGCCCACGCCGAGGAACGGGTACGCCGGGCGGGCCGCAGCCTCAACCCAGTCGGGATCGAGCAACTGCGAGCCGCCGAGCGTGCGCCCGGCGACGGCCAGTGCCGCCACCCGGGCCCAGTCCCGCGCGGTCGCCACGAGCGCGCCGCCCGCCAGCGCGGTCCCGGCCCCGTCGACGACCACGTAGGCGTCGGCCGTGCACCCGAGCGCCCGCCACAGCCGGGCGACGTCCTCGACGTAGGACCGCCCGGTCGCCCGCTCGCGCACCCAGTCCAGCACCTGCGAGTCGGCGGTGCAGTAGCTGAACCGCGTCCCCGGCGCCACCCCCGGCCGGACCTCGCGTAGCACAGCGCGCGAGTCGGCGCCCGTGGCGAAGCAGCGCGCGAGCCGGGCGGCGAGGCTCTCGGGGTCGCGGTGGTCCTCGACCCAGTCGAGGCCCGTGGTCATCGTCAGGACGTCCAGCACGACCGTGCCGTCGTACGCCGAGCCGGCCAGCTCGGGCACGTGGTCGGTGACCGGGTCGCGCAACCCGAGAGCGCCCTCGCTCACCGCCCTGCCGACCAGGTGCGCCAGCACGGACTTGGTCATCGAGGCGCCGAGGAAGCACGTGTCGGCGTCGCAGCCGTCGGCGTACCACTCGTGGACGATCGCGGAGCCGTCGAGCACGAGCAACGAGGTGGAGGAGGTCTCAGTGAGCCACTCCTCCAAGCCGCGGGTCCGGCCGGCGCCCACGATGTCGACGGTCAGGTCGCGCGGCGCAGAAGCAACGGAAGCAACGGAAGCAAGATGAGCACCGACCACAGGGGCCGGGACGCGCACCGCCGCCCGGCTCCACACCGGATCGTGCTGAGGATCGATGAAGTTGAGCGCGGCGACCCGCGACGCCGCCGCGGAGGAGGACATGTGTGTCAGTCGATCCTCGGGCTCTTGGAGAGCAGGTTGCGGGTGTACTCCTCCCGCGGGTGCTCCATCACCGTCACCACCGGACCGGACTCGACCACGCGCCCCGCCTGGAGGATCTGCACCCCCGCCGCGATCGAGCGGACCAGCGCGAGGTTGTGGGTGACGAAGAGCATGCTGATGCCGCGCTGCTGCCGGAGGCCCTCGAGCAGGGCGACGATCGACCCCTGCACCGACACGTCGAGGGCCGAGGTGATCTCGTCGCAGATCAGTACGTCGGGTTCGGCGGCCAGCGCGCGGGCGATCGCGACGCGCTGCCGCTCGCCGCCCGAGAGCCGGTTGGCCTGGTACTTCAGCATCCGCGGCCCCAGCGCGACCTGGTCGAGCAGGTCGACCACCCGGTCCGTGGCCTCCTTGCCCGAGGCGATGCCGAAGAGCTCCATCGGCCGCTTGACGATCTGCTCGATCGTCAGCCGCGGGTTCAAGGAGAGGTAGGGGTTCTGGAAGATGTACTGCAGCCGCTTGCGACTCATCGCGGTGCGCTTGCGGGCGCTGTGGGCCAGCACGTCCCCGTCGAAGGTGATCGACCCGGTCCAGTCCTTGTGGAGGCCGCCGACCGAGCGCGAGATGGTGGTCTTGCCGCTGCCGGACTCGCCCACCAGTGCGACCACCTCGGCCTTGGCCACGTCGAAGGACACGTCGTAGACCACGTGCTTGCGCCCGTAGAACACGTTCAACCCGTCGATCGAGAGGATGATCTCCCGCTCCCGGTCCGGGTCGGCGTCCGGCACCACACCGCGCGAGATGTCCCAGTGGCCGATCTCCTCGGCGCGGATGCACCGCACCTGGTGGTCCGGGGCGATCTCGCGCAGGGGCGGGACCTCCTCACGGCAGGCATCGATCACGAGCGAGCACCGATCGTTGAAGCGGCAGCCGCCCGGGCGGGCGCCCGGCGCCGGGGTGCGGCCGGGGATCCCTGTGAGCGCGCGGGCCTGGCTCAGGTGCGGGATCGAGTCGAGCAGCGCCCGGGTGTAGGGGTGCGTGGGCTGGGAGAACATCGCCTCCTTCGGCCCCAGCTCGACGATCTGGCCGGCGTACATCACCGCGACCCGGTCCGCGATGTTGGCCACCACCGCCAGGTCGTGGGTGACGTAGAGCGCGCTCACGCCGTGGGTGCGGCAGAGCTCGGCCATCGTGTCGAGGACCATCGCCTGCGTCGTCACGTCGAGGCCGGTCGTCGGCTCGTCGAGCACCAGCACCTTCGGCTTCGGCAGGAAGGCCATCGCCAGCGCGACCCGCTGCACCTGGCCGCCCGAGAGCTGGTGGGAGTAGCGGCTGAGGAACTCGTCGTCGTTGGGGAGCCCGACCTCGGCCAGGCCATCGCGGGCGCCCTGCAGCCGGGACTCCGCCGTGCCGATGTTGCGCAGCTCCAGCAGCTCGACGATCTGCTTGCCGATCCGGATCGCCGGGTTGAGCGCGGAGGCCGGGTCCTGCGGCACGTAGGCGATCTCCTCGCCACGGATCTGACGCACCTCCCGCCAAGGCATCTGGAGCACGTCGCGGTGGCCCTCGAGGAGCACCGTGCCGGAGGCGATGTAGGCGCCGGCGCGGCAGTAGTTGAGCAGCGAGGTGCCGACCGTCGTCTTGCCCGAGCCGGACTCCCCGACCAGCCCGACGACCTCGCCGGGCTTCAGCACGAGGGCGATGTCGTCTACGACGTCGATGTCCTTGCCCGTGAGCAGGACGCTCAGATCCTCGACGACGACGCCGCCGACCTTGTCGACCTGGGCGTCCTCGGTCATGGCGCTCATCACCGGTCACCTCGATCCGCCACTTGCGCGATTCCGTCGGCCATCAGGTTGGTGCCGATCGCGAAGATCGCGATGACCAGCACCGGCGCCAGGACGGCCCACGGCTGGGTCGCGAGTCCCAGCCGGTTCTCCTGGATCATCAGGCCCCAGTTGGCCGCGCCCGGGTTCGTCGAGAAGCCGAGGAACCCCAGGGAACCGACCAGCCCGATCGAGTAGGTCAGGCGCAGCCCGGTCTCGGCGAGCAGGGGGGCGTTCATGTTGGGCAGCACCTCGGCCAGGATCACCCTGCTTCGCTTCTCCCCGAGCGCCTCGGCGGCGATGACGAAGTCGCGAGAGACGAGTCCCAGGGCGACGCCGCGCGCCAGGCGTGCCACGCGGGGGGCGTGGGAGACGCCCACGAGGACGATGAGGATCCACGCCGACGGCTGCTCGATGGCCGTCAGCACGACCAGCGCCAACAGGATCTGGGGGAAGGAGAGCACGACGTCGTTGAGACGCATGAGCACCTCGTCCCACCAGCCGCCGCCGTACGCCGCCACGACCCCGATCGCGATGCCCAGCACCATGCCGAGCGCCGTGCCGAAGACCGCGATGAACAGGATCTCCCCGCCGCCGTGCATGACCCGGCTCCAGACGTCCTGACCGAGATAGTCGGTGCCGAGGAAGCCAGTCTTACTGAAGGGCGGGCCCGTGACCTCGTTCTCGCCGTGCGGGGAGAGGAAGGGTCCGACGATGACGAAGAGGATCAACAACACGGTGATCCCCAGCCCGACGGTGAACCGCGGCAGCTTGAGGGCCTTGCGGAACGTCGAGGGCTCGGCGGGTGCGATCTCGGGAATGGGCTCGGTGACGGGTTCTGCCGCCGGCGGGGTGGCCCGCGTCGGGTCGGTCGGGTTGTCGCTCATGACGAGATCGCCGTCCTTGCACGCGGGGTCAACATGATGGAGAGCAGGTCGGCGATGAGGTTCACCACGACGTAGACACCGGCGATGATCATGCTGAGCGCCTGCACCACCGGCACGTCATGGTTTCGCACGGCGTCGACGAGCTGGAGGCCGATGCCCGGATAGGCGAAGAGCGTCTCGACGACCACGACACCGCCTGCCAGGAAGGCGAGCTGGAGGGCGATGACCTGGATCCCCGGGACGATCGCGTTGAGGAGCGCGTGCTTGCGCATCACGACCTTCTCCGGGATGCCCTTGAGGCGCGCCAACTCGACGTACTCGCTGTCAATCACCTCGAGCAGCGAGGCGCGGACGATGCGCGAGACGTACGGCGTGCACCAGAGCACCAGGGTCAGCGTCGGCAGCACCATAACCTCCCAGTTGTCCCACGGGTGACCCGTGGGCGAGGTGATCGTCACCGCGGGGAAGATCTTGAAGACCGTCGTCGCGAACAGCGCGAGGAGGAGCACGCCGATGACGAACTCGGGGAGTCCCGCCATGGCGAGCAGGATCGTCTGGATCACCGTGTCCGGGCGCCTGCGCCGGTAGTGCACCGAGATCATCGCCACGGCGAACGACAGCGGGATCATCACGAGGGCGGCCAGGAAGACCAGCATCGCCGAGTTCTGCACGCTGCCCGAGATCAGCTCGCCGACCGGGCGGCCGCTGGCCAGCGAGGTGCCGAGGTCTCCCGTGAGCAATCCGCCGAGCCAGTCGAAGTACTGCCCGATCACCGACTTGTCGGCGCCCAGCAGCTCCTCCAGCTCGGCCACGCGGCCGGGGTTCGCGTTGTAGTCGCGGCCGAGGATGGCCCGGATCGGGTCGCCCAGGGCGGCCGTGGCCACGAAGACCAGGACCGAGACCAGCCACATCGTGAGCACGGCCAGTCCGAGCCGCCTGGCGACCCAGAGAGCCCATGCGGCGGCACCACTCCGCCGTTTCGGTGGAGCAACTTCTTCGAGCGGGTCGTGGAGGGGAGTCGACGTATCGCTCATCGTGTGCGCCTAGGCGACCGAGACCTTATGGAAGCGGTATCCACCGAGCGGGAGGTACTTGCTCGGCTCGAGTCCCTGGACGTTGGAGCCGTAGCCATCCACCTGCTGGCGGAAGCCCCAGATGATGAGCCCGCCCTCGTTCCACTCGATCTCCTGGGCCTCGTGGAGCAGCTCGATGCGCTTGGCCTCGTCGAGCTCCTTGGCCGCCCGGTTGACCAGGTCGCGGTGCTTCTCGTTGTCCCAGTGGGTCTCGTTGTACGTGCCGCCCAGGGCCGGCGGGAAGGTGCCGACGACGGCCTGCGCGATGTACGTGCGGGTGTTCCAGAAGTCCTGCGCGAACGTGTAGGACAGGTAGTCGTCGTCGTAGAACGGGGTCTTCTTGGTGACCTTGACGTCGACCCCGGCGAGCTTGGCCTGCTGCACGAAGAGGTTGGCCGAAGCCGGGGCCACGGAGCCGATGTCGTCGCCGGTGAAGAGCTCGACCTGGAGGCCCTCCTTGCCGGCCGCCTTGAGCAGCGACTTGGCCTGGTCGATGTCCTGCTCGCGCTGCGGCAGGTGGCTGGCGTAGGCGACGTCGAACGGGGCGTAGAGGTCGTTGCCCAGCGTGCCGAAGCCGCTGAGGGTCTGATCGATCATCTGCTGGCGATCGACGATCAGGCGCATCGCCTGTCGGACGCGGACGTCGGAGAAGGGCTCGGCATCGACGCGCATGGTGAACGGCACCCACGCGCCGGTGTCGGCGACGAGTACGCCGCCGCCAGCACCCTTGATGGTGTCGATCAGGTTGTAGGGCAGGTTGTCGATCGTCTGGATCTGACCGGCCTGCAGGGCGTTGACCTTGGCGCTGTCGTCGGCGAAGTCCTGGATCTGCAGCTCGTCGACGAACGCCGCGTCGCCCCAGTAGTCGGCGTACTTGGTGAACGTGCTGGTCTTGCCCGGGTCGAAGGACTTGTAGGCGAAGGGGCCCGTGCCGACCGGGTTCTTGATGTCGAAGTCGGTCGGGATGATGCCGACGGTGTACTCCGCGAGGAGCGCGTCGAGCAGCGCGTACGGCGTGTTGAGGACCAGCTTGAGCGTGGTGTCGTCGACCACCTTCGTCGACTGGAAGTCCAGGATCTGGGAGAGCTGGCCGCCGCCGGACATCGGGGCCTTCGGGTCCGCGACGCGCTTGATGCTGAACCAGGCGTCCTCGGCGGTGACGGGCTTGCCGTTGTGGAACGTGGCGCCGGCACGCAGCTTGACCGTCCACGTGGTGCCGTCCTTCGACGACTCCACCGACTCCGCGAGCGCAGGCTCGATCTCGTAGTTGTTGTTCCAGAAGAGCAGCGGCTCGTAGAGGTTGCACACGCGGGCGATGTCGGGGTTCGTCACCGGGGCGTGCGGGTCCAGGGTGTCCTTGCTGCCGCCGCCTGTGGCGCCGTGGATGAGGATGCCGCCGGCGCTCTGTTGGCCGCCGCCGCCCCCACCTCCTCCGCCGCCGTCATCGCCGCAGGCAGTCAGGAAGCTGGTGCCGGCGACTGCCGCGACCCCCAGTCCGGAGTACTTGAGGAGTTGCCGGCGGGAAATCTCCGCGCTCCGGTCTGGGTTCTGGTTCACTTCCGACCCCCTTGTCGCACAATGCGAACGGTCAATGGTGTGACCTGTGCAGAATACGAGCGCCCCGGGCACCGGGTCAACGACCGTCCGCAGAGGGTAATCGAGTCGTCACATAACTTTACTCTGATTCAGCTGTTTAAATCGCTTTGAACGCGATTGAGCTTTGTTGCGGACGGGTGATATCGATTGCGAATCGGGCCGGCGGTGCCGCCGGCGGGCCCTGGCGTGGCGTGGCGTGGCTCACGCCGTACTGGAGGCGGCCTGTGGCTCCAGGCGCACGATGACGCCCTTGGAGGTCGGCGTGTTGCTGACCTCGGCGACGCTGTCCAGCGGGACGAGCACGTTGGTCTCGGGGTAGTAGGCGGCGGCCGACCCGCGCGCGGCGGGGTAGGCGACGACCCGGAAGCCCGCGGCCTTCCGCTCGCTGCCGTCGATCCACACGCTGACCAGGTCCACGAGCTCGCCGTCGGCGATGCCGAGCTCGGCCAGGTCGTCGGGGTTGACCATCACGATCCGGCGGGCGTCGTGGATGCCGCGGTAGCGGTCGTTCATCGCATACGGGATCGTGTTCCACTGGTCGTGGGAGCGCAGTGACTGCAGCACGAGGTGGCCGGTCGGGGTGCGCAGCCACTCGAAGGCGTTGCGCGTGAACTCGGCCCTGCCGCT
>JBDHZS010000184.1:0-7156 GCA_039812025.1 Nocardioides sp. | reverse complement strand
GGGCGCGGCGCGGCCGCCGGCCGGCGCGTCGGCGAGCGCCGTGTAGGAGGTGCGCCGCCAGTCGTCGTCGATCCCGCGCTCGAAGTGCCTGACCGCCAGCGGGGCGACTGCGGCGGGCAGCGGCTCGCGGTCGATCTCGGCGGGGATGGCGTGCTGGGGTTGCGGGCCGCCGCGCTCGGCCAGCGCCCGGCAGCCCTGCCAGGCGACCCGATCGGCGACCATCGCGGCCGTGTCCGGCACCGCCCCGGCGCCGGGTTTGCGCCCGAAGAGCATCCGGTGCAGCGGCGAGGCGGTGGCGTTGCGGGTGGGCGCCCACCACGCGACCACCTGGCTCTGGGCGCGGGTGATCGCGACGTAGAAGGCGCGCAGCGACTCGGCCGCGTCCTCGCCGAGAGCCAGGGTGTCGTGCGCCTCGAACTGGGCGCCCGGCTTCCCGATGTCGAGCACCCGGTTGCCGGCCGCGTCGTGGAATCGCGCGGTGGTGCGGCTGCGCGCGAGAAACCGGTCGGCTGCGAAGGGCAGGTAAACGATCGGGAACTCCAGGCCCTTGCTCCCGTGGATCGTGACCAGTTGAACGGCGCGCGCGTCGGAGTCGAGCCGTCGGGTCCGGTCCCCGCCGGCCTGTTCGACGTCGTCAGACATCTGCTCGCGCAGCCAGGCCAGCAGCGCCGTCGCGCCGCGGGTCCCGGACCGCGAGGACTCGGCGTGGAGCACCTGGGCCAGGTGTTGCAGGTCGGTCAGCTCCCGCTCCCCGCCGATCCGCCCGAGGGTCCGCGCGAAGAGGTCGCACTCGACGACGCTCGCCTCGTAGACGGCGGCGACGCCCCGGGCGGCCAGCAGGTCGACCCAGTCGCGGAGGGTGTCGGCGACCCGGTCGGTGACGGAGCCGTCAGCGATCAGGTCGTCGGCGGCGAGGTCGTCGGCGCGTTGGCCGAAGAACGCCCCGAGCGCGGCGGCTCGCACCCGACCTCGCCGGTGGGGCTGCTCCAGGGCCTCGAGCAGGGTGATCCACTCCCGCGCGCCCGCGCTGGCGAAGACGCTGCCGCCACCGGCGATCACCGCCGGCACCCCGACGTCGGCGAGCGCCTGCTGGACGATCCCGAGGTGGCGCCTGGCGTGGGCGATCACGGCGATGTCCTCTGGCCGCAGCGGCCGGCCGTCGAACCTCGCCTCCGCGCGCAGCGCCTGCTTGATGTCGGCCGCGACGTCCGCGGCGATGATGGGGTTGACCGTGGCGACGGTGGCGAAGCCGCCACTGGGACGCTCGGCGTCGACGAGACGGAGCCGGAAGGGCGTCGGGTCCGGGAGGCCGGCGAGCCGCGACTGCCGGTGGTGGGCGGTGACGTCGCCGACCACGATCTCGGGGCCACCCAGCTCGGCGCCGCCCAGAAGCGCCTGGATCGAGTCCAACAGCGGCCGGTCGGAGCGTCGGTTGACCGCGAGGGTGCGGTGCGCGCCCGCCGTCGCCTTGGCCCGCAGGTAGGCGTAGACGTCGCCGCCCCGGAAGGCGTAGATGGCCTGCTTCGGGTCGCCGATCAGCACCAGCGTCGAGTGGCCGGTGAAGGCCCGCTCGAAGACCTGCCACTGCACGGGGTCGGTGTCTTGGAACTCGTCGATCAGCACGACCGGCCAGCGCTCCCGCATCCGGCGGCGAGCCGGGGCGTCCTCCGACGTCAGCGCCTCGGAGAGCTGGGAGAGCAGGTCGTCGAAGGAGAGGACCCCCATGCGTCGTTTGCGCAGGTCGAGCTCGCGGCGCACGGCGGTCGCGAACTCGTAGCGCCGCCCCGCGGGCGTCTCGGGATCGGCGTCGGCGGGCTCGAGCCGGGCGCCAGGGTCCTGCACCGCGGCCGCGGCGACGGCGAACGCGGTCCTCCGGTCGAACTCCGCCGCGAGGTCGCTGCGCGCGTAGTCGCGGAGGTAGAGGTCGTCGACCACCTCGACCAGCAGGTCGTCGAGGTCCTCGACGAGCCGGGCGGCCGGATCGGTGTCGCCGGCGACCCCGAGTCCGCGCAGGACCGTCTGGCAGAACTGGTGGATCGTGACGATGACCGCCGAGTCGAAGGCGGCCAGCGCCGCCCGGACGTGGCCGCGCCGCTCCTCGCGCGCGCCCTCGTCCGCGAGCAGCAGGTCGAGGAGTTCGTCATCGCCGTGGGAGTACGACCTGGCGCCGGCGAGCGCGGCCTCGACCTCGACCAGGCGACCGCGGACCCGGCTGCGCAGCTCCAGGCTGGCCGCCCTCGTGAAGGTGACGACCAGCAGCTCGTCGATCCGGGCGCGCCCCTCGGCGATGTAGCGCGCGGCGAGCGCTGCGATCGTCCAGGTCTTGCCGGTCCCGGCGCTCGCCTCGAGCAGGACCGTCTCCCCGGGCCCGGGAAGCGGTTCGGTGATCGAGAAGACGCCTGCTCGTGCGGGGTCGGTCATTTCAGGACCACCTGGGCGTCGAGGAGCGGAAGCCAGACGGCGTCGGCGACGCTGCCCAGCTCGTCTCCGCGCGTGAGCGCGCCGAACGGGCACTTCGCGCCCAGGATCCGGACCCAGGACGCGTCCGCCGACTCGCCGGGCATCGGCGGGCTCTCCCGACCCACCCACTTCTCCTCGGCGGCGTGCAGGATCTGCGCGGCCGACTTGCCCTGCTTGTGGGCGGTCGCCCAGACGCGCCCGGTCTCCCGGGGCAGCCGCAACGGCGAGCGCAGCCCGCGGGCACGCAGCCGCACCAGGGTCGCCAGCTCCTCCCGGGCCCGCTCGGGCAGCACGGGGCCGAGCTTGACGTGGGCGATCGGCGACTTCGCCCAGCTGGTCGGGGACTTGCCGAGGCAGTGCGCCACGAACGTGTCCTCGGGTCGGCTCGCGGTCAGCGCCAGCAGGTCGAGCCACGCGTCGAGCAGTTGCCTGGACCCGACGGCGGAGTAGCCGACCCTGACCAGGTGGCAGCCCCCGAAGAGGTCGCCGACGGTCCCGCCGAGTCGGACGGAGGACGCACCATCGATCTGGAGGTCCACGTCGATGTCGACCGACTCGGGGTCGTTGACCCTCACCCGGGCGGTCTCCTCGAGCAACGGCTGCGCCACCGTGAGGACGTCGTGCAGTGCGGACTCGCCGAGCTCGCCGGGCGGCAGGTGGCCGCGGCGCTGCTCGGCCGCGATGATCGCGCCGGCGTCTCCTCCGGCGAAGGCCGCGCGCAGCAGTCGGTCGCCGACGGACCACCGCTCGAGGCCTCCGAGGTCGATCGGGATGGCGTCGCGCACCTCGTCGTACCGCTCCGGCTGGGTGACGTCCAGCCTCCTCAGGAACGCCGCGGCGGGGTTGGCGAAGAACGCCTTGAGGTCGGCGACCGACACCGAGTCCTCGACGACGGCGGGCAGCGGCGCGGTCAGGAACTCCGGCGCCGGGCGCTGGCGGCGGGCCCGGACCGCGCCCGCACAGGCGGCCCGGTCGAAGCTGAACGGCCGCTCGGCGTCGAAGTTGCGCTCGTCGAAGGGCTGCAGGGGATGCTCGCGTCGTACGGCGTCGCCGACCCGGCCGCCGTCGGCGGTGACCGCAGTCTGCTCCAGCGCGTCGAGGAGCTCCCCGAGCGGCACCGTCGGCGGCCGCGCGTCGCCCGTGTGCTCGCTGAATCCCGAATAGGTGATCACGAGCTTGTCCCCAGCCGCCATGATCGCGTCGAGGAAGAGCTGCCGGTCCTCGCTGTGCGGGTCGCGCTCCCCGGTCATCGGGTCCCTCGCGAGGACGTCGTCGCCGTCGACGCCGTGGCTGCGGGGGAAGACGGTGTCGTCCACGCCGAGCAGCACCACCACCCGGTGCGGCACCGATCGCATCGGCACCATCGTGCACACCGTGAGCGCGCCGGTGCGGAAGTTGGCGCGGGTCGGCCGGGCGGCCACGCGTCGCTCGAGCAGCGCACGGATGTCCGGCAGCCGCAGGTCCGCGCCTGCTGGCGGACCGGCCGAGCCCTCCGCCGGCGTCCCCTCGGCCAGGAGGGTCGCCAGCTCGCGCTCGAACTGCGAGACCTGCCAGGCCTCGCGCCGACCCACCGCGCCGAGCGCGCGGACCGCGTCGCCCAGCGTCCGCACCCAGTGCGCGAGGTCGCCGGCGGAGTCCAGCGCGACCACGGCCGCCTGCAGCCGATCCACGAACTCCACGAACCGGCCGACCAGGTCGATGGCGCCCGACCCGACGTCGTCCACCGGGACCGTCCCGCCGAGGGTGCGGAACTCCTCGTCGGCCATCGCGACCCCGAGCAGCAGCCGGGAGAGGCCCCGCTGCCAGGTGTTGTCGGCGAGCCCGCCCAGACCGAACGGCGCGCGCAGCTCGGGCGTCAGGCCCCAACGGATCGCCGCCTCGGCGACCCAGCGCTGGAGTCGGTCCAGGTCGGAGTCGGTGAAGCCGAAGCGGGCGCGCACCACCGGCCGCGACGCGAGGTCCAGGATCTCCGAGGCGGTGGCCCTCCCCGCCGCGAGCTCGACCAGGGTGACCGCGAGCGCGAGCAGCGGGTTGGTGTTCGCGAGGCTGCGGTCGGCGAGCCGGACCCGCAACTCGTGCGCCGGATGCGTGCCCCCGGCCCCGTCCGAACCCGAACCCGAGCCCGAGCCCGAGCGCGCACCCATGGCGCCCAGCCCGAAGGCGCCCTGGATCAGGGGCGCGACCGCCTCGACGTCGGGCGTCATCACGAGCACGTCGCGCGGCTCCAGCGTCTCGTCGTCGGCCAGCAGACCGGTGAGCACCTCGCGCAACACGCCGACCTGGCGCTCGAGCCCGTGGCAGGCGTGCACCTGCACGCTGTCGTCGACACAAGCCCCGGCGCCAGCACCGCCGCCGGCACCGGCGAGCACACGGCTGCCCCGCAGCGCCGCGTCCGGTGCCGTGTCGGCGGCAAGGTCGTCCTGGAGCCAGCCCAGGAGCGTGTCAGGGCCGCCGGACGTAGGCGCCGCAGGCGCATCCGACACATCGGCGTCGTCGCGGCCCGGCACCCCGGCCAGCGTCCGCTGCAGCTCCCGCAGGTCCCGGCCGAGGGAGGCGAGCAGCGGGTGGCCCGTCCGGTCCGCGGGCGACCCAGAGACCGCGGCGAACCCGGCGGTGTCGTCGCTCCGGCGGCGCACGGGCCCGGCGGCGGTCGGCCCGGCCAGCCGCTGCCACAGCCCAGGCGAGGGATGCGGCAGCCACAGGTGGACGTCGCGGTGCTCGGCCAGCGCTTGGATGAGCTCGACGTCCGCCCGGGTCATCCGCGTGTGGCCGAAGAGCGAGAGCCGGTCCGGGAGATCCAGCCCGTCGCCGCCGGCCCGGAGCCGGGCGAGCGTGTCCAGATGCCGGACGTCGGGCGGCGGCTCGGGCGAGGCGGCCACCACCCGCCGCCACAGCTCGGCCTGCCACGCGAGGTCGTCGGGCAGCCGGCCCCCGGCGCCGTCGCCGTACCCCTCTTGCTCACCGCCTGACGGACCGCCCCGGCCCTGGCCCCAGTCCGTGAGGAGCTGGGGCCGCTGGGCGGCGTACGACGAGAGCAGCCCCGCGACCCGGCGGGCCAGCGAGAACCGACGGTTGCGCCGCAACGTCGCCTCGACGCCCTCGCGGTCCGCGCCCAGGTGCACCGCCACCGGCCGGCACCACGCCTCGCCCAGCGACCCGTCGAGCACCGACAGCACCCGCCAGGCCAGCCGATCGGGGTGCCACGGGTCCTGGTCCTCGATGCCGAGCAGCAGGCTGCCCAGCGCGTGCGGGTTGAGGAACCTGATCCCCGCGCAGACCCCGTCCCCGCCGCGCGGCCCGACCCCGAGCCGGTGGGACAGCGTCTGCGCCAGCCACCGCTCGACCCCGCGCGCCGGCACCACGACGACGTCCTGGGCGAACGGATCCGGCAACGGCGCGCTCAGCAACCCCGCCAGGCCCTCGGCCAGCTGGCGGGTGCTGCGCTCGCGATGCAGGTGCAGTGCCATGTCCGGCACCCTAGGCGCCACCGCCGACAACCTGCACCCGCAGCTACAGGATCGCCCCGGGGTTGAGGATCCCGTGGGGGTCGATGGCGTCCTTGACGGCCCTGGTCAGGGCCATCACGCCGGGCCCGAGCTGGTCCGGCAGCGCGGCCCGCTTGGCCCGGCCGACCCCGTGCTCCCCCGTGATCGTGCCGCCGAGCCGGATCGCCGCGGCCATCACCTCGGCGAACGCCGCACGCGCCCGCAACACCGCGTCGGGATCCGCGGCGTCGTACACGATGATCGGGTGGGTGTTGCCGTCCCCGGCGTGGGCGACCACGGGGATCTCCACCTCGTGCGCCGCGGCCACCTCCGCCACCGCCGCCAACAGTGCGGGCAGCTGCGGTACCGGCGCGCCGACGTCCTCGAAGAGGAGCGACCCGCGCGTCTCGATCGCCGGGAAGGCAAGCCTGCGGGCGGCGACGAAGAGCTCCCCCTCGTCCGGGTCCTCGGTGCTGAAGACTTCGCGCGCCCCGGCCGCGGCGCAGCACCCCGCCATCGCCGCGATCTCCTCGGCGCGCGCGGCCCCCGGGGCGTCGGATTGGCCGATCAGGAGCGCGCCCGCCGACCGGTCCAGGCCCATCGGCCGAAAGTCCTCGACCGCGTTGATCGAGGCGGCGTCCATCAGCTCGAGCATCGAGGGCCGCAGCCGGCGCCCCATCGCGACCACCGCCTCGGCGGCGGCACCCGGATCCGCGAAGGTCGCCACCATCGTGGCCGCGGGCGGCGGCGCGGGCACCAGGCGCAGGACGGCGCGGGTGACGATCCCGAGTGTCCCCTCGCTGCCCACGAAGAGCTTCAGCAGCGACAACCCGGCGACGTCCTTAATCCGCTTCCCACCGAGTGTGACCAGCGAGCCGTCGGCGAGCACGACGTCGAGCCCGAGCACATAGTCGGTGGTCACGCCGTACTTGACGCAGCACAGACCCCCGGCGTTGGTGGCGATGTTGCCGCCGATCGAGCAGATCTCGTACGACGAGGGGTCAGGCGGATAGTGGAGCCCGTGGCCGGCCGCGGCGGCCTTGACCTCGGCGTTCAGGGCGCCCGGTGCCACCACCGCGACCCGGGCAGCGGGGTCGATCTCGATCGCGCGCATCCGCTCGAGGCTGATCACGAGGCCGCCGTCGAGCGCCGACGCGCCGCCCGCGAGCCCGGAGCCCGCGCCGCGCGGCACGACCGGGATCCGGTGTCGC
>JBDHZS010000183.1:0-7169 GCA_039812025.1 Nocardioides sp. | reverse complement strand
AGATCACAAGGAGCAGACATGACCGACGCAGCCTGGGCGATCCTGAGCCAGCAAGCCATCTTCGCGGCCGGCACCGTCTACTTCCTGGCGCTGCTGGCCTACCTCGGCCAGTGGAGCATCCTGAGGTCGGTGCCGGTCTCGGCGACGGTCGAGGCGTCCGTCGAAGTGCCGGCGGCGAGCGTCGGTGGGTCGGCGCCCCCGGCTGCCGGCGAGACCGCCGTCACCGTCCCTGTACCCGAGCCCCAGCGCTCGGCGTTCCTGGGCCGGCTCGGGCTGTTGCTGACCGGCCTGGCGACGTTCGTGCACGTCGTCGGCGTCGTGACCCGCGGCCTCGCGGCGGACCCGAACAGGGTGCCGTGGAGCAACATGTACGAGTTCACGATCTCCGGCACCATGATGCTCGCGCTGCTCTTCCTCGCCGGCTACCGGCGCTTCTCGCTGTCCTGGCTCGGCCCGATCATCGCCGCCTTCAACGTGACGGTGCTGATGATCGCCGTGAGGGTGCTCTACGCGCCGGTCGCTCCGCTCGCCGACCCGCTGGACTCCTACTGGCTCGTGATCCACGTGGTCTCGGCGATCATCGCGACCGCGGCCTTCACCCTCGGCGGCATCACCTCGATCCTCTACCTGCTCAAGGCGCGCTCGAAGCGGGCCGACCGCGGCTACCTCGCCCGGCTGCCCCAGCTCAAGACGCTGGACCTGATCTCCTACCGGATCCACGCGTTCGCCTTCCCGGTGTGGACGTTCGCGGTGCTGATCACCGGGCCGATCTGGGCCTACCACGCGTGGTCGCAGTACTGGCAGTGGGACCCCAAGGAGGTCTGGGCGTTCATCACCTGGGTCGTGTACGCCGCCTACCTGCACGCGCGCACCACCGCCGGCTGGAAGGGCCGTCGCGCCGCCTGGATCGCGATCCTCGGCCTGTCCACGCTGCTCTTCAACGCGGTCGTCGTGAACTACTTCGTCGACAGCCAGCACTCCTACGCCAAGTCGGCGCCGGCGATCGTCGTACCGGCCGACATCCCTGCGCCAGGAGCCGGCCCAGGAGACCGCTCAGCTTGAGTCGTGGTCGGTGCCGCGGCGCCGCTTGCGGTCCAGGTGCCGCAGGAACTCCGGGTCGTCGTCCGGTGCGACCGGCCGCGGCCGCACCCCCTTGCCGGGGTCGTCGCCGCGCTTCTCGATGACGCGGATCGTCACGTAGACGATCGCCGCGAAGATCGCGAGAATCAACAGCACCTTGAGCACACTCCCAGGGTAGTCGGGTGCTGGTGGCGGCCCCGGGGAGGCCCGTCAGGTGATCGCGGCGAGCCGCTTGCGGGCGTCGTCGTACTCGCTCCGCAGCCGCGCGACCACGTCGGCGACGCTGCCGACCGCCTTGATCGAGCCGACGCCCTGGCCGGCGCCCCAGACGTCGCGCCAGGCCTTCGCTGCTGCCTTTGTCCCGCTGCCCTCGACCAGGCCGAAGTCCATCATCGAGGGGTCGGAGGTGGCGAGCGCGTCGGGGTCGAGGCCGGCGGCGGCGATGCTGCCGCGCAGGTAGTTGCCGTGGATGCCGGTGAAGAGGTTGGAGTAGACGATGTCGGCCGCCGCGCTGTCGACGAGCATCTGCTTGTACGCCGGGACCGCGTTGGCCTCGTGCGTGGCCAGGAACGCCGAGCCCACGTAGGCCAGGTCCGCGCCGGCGGCCTGGGCGGCGAGGATCGAGCGGCCGTGGGCGAGCGCACCGGAGAGCAGCAGGGGGCCGTCGAACCACTCGCGGATCTCGTTGAGCAGCGCGAACGGCGACGTCGTACCCGCGTGTCCGCCCGCCCCCGCGGCCACCGCGATCAGCCCGTCGGCGCCCTTCTCGATCGCCTTGTGGGCGAACCGGTCGTTGATCACGTCGTGAAGCACGATGCCGCCGTAGGAGTGGACGGCCTCGTTGACCTCGGGGACGGCGCCGAGCGAGGTGATCACGATCGGCACCCGGAACTCCACACAGGTCGCCAGGTCGGCCTCGAGCCGCGCGTTGGAGCGGTGCACGATCTGGTTGACGGCGTACGGCGCGGCTCCCGGTCTCGTGCTCAATCGCTCGGTCAGCTCGGCCAGCCAGTCGCGCAGCAGCTCCTGGGGGCGGGCGTTGAGGGCCGGGAAGGAGCCGATCACGCCCGCCTCGCACTGGGCCGCCACGAGCTCGGGGCCCGAGACGATGAAGAGCGGCGCCGCCACCACGGGCAGGCTCAGCGGACCGGACAGCACATCGGGGAGCGGCACGCATCGGATCCTACGTGTCTCAACTACCCTGGAGCCGTGAAGCCCTTCCTCGTCTACACCGCGATGCGCCTCGCGCTCTTCCTGGCGACCCTGGCGATCGTCGCCGGCGTCTGGAAGCTCCTCTCGGGCGAGGACGGCGTCCCGCTGGTGTGGGCCGTGGTCATCGCGTTCCTGCTCTCCGGGGTCGCGTCGATCTTCCTGCTCAACCGGCAGCGCGACGCGCTCGGGGCCAGGGTGGAGCAGCGCGCCTCCCGGGCGGCCCGGAAGTTCGACCACCTGCGGGCGTCCGAGGACGACTGAGCCCCGCCCGCGGCTATGGAAGTAGCCCCTGCTTGCGCGCCCACGCGAGGAGCTCATCGCCGGACTTGACGGGGAGATGCATGCCGGAGGCGAGGAGGTCGTCGACGACTTGCGCGGTCCTCGCCTCATCACGGTCGAAGATCTTCACGTGCGCCTCGATCACCAGCCAGAGGGTGCCGTGGCATGGGACCCCGAGGAGACTGGCCTGCGCGACCGCAGCTCGGTCATCGAGGAGCGCCATGTAGCCACGGTGGTGGGCCACGGCGAGGACGGCGCACTCGCCGAGATGCGCGGATGGCCTGCCTCCGAGGGCGGCCTTCACCACCAGTTGTGTCCCAACCTCGTCCTCGTCGAGGACGGCGAGTCTTGCCCACGGCACCGACGCCACCTTGGGGATGTTCGAGTACGCGGCTCGCCCGACCTCGATCTCCGTGTTGACGTCAGCGGGAACGATCACGGTGCCGCCGGGCGCGCGAGCGCCGACCATGTGGCCGTGGCCGGCCCGGAACATGTGGGTGTAGACGCTGGTGTCGATGACCCAGGTGCCCGGCGGCAGCCTGGGGGTGCGCTCGCCCGAAGCGACGCTAGACATCGTGTCCGGCGAACGAGCCGCGCAGATCGTCGAGCGAGAGGGGGCTCACGGCCGGCAGTTCCTCTACGTCGAGCGTGCCGCGCAGGAGTTCGATCGTGCGTGCTTGGGTGAGTCGGCCGGATGTGTAGCCCTCGAGTGTCGCTGCCACGAATCCGGGTGAGAGATAGCCGGGCGCCAGCTCCTCCGGCCAGCTCAGGCCCAGGTGCAGGTAGTCGCCCGCGCGCGGCTCGTCCTCGCTCAGGCCTCGCCGCGCTTCCTGGCTGATCAGTCCGATGTTGGAGAGTTGCCCGATGGTGGCCGACCAGCTCAGCCTGAATGCCGCGCCGACGATCAGCGCCTTGTCCCGGTCGGGGCGCTCGGCGTGCGCGTTCCAAACCTGGCGGACACCCGCGCGAGGAGCGAGGAAGTGAATCGCGAACGAGTTGATCATCTGTTCGCTCTTCGTTGACGCCTCAGAGTCGTAAGCATCCCCGAACTGCCAGTGGCCGAGCTCGTGGGCAAGCGTCATCCTCCGTCGCCCCGAGGGCGCGTTGCTGTTGATGACCGCGGCGCCCAAGGTGGCGGGTTCCCCGCTGACTTCGACACACGCACCATCCGGGCCGCCGTCCCCGAGCGGACTTCCGAATACGTAAAGCCCGAGTCGTTCGCACGCTCGCCCGAGGTCATCGATCGGTCCGCTGTCGGCTCCGAGTTGGCGGCGGATCCTCGCTGCGGCGTTCTCAGCCGCGCTGTGGCTGCGCGGGACTCCTGCGCCAGCGTCGCGCTGGACGGGCTCCACGAGGTTCATTGCCATCAGGGCGCGCACGTCGGCCGCGAACTGGCTGAGGTCGACCTCTAGTGCTCGGGTGGAAGCGTGGGCGTGTGCTCCGTCGGTTCGGCGGCTGACCGCTGCTGGCACCGGGTCGGTGACGAAGTACGCCAACGGCTTCCCCAGCGCGCGAGCGATCTCTACCAGCTCGGTGACGTTGAGCTTCCTGTCGCCCTTCTCCAGCCGGCTGATCGCCGTACGGTCGAGGCCCGCGTGGTGGCCGAGGCCTTCCTGGGTCATACCGACGTCCCCGCGTGCCTCGGCTATGCGTTGGCCGAGCACCACCTTGTCCATGTGTGTGATTTTCACACACTGCAGCGTGGTTGACCACCCGGTCAAGCGGGCCAGGGCCTTCCAGCGGGCCTCAGGAGGCGGCGAGGGCTCCGGCCAGCAGCGGCAGCGAGACCAGGACGGCCCAGGCGAGCTGTCCCATCCCGGTGGCGACGAGGACGGGGATGAGCGCCGCCCCGGTGGCGCCGGAGAAGACCGCGCGCAGCGGCCGCCGGAAGACCGCGAGGCTGCCCAGCCCGGCGAGCGCCCACCAGGTCGTGGCGCCTGCGAGGGCGACGACGGCGACGGTGGCGGCGCCGATGAGCAGGCCGTAGAGGCCGCGGGTGCGGTCGGCGCCGAGCCGTACTGCGAGCGTCCGCTTGCCCGCCTGCTCGTCGGTCGGGATGTCGCGCAGGTTGTTGGCGACCAGGATCGCGCAGGCGATCGCGCCGACCCCGATGCCGCCGCACAGCGCCGCCCAGGACCAGGCCTGGGTCTGGACGTACGTCGTACCGATGACCGCGACCAGCCCGAAGAAGACGAAGACCATGACCTCGCCGAGGCCCAGGTAGCCGTAGGGCCGGCGGCCCCCGGTGTAGAACCACGCGGCGACGATCGCCAGCGCGCCGACCGCCAGCAGCCACCAGGAGGTCGTCGCCGCCAGCAACAGCCCGGCGGCCCCGGCGACCCCGAAGGCCGCGAACGCCGCCCGCTTCACCGCCGCCGGGGAGGCCACCCCCGAGCCGACCAGCCGCAGCGGTCCGACCCGCTCGTCGTCCGTGCCGCGGATGCCGTCGGAGTAGTCGTTGGCGTAGTTGACCGCCACCTGGAGGGCGAGCGAGACCACGAGCGCCGCGAGGGCCTTCCACCACACGGCGCCGCCCTCCCAGGCGGCGACTGCAGTGCCGGTCAGCACCGGCGCGACGGCGGCGGGCAGGGTGCGGGGCCGGGCCCCGGCGACCCACTGGGATGCGGTGGCCATGGTCCGTCGATTCAAGCACCTCCGACGTCTCGGCTCGTCCGGGGGCGCGCCGGATACGGTTGCTGACTGTGTCCGCGTCTTCTCTCAGCCTGCCCGCCGACCCGGCGGCCGCGATCGCTGCGCTGCGGGGCTGGTTGGACGCCGACTCTGTGCCGCCCCTGGTCGTGGAGACCTCCGGCTCGACCGGGCGCCCGAAGCGGGTGCTGCTCTCGCGGGAGGCCGTCCTCGCGTCGGCGCGGGCCACTTCCGCGGTGATCGGGGAGGGCCGGTGGGCGCTGGCGCTGCCCCCCGACTACATCGCCGGGGCCCAGGTGATCGTCCGGTCGCTACTGGCCGGTCATGACCCTGCCCTGGCGGGGGTTGCCGCGGCGTACGACGAGGGCGCGCGGTTCGTCTCGCTGGTGCCCACGCAGTTGCACCGGATGCTCGCGGACCCCGACGAGTTTTCGGTGTTAGCGAGCTACCGCGCCGTCCTGGTCGGCGGCGGGCCCAGCGAGCCGGGTCTGCTGGAGCGCGCCCGCGCCGCGGGGGTGCGGGCGATCACGACGTACGGCGCCAGCGAGACCGCGGGCGGGTGCGTGTACGACGGCCGGCCGCTGCCCGGCGTCGAGGTCGAGGTGGACGCCGAGGAGCGGATCTGGCTCGGCGGGCCCACGATCTTCAGCGGCTATCTCGACGATCCCGAGGCGACCGCCCAGGCGCTGGTTGGTGGCCGGTTCCGCACGAATGACGCCGGCACGATCGGCGAGGACGGTCGGCTGCGGGTCCTCGGTCGGCTCGACGACATGGTGATCACCGGCGGCATCAAGGTGCCCGCCCCCGCGGTCGCCGCCCGGCTGCGCGCCCACCCCGCGGTCGCGGAGGCCGAGGTGCTCGGGGTGCCTGACGCCGAGTGGGGGAGGCGGGTGGTCGCGTTCGTCTCTGTCAACGGGCCCCTCTCCCTCGCCGACGCCCGCGACTGGATCGCCGCGGAGCACCCGCGCACCTGGGCGCCCCGGCAACTGGTGGCGGTCGACGAGTGGCCGGTGCTCGGCAACGGCAAGCTCGATCGTCGCGCGCTGGAGGCGATGGCGTGACCGCCCCCGAGACGGCCGTGTGGTCGATCCCGCTGCGCACTCGCTTCCGCGGACTGTCGGCGCGGGAGGGCATGCTGGTGCGCGGGCCGGCCGGCTGGGGCGAGTGGTCGCCGTTCGCGGAGTACGACGACGCGGTCGCCGAGCCGTGGCTGCGCTGCGCCGAGGAGGCGGCCGCGGGGGACTGGCCGGAGCCGGTGCGCTCCCAGGTGCCGGTCAATGTCACCGTCCCCGCCTGCGACCCCGAGCGGGCGCACGGGATCGTGCGCGCCGGCGGCTGCACCACCGCGAAGGTCAAGGTCGCCGAGCGCGGCCAGAGCCTCGCCGAGGACCAGGCGCGGCTGGAGGCAGTCCGCGACGCGCTCGGGCCCGCCGGGCTGATCCGGATCGACGCCAACGGCGCCTGGTCCGTCGACGAGGCCGCCCGCGCGATCCGGGCGTTGGCGGGGGCCGCCGGCGGGTTGGAGTACGTCGAGCAGCCGTGCGCGACCGTCTCCGAGCTGGCTCGTGTGCGGCGGCTGAGCGTCGTACCCATCGCGGCGGACGAGTCGATCCGCCGAGCCGAAGATCCCTACCTGGTCCGGGATCTGGAGGCCGCCGACATCGCGGTGCTCAAGGTGCAGCCGCTGGGCGGGGTGCGGGCGTGCCTACGGATCGCCGAGGAGATCGGGCTGCCGGTCGTGGTGTCGTCCGCGGTCGAGAGCAGCGTCGGGATCGCGGCCGGGGTCGCGCTCGCGGCCGCGCTGCCCGAGCTGCCGCACGCCTGCGGGCTCGCCACGATGCAGCTGCTCGACGGCGACGTCGTGGCCGAGCCGCTGCTGCCGGCGGACGGGATGCTGCCGGTACGACGCCCGCAGCCCGACCCCGCGGCGCTGACCCGCTGCGCCGCCG
>JBDHZS010000182.1:0-7271 GCA_039812025.1 Nocardioides sp. | reverse complement strand
GCTGGTGCAGGAGGGGGTCGCGGCCGCGGCCGGGCTCGCGCTGCTCGCGGTCGCGCGCGCGGCCATGCTCGCCGGCGGCACGGCCGCGGTCGTCGGGGTGGCGTTCGCCGAGGGCGAGCCGGGGCTGGCCGGCTTCGGCCTCGAGGTCGGGCGGCCCGTGCTGCCGATGCTCGCTTCCAGCGCGCCGGACCTCGGCGCCGCGATCGCCAAGGCTGTCCGCGCAAGTAGCCGCGGCGGCGCTGTCGGTCCCGTCGCCGTGGACGCCAAGCTCGACGGCATCCGGCTCCAGGTCCACAAGGACGGCGACGACGTCGTCCTCGCGACCCGCAGCCTCGACGTGATCACGGCTCGGCTCCCCGAGGTGACCGAGGTCGTACGACGCCTCCCGGCGCGCCGGGCCGTCCTCGACGCGGAGGCGCTCTGGCTGGACGACGGCGGCCGGCCCCGGCCCTTCCAGGAGACCGCCTCGCGGGCCGCGCAGGCGACGGGCGCCGAGGTCACGCCGTACTTCTTCGACCTGCTCCACCTCGACGGGACCGACCTGCTCGACGCGCCGGCGCACGCGAGGTGGGCGGCGCTGGAGGCGCTGGTCCCGGAGTCGCTTCGGGTCCGGCGGATCGTGACCGACGACCCGGGGGAGGCGGACGAGTTCTTCCGCGCAGTGCTCGCCGCCGGGCACGAGGGCGTCGTGGTCAAGGCCGTCGACGCGCCGTACGACGCGGGCCGCCGCGGCGCCGCCTGGGTCAAGGTCAAGCCGGTGCACACTCTCGACCTCGTCGTGCTCGCCGTCGAATGGGGCAGCGGCCGCCGGCGCGGGCTGCTCTCGAACATCCACCTCGGGGCGCGGGACGGCGCGGGCGGCTACGTGATGCTGGGGAAGACCTTCAAGGGGATGAGCGACGAGATGCTCGCCTGGCAGACGGAGCGGTTCACCGAGCTCGCCGCCGGAGGGCTCGACGGCCACGTGGTCCAGCTCCGTCCCGAGCAGGTCGTGGAGATCGCGCTCGACGGGGTGCAGCGCTCGACGCGCTACCCCGGCGGGATCGCGCTGCGGTTCGCGCGCGTCGTGCGCTACCGCGACGACAAGCGCGCCGCCGACGCCGACACGCTCGCGGCCGTCCGCGCCCTGGCCGGCTGGGCCTGAGCCATCCCGCCGAACTGTGTGCCTGCGCACTCACCAGGCAAGTGCAACGGCCCACACTCGGCGTGGCCCGGGGAACTGTGTGCCTGCGCACTCACCGGGTAGGTGCAACGGCCCACACTCGGCGTGGCCCGGGGAACTGTGTGCCTGCGCACTCACGGGGTAGGTGCAACGGCCCAGACTTGGCGGCGAGGTCCGGGTGACCCGCGCGGCTACGGCGCCTCGGCGAGCCAGGCGGCGGCGTCGGGCGGGAGCATCCCGGCCTCGTCGAGCTCGACGCTGGACAGCAGCACGCGGCCCTCGAGCGGCACCGGCCGGTCGGACATGTTCACCATGCACCGGAAGCCCGCGCCGCGCCGGAAGTCCAGGACGTCCCCAGTCATGGGCAGAGCATTGGGCGCCGTGTGTGGTACCCAAGCGAGGTCCTCGCCCGCGAGATCGTCGAGCTCGTGCCGCCACCGCAGCGCGTCGCGGTAGAGCGTGAGCATCGAGCCGGGCCGGCCGTCCTGGGCGGCGACGGTGAGCAGGTCCCACGACTCCGGCTGGGGCAGCCAGGTCCGGGTGCCCTCGGGGGAGAAGCCGTACGGCGGCTTCTCGCCCTCCCACGGCATCGGCACCCGGCACCCGTCGCGACCGCGCCGGGCGCCCCGGGAGCGGTGGAAGACCGGGTCCTGCAGCACCGACTCCGGCAGGTCCTCGACCTCCGGCAGCCCCAGCTCCTCGCCCTGGTAGAGGTAGGCACCGCCGGGCAGCGCCAGCATGAGCAGGATCGCGGCCCGCGACCGCCTGGTCCCGAGCTCGACGTCGGTGGCGGCGTGGGGGACCTGGCCGAGGGCGGCCCAGTTGGCCTCGCCTCCGAAGCGGGTCAGGTGCCGGATCTCGTCGTGGTTGGAGAGCGCCCACGTCGCGGGCGCGCCGACCCGGCGCATCGCGGCGAGCGTGCCGTCGATGACGTCGCGCAGCTGGGCGGCGTCCCAGTCCGAGTGCACGTAGTCGAAGTTGAAGGCGGTGTGCAGCTCGTCGGGACGCAGGTACTTCGCGAGCCGCTCGGGGCCGTTGACGACGGCCTCGGCGACGAAGGTCCGGTCGCCGTCGTACGCGTCCGCCAGCCGCCGCCACTCGCGCAGGATCTCGTGGATGTCGTCGACGTCCCAGTGCGGGTTGTCGACCCACCCGGCCGAGTCGAACTTCAGGTCCTCGGAGTAGACCGCGTCCGGGAGCCCCGGCCGCTTCGCCATCGCCGGGGCCGCGTCGACCCGGAAGCCGTCCACCCCGCGATCCAGCCAGAAGCGCAGGATGCTCTCGAACTCGCGGCGCACCACGGTGCTGCCCCAGTTCAGGTCCGGCTGTGCGGGGGCGAACGTGTGCAGGTACCACTGGCCGGGCCGGCCGTCGGGCTCGGTGACGCGGGTCCACCCGGAGTCACCGAAGGCGCTGATCCAGTTGTTCGGCGGCAGCTCGCCGTCCGCGCCCCGGCCGTCGCGGAAGATGTAGCGCTCCCGCTCGGGAGAGCCCGGGCCCGCGCGGAGCGCCTCGACGAACCACGGGTGCTCGCTGGAGCTGTGGTTGGCGACCAGGTCGACGATCACCCGCAGGCCGTGTCGGTGCGCGGCGTCCAGGAACGCGTCGGCGTCCGCCAGCGTCCCGAAGACCGGGTGGATGTCGCGGTAGTCGCTGATGTCGTAGCCGCCGTCGGCGAGGGGCGACGGGTACCACGGAGCGATCCAGACCGCGTCGACGCCGAGCGAGGCGACGTACTCGAGCCGGCTCGTCAGGCCGCGCAGGTCGCCCTCACCGTCGCCGTCGCCGTCGGCGAAACTGCGCGGGTAGATCTCGTAGACGACGGCTCGCCGCCACCACTCCTGCGCCGGCTGCTGGCTCGCGGACACGCTGACCTCCTCGGATTTGGGGAGCGATAGGGGGAGCACCCCCGTGGTCCCGAGCCCACGGGGGTGCTGACGACTTGCGGCCCGGACGTCGCGAGCCTGTCTGGGTACGGCGGTGCCTCAGCCCTTCACCGCGCCGGCGAGCATCGCCTTGGAGAACTGACGCTGGAAGATGAGGAACACCACGATCGTCGGCGCCATGATCAGCAGTGAGCCGGCGTTGAGGAGCACCACGTCGGTCGAGTACTGGCCGACGAAGTTCAGCAGCGCTCCCGCCATCGTGCGATGGCTGGGCTCGTCGATGAGCACGATCGCCTGCAGGAAGTTGTTCCAGGTCCACAGGAAGAGCAGCAGGCACATCGAGGCGATGGCCGGTATGGCGAGCGGCACCTGGACGTACCGGAACTGCTGCCACCGGGTGGCCCCGTCGATCGCCGAGGACTCGTTGAGCTCCTTCGGGACGGAGAGGAAGTGCGCTCGCATCCAGAAGACGGCGAACGGCATGAAGACGCCCGCCAGCGCCAGGATCAGCCCGAACCTGGAGTTGAGCAGCCCGTAGTCCCGCATCTGGTAGTAGAGCGGCACGACCGTCGCCTCCTGCGGGAGCGTCAGCCCGAAGAGCAGGAGGACGAAGAAGATGCCGCCGCCGGGGATCTTGAGCTGCCCCAGCGCGTAGCCGGCCATCGTCGCGCACAGGGCGACGATCGGGACCACCCCGACGACCAGGATCAGGCTGGAGACCAGCAGCGGCGTGATGTTGGCGACCTTCCAGGCGTCGGCGAAGTTGTGCCATTGGGGATCCGACGGCCAGCTCAGGCCCGAGGGGACCGACCCCTGCGGCTGGAGCGCCGCCGACAGCATCGAGACGAGGGGGAAGATGCAGAACAGCATCGTGATCACCAGCATGAGCATGCCGGGGACGCGTTCGCGAAGACCACTGTTCATGGCTCTAGTCCTCCTGGAAGAAGCGCTGAAGAGGCAGGATGACGACCAGGATCAGGATCGTCAGGAGGACGCCCAGGGCGCTGGCCAGGCCCAACCGGGACTCGGTGAAGCCCAGGTGGTAGACGAGCACGCCGGGGACCATCGTGGCGCCGCCCGGCCCGCCCTGGGTCGACATCAGGACGATGTCGAAGCTGGCGAGTGCGGCGATCACGGTGACCGTGACGCACACGCCCAGCTCCGAGCGGAGACCCGGGAGCGTGACGGAGCGGAACCGGGCGAAGAAGCCCGCGCCGTCCAGCCGCGCCGCCTCGTAGATCGATCCGTCGATCTTCCCGATGCCGGCGACGAGCAGGATGGTGCAGAAGCCCAGCCCCAGCCAGGTCCCGATCATGCCGACCGACGGCAGCGCCCAGGTGAAGTCGCCGAGCCAGGCCCTGGTGATCGAGCCCAGCCCGATCGCCTCCAGCAGCTGGTTGACGGCCCCGTTGATCGAGAGCAGCCAGACCCAGGCGATCGCCGCCGCGGCCCCCGGGATGATCTGGGGCAGGAACAGCGCTGTGCGCGCCGCCGTGACGATCCCCTTCTGCTTGATCTCCTGGAGGAGGGTCGCGATGAGCAGCCCTCCGAACACCGGGATGATCGTGAAGAAGATGATCAGGAAGAAGGCGTGCCAGATCGAGGAGACCAGCTCCGGGTCCGTCAGCACCCGCTTGTAGTTGTCCAGCCCGACCGGGGTCGCGGCGCTGATGCCGTCCCAGTCGTAGAAGGAGTACTGCACGGTGGCGACGGTGGGCCGCAGGACGAAGACGGCATAGATGATCAGTGCGGGAAGCGCGAAGATCCACCCCGCCCAGCTCCGCTTGGCGCCCTTCGCCGGCTTGGCGCCACCCGGGTGGGTGGCCGCCTCGGCGAGCGAGTCGACGGTGGTCACTCCAGCCCGTCCTCGTAGGCGGCCTGGATGTTGGCCACGTACTCCTCCGGCGAGACCTTGCCGACGACCAGCAGCTGGGTCTGCGAGAGCCACGACTCGTTGATGCCGCTGGTGGCGTTCTGGACGAACTGCACCTGGCCGTCGGCCTCGACGAGCTCGGCGAACGCGGCCTGGACCTCGGCCTTCAACGAGCCCTCCTCGGTCTCCGGCTCGTCGCCCACGCCGCTCGGGCCGGCGCCGGTGTCGACCACGATCTGGCGCGCCTCCGGCGAGATCAGGAAGTTCAGGAAGGCGGCCGCCGCGTCCTTCTGCTTGGAGCGCGCGGGGATCGCGAAGTTGGAGACCGGGTCGGACATGCCGAGCGGGTCGGAGTCCGCCTCGGCCGCGGGCGCCAGGACGAAGCCGACCTTGTCCTTCAGCCCGTCCTGGAGCGCACTGGCGTCCCAGCTGCCTGAGAAGAAGAAGAGGGACTCGCCGTTGATGAACCGGCCGAGCGCCGCCGTACCGTCGGTGCCGTTGGTGTCGTCGTTGAAGTAGCCCTTGTCGGCCCAGTCGGCGATCGTGGACGCCGCCTCGACGCCCTCGGGGGTGTCGATCGTCGCGTCGGGCACGTTGAAGACCCAGTCGTTGATCGGCTGCGCGCCCATCGAGTTGTTCAGCAGGCTCTGGAACGACGTGGTGACCTGGCCGGTCTGGTTGCCCGCCAGGATCGGGGTGACCCCCGCGTCCTTGGCCGCGGCCAGGTCCTCCTCTAGCTCGGCGACCGTCGCCGGCGGGTCGCCGATGCCGACCTCCTCGGCGACGTCCTTGTTGTAGTAGAGGCCGGTGAGGACGAAGCCGCTGGCCATCGTGTACTGCGAGCCGGAGCCGCGCACGCCGTTCTCGTCGACCCGGTACATCGCGAGCTGGCCCTCGGGGAGCTCGTCCCAGCCGTAGGCCTCGGCGTACTTGTCGAGGTTGGTCAGCTGGCCGTTGCCGACGATGTCGGCGAGCGCGTTGATGCGCGCAATGTCCGGCGGGTTGTCCGAGGCGAGCACGCGGGGGGCGTTCTGCGACTGGACGTCGTCGGGGTCGAAGCGGGTCGTGATGGTGACGTTCGGGTACTTCTCCTGGAACGCCGCGATCAGGGCCTCGTCGATGGCCTTGAGGCCGGCGCCGTCGTAGAGCACCAGGTCGATCGGGTCGCTGCCGATCTCGGTGCTGACCGACTCGGGCTCCTGGTCCGCCTCGGAGACCTCGGTCTGCCCACCACCCGGTGCGCACGCGGTGAGGGTGAGCGCGGCGACCGCGGCCAGCCCCCCGAGCATGTGCCGGCGCCGCCTGCGGATGTCGGCGGTGGCGAGGAAAACGTTCATGCGGGAGCCCTTCCGGGTGACTGGGCGATGCCCACGGATGGAAACGATTCCGTGAACTCTGTCACAGACCCGATTCGGGCGTCAACCACCCTCTGCGCAGGTGTGAGACGTGTTGCGCACGCTCGACCAGCGGCGGCGCGGCCCCGCTCGCGCCGCCGTCACGGAAAGGGACCGGTAGCTACCGGAAACGTTTACGGCGGTGACTAGAATCACGGCATGCCGACCGGGGGGCGTTCACGCGCCGAGAGACCACAGGCCCGCACCGCCCGACGCTCGACGGCGGCGCCGGTGAACATGACCGACCTCGCGCGCGCGGCGGGCGTCTCGATGGCGACCGCGTCGCGGGCCCTGAACGGCCTGGCCGGGGTCGCCCCGGCGACCCGGGAGAAGGTCCTGCGGGTCGCCGACGAGCTCTCCTACGTGGTCTCGCCCGAAGCGTCCGCGCTGTCCGGCGGCGCCACCGGCAGGGTCGCGGTCGTGGTCCCGCACCTGTCCAGGTGGTTCTTCGGCGAGACGCTCAACGGGATCTCCACGGTGCTCCGGGAGTCGGGGCTGGACCTGCTGCTCTACCACGTCGGGGAGGGGAAGAACCGCGACGCGTTCTTCCGCACGCTGCCGGCGCGGCGCAAGGTCGACGCGGTCCTGGTCGTCGGGATCGCCGTGAATCGGACCGAGCAGCAACGGCTCGGGCTGATGGGGGTCGAGATCTTCGCGGCCGGGGGCCCGGTTGCGCCGTACCCGTATGTCAGCATCGACGACGAGAACGCCGGGGCCCAGGCGGTCAACCACCTCGTCCACCTGGGCCATCGGCGGATCGCCATGATCGATGCGCTCGACCCCAACGCCGACGAGTGGCCCGTCGACGGCCGCGCCCGCGCCTACACCGACGCGATGGCGGCGATGGGGGAGTACGACCCCGACCTGATGCGCCGGGTGCCCTGGGGCGCCGAGGCGGGGGCCGAGGCGATGGCGGAGCTGCTGACCCTGGCGAAGCCGCCCACCGCGGTCTTCGC
>JBDHZS010000181.1:0-7308 GCA_039812025.1 Nocardioides sp. | reverse complement strand
CGGGTCAGGCAGGTGGGGCCGCCGGTGCCGAGCGCGATCTGGTCGGCATGTACGACGGTCACCTCGATCCCGGCAGCCTCCATCCCCGCGACGACGCCGGGCGCGCCGGAGAAGATGACGGCTCGGCCGGGACCGACCGCGAGCACGTTGCTGCCGAGGGCGTCGTACTCCTCCTCGGAGACCGCGACCCAGCCGATGCCGCGCTCCTCGAGCGCCTCCAGCAGCGGCACGGGCGACAGCGGCTCGTAGACCACGGCGAAGTCCTCGCGGACCAGCGAGACCACCGACATCAGGTGGAGCACCTCGTCGCGGCCGCCGGCGTGGGGCAGGTCGAATGACACGGTCTCGATGCCCTCGGGCGCGACCAGCTCGGTGATCTGGCGGTGCGCCTCGGCGTTCGTGCGGTAGCCGCGCCCGAGCGCCAGCGTGGACTCGTCCAGCCACATCAGGTCGCCGCCGTCGGCATGCGCCGTACCGGTCAGGGAGCCGATGACCGGCAGCCCCAAGTCGGACAGCTCGCGACCCAGCACCGGCGGCTCGCCGGCGCGCACCGGCTTGATCTGGTCCAGCACGATGACCCCGCGCCCGGTCACGAAGACCGGGTCGTAGGCGAAGGTCGCGTCCACCGCGTCCGGGATCGCCTCGAGCAGGTCGATCTCGACGCCGAGGCCGCGCAGGGTCTCCGCGTACGACGCGTGCTGGGCGAGCAGGGCCGCGGGATCGGGGTCCCGCGGCCAACCCGCGCCCTCGAAATCGCCGGTCGTGGCGGGCGTGCGCAGCGCGGCCCGGTGGAGGGTGGCGATCATGGATCGCACGCCGAAGTCACCCATTGCTGAGTCTCCTAGGTCTGTCAGGGGGTCAGGTCTGTCAGGGGTCAGGCGCCGACCAGCTCCGCGACGACGTCGCGGAAGACCCGGGTGTGCAGGTCGACGTCGTCGGCCGAGGTGTCGGGGCACATCAGCGCCATGTTGTGGAACGGCGTGATCAGGATGCCACGGTTGCCCAGCGCCAGGTGCATGAACGCGTCCAGGTCGTCGTCCGCGGCGGCCGCGGCCTCCTCGCCGGTGCGGGGAGCGGGGCGGGCGAAGCGGTACTCCGCGCGGGCGCCGACCTGGCTGATCGACCACGGCACGTCGTACTCGTCGAGCGTGGCCTGCACGCCCGCGGCGAACCGGGTGCCCAGCCCGACCATCCGCGCGAACGCCTCGGGCGTCAGCACCTCGCCGAGGGTGGCGCGCATCGCCGCGGTCGACAGCGCGTTGCCGGCCAGCGTGCCGCCGACCCCGCCGACGTCGATGATGTCCGCATCGCCGTCGTCCACCCGGGCCTGCACCGCCTCGGCGACCCGGCGGCTGAGGCCGTAGGCGCCGCACGGTACGCCGCCGCCGATCGACTTCCCGATCACCACGATGTCCGGCTCGAGGCCCCACGCGGTGGTCGCGCCGCCCCAGCCGGCCGAGAACGTGTGGGTCTCGTCGATCATGAGCAGGGTGCCAGCCGCCGTGCACAGCTCGCGCAGCCGCTCGTGGAAGCCCGGCTTGGGGAGCACGATGCCGATGTTGGTGAGCGCGGGTTCGGTGAGCACCGCCGCGACGTCGCCGTGGGCCAGCGCGCGCTCCACCGCGTCGAGGTCGTTCCAGGCCACGACCCGGGTGGTCTCCGCGAGCGGCACCGGCGGGCCGACGTTGCCGGGCCGGCTCAGCGTCTCGCCCTCCGGCCCCGGCACGGCGAACGTCTCATCGACCGACCCGTGGTAGCAGTGCCCGAAGACCAGCACCTTGCGCCGCCCGGTGACCAGGCGGGCCAGGCGCAGCGCCCACCGGTTGGCGTCGGTCGCGGTCAGCGTGAAGGACCACTGCGGCACGCCGAAGCGCCGCGTCAGCTCCTCGCCGACCCACTGCGCGTCGGCGCTCGGCAGCATCGTCGTGATCCCGCCGAGCTCGGCCATCCGCCGGTGCGCCGCCGCGATCGTCGGGGCCGGGGAGTGGCCGGCCATCGCCCCGGTGTCGCCGAGCGCGAAGTCGACGTAGGTGTTGCCGTCCACGTCGGTGACGCGGTTGCCGTGCGCGGTCGCCAGCGCCAGCGGGAAGCCGCCCGCCCAGGCGTTCATCCAGGTCATCGGCACGCCGCCGAGCAGGTTGGTGCCCTCGTCGTACGCCTTGGCGCTGCCCAGGTTGCGGCGTCTGTACTCCGCCCGCTCGCGGTCCAGGAGCGTGGCGAGTCGGGCGCGGTCGATGGCGGGCATGGGGCCAACGTACCCCCGCCCCGCCCCGCGCGGCGCCTGGGACGATGGGGCCATGACGATCGTGCTGTCCGTGCTGCTCTTCGTGCTCGCCGCCGTCGCGGAGATCGGGGGCGCCTGGCTGGTCTGGCAGGGCGTCCGCGAGGGCCGCGGGCTGATCTGGGTCGGGCTGGGCGTGCTCGCCCTCGGGGCCTACGGGTTCGTCGCGACGCTCCAGCCCGACGCGCACTTCGGGCGGATCCTCGCCGCGTACGGCGGCGTCTTCGTCGCCGGGTCGCTGGCCTGGGGGATGGTCTTCGACGGCTTCCGCCCGGATCGGTACGACGTCGCCGGCGCCCTCATCTGTCTGGTCGGCGTCGCCGTGATCATGTACGCCCCGCGGTCCTCGTGACTGCCGCCCGACCTCCGGACGTCATACGAACGGAGGGCGGTAGGCCACGGTTCGTATGACGCAACCCGGCCGCGGCGCGTGTTCAGGTGCCGCAGTAGGTGCGGTAGGAGTCCGTGAAGCCGGCGGGCGCGGGCTCGGCGAGCCGCTCGAGGCCGGGACGCTCGTCGTACGGCGCGCGGACGGCCGCGAGCAGCTCCTCGAAGGGCCCGAGGTCGCCGGCCGTCGCCTCGGTCAGGGCCTCCTCGACGAGGTGGTTGCGGGGGAGGTAGAGCGGGTTGACCCGGTCCATCTCTTTGGACACTGCCGCGGCGTCCATGCCTGCGAGCCGGTCCAGCCAGCGCGCCTGCCAGGCGTCGTACGCCGCGAGGTCGAGGACGCGCGCCCGCATCGCGTCGGCGTCGCCGCGCAGCACCGCGGCGAGGCGCCGGAAGGTGAGCGTGAAGTCCGCGTGCTCCTTGGCGAGCAGCCCGAGGAGGTCGCCGATCAGCGCGTCGTCGCCGGGCTGGACCTCGGCGAGCCCGAGCTTGCCGGCGAAGACCCGCAGCCGCGCCCCTTCGACGGCGTGGGCGAAGGCGGCCAGCTGCGCGGTGGCGTCCTCGATCGCGGCCTGCGGCTCGCCGGGCACAAGTGGCAGGAGCGACTCGGCGAGCCGGGCGAGGTTCCAGGCGGCGATGGCGGGCTGCGCGCCGTACCGATAGCGCCCCTGGTGGTCGATCGAGCTGAAGACGGCGTACTCGTCGTAGGCCTCCAGGAACGCGCACGGGCCGTAGTCGATGGTCTCCCCGGAGATCGTCATGTTGTCGGTGTTCATGACGCCGTGGATGAAGCCGGCACCGAGCCACTGCGCGATCAGCGACGCCTGCCGGTCGGCGACCGCGGCGAGGAACTCCAGCGGGTCGTCGCCGAGGTCGGGGTAGTGCCGGGCACGGGCGTAGTCGAAGAGGCCCTGCAGCAGCTCCACGTCGCCGGCGGTGCGGGCCAGCTCGAAGGTGCCGACCCGCAGGTGGGAGGCGGCCACCCGGGTCAGGACGGCACCGGGCTCGGGCTGCTCGCGGCGCACCGCCTCCCCGGTCGCGACGGCAGCCAGCGCCCGCGTCGTCGGGATGCCGAGGGCGTGCATCGCCTCGCCGAGGAGGTATTCGCGCAGCACCGGGCCGAGGACGGCGCGGCCGTCGCCGCCGCGGGAGTACGGCGTGCGGCCGGACCCCTTGAGCGCGACGTCGCGCCGCCGGCCGTGACGGTCGATCACCTCGCCCAGCAGCAGGGCCCGGCCGTCGCCGAGGAGCCCGCTGAAGTAGCCGAACTGGTGGCCGGCGTAGGCCTGCGCGACCGGCTCGGCGCCGTCCGGCACGGCGTTCCCGGCAAGCACCGCCACCCCCTCCGGCGCCGCCAGCTCCGCGGGGTCGAGCCCCAGCTCCTCTGCCAGCGACTCGTTGAGCGCCAGCAGCCGCGGCTCGGCCACCGGCACCGGCGCCCACGGCGAAGCCAGCCCCGGCAGCGCCTGCTTGTAGGTGTTCTCCAGCGGCCACCTCATGTCCCCAGCCTGACAGATCCCCGGGCGCGGGGCGGGGGCGATCGATGAGGCGCCGCCGGATGCCGGGCCGTGACCCTCGTCGAGCCCGTCAGTCGGGGTTGACGAGGCCGAAGCGGGCGCGCTCGTCCTTGGGCACCAGGTCGATGAAGTCGGGGTGCTTGAAGAGCCACGCCTTCACGAACGGACAGTAGGGGAGGACGGACCAGCCGCGCCGTCGTACGTCGGCCATCGTGCCCGCCATCAGCGACGACGCCACGCCGTGGCCCTCGTGCCCCGCGACGGTCTGGGTGTGGATGAAGTCGGCGACGTCGCCGTGGAGGCGGTACTCCGCGAACGCCCCCAGCTCCCCGTCGTCGTCGACGATCTCGTACCGCTTCAGCTCCGGGTTGTCCTGGACGGTCCTGCTCATGACGCCAACCTACTTCGTGCCCATGACCCCGCCACCTCGGATAGTCCCCAACGTTTCGCAGGGGTTACCGCCGAGTAACCCCTGCAGAACGTTGGGGACTACCGCGCGGAGGGGGGTCGAAAGTCCCGAAAATCCGCCAACCGTCCCATCGGCGGAGCGCGGAGTATGCGCGGGCGGACCGGGCAGTGTAAGACAGGGAATGTGACGAGCCACATGAACCTCCGCGAGTACATCGACCAGCTCAGGATCGAGGGCTACACGGTCGAGGGCAGCAAGGACGAGGACCCGACGCTGATCGACCCGAAGGGCCTCGCCGTCGAGACGTGGCGGGAGGACTATCCGTACGACGAGTTGCTCGATCGTGACTCCTACGAGGAGGAGAAGTACCGCCTCCAGGTCGAGCTGCTGAAGTTCCAGTACTGGTCGGAGGACGAGGACCTCAAGCACGTCATCGTCTTCGAGGGCCGCGACGCCGCCGGCAAGGGGGGCACGATCAAGCGGTTCATGGAGCACCTCAACCCGCGCGCCGCCCGCGTCGTCGCGCTGACCAAGCCGTCCTCGACCGAGAAGGGGCAGTGGTACTTCCAGCGCTACGTCAACCACCTGCCGACCGCCGGCGAGATCGTGCTCTTCGACCGCAGCTGGTACAACCGCGCCGGCGTCGAGCGGGTCATGGGCTTCTGCACCGACGACGAATACCAGGTCTTCATGCGGCAGGCGCCGACCTTCGAGCGGATGCTGGTCGAGGGCGGCACGTCGGTCACCAAGCTGTGGTTCTCGGTGACCCAGAACGAGCAGCGGACCCGGTTCGCGATCCGCCAGATCGACCCGGTACGTCGCTGGAAGCTGTCGCCGATGGACCTCGAGAGCCTCGATAAGTGGGCCGGCTACACCGAGTCCAAGGAGGCGATGTTCGCGATGACGGACAAGCGCTACGCCCCCTGGATCACCGTGAAGAGCAACGACAAGAAGCGGGCGCGGCTCAACGCGATGCGGGCGTTCCTCAACCAGTTCGACTACCCGGACAAGAACACCGACGTCGTCTACGCCCCCGACCCGCTCATCGTCAGCCGCGCGAAGTACACCGAGGGCGACTGATCAACTCGGAGTTTCGGGTGAGCCGGCACATGATCAGGGCCGCAGCGATCGTGTAGCCGACGGAGATCAGGGCGTCCGGCCACGGCACCTCGGTGGCGTTGGGGTCGACCAGCCCGAACGGCACCATCCCGAGGGCGATCACGTTGTTGACGACGTGCAGCCCGATCGCGAGTTCGAGCCCGCCGCTGCGCCACGTCAGCCAGCCGGCGACTAGGCCGAAGCCGGCCACGGCGACGAGCCCGGGCAGGTCGTACAGGTGGCCGATCGTGAACAGCGCGACCGGCAGCGTGTAGGGCAGGAGCGGGTTGCGCAGCCAGCCGCCGATCAGCTGCGGCAGCAGGCCGCGGAAGACGTACTCCTCAGCGGCTGCCTGCAGCGGGACCAGCGCGACCACGATGGCGAGCATCACCGCGACCTGGCCGAGGTCCAGGTGCGTCTCGAGCGGCGGCCGGTCGGGGGTGAGCAGGTACGTCGCCGCGTACACCGGCACCATCACCGCGGTCGTGACCGCGAGCGAGACGCAGAGCAGCCGCCATCTGATCCGCCCGGCGACCGAGCTGAGCGTGCCGGCGGGCCTCCGTCCGGCGACGCGCACCGCGAGCTGCGCGGCGGGGAGCATCAGGGCGATGGCGATGAGCATCTCAGCCACCCCGACGGGGGTGGTCAGGTCGAACTCCGGCTGGTGGTCGGCCACCATCGTCGCCGCGATCGCGACCAGCACGAGGACGACGTACGCCGCCAACGCCGTCAGCGCGACCAGGATCGGCCGCCACCAGCGGGGGCGCGGGAGGCGGCCCAACCGGTGGTAGGGCAGGTGGTCGGCCAGGTCGTCGGGCAGGCCGGGCGGCTGCGGGATGGGGGTCTGGGCGGGGGCGAGTTCGTTCAGTGCGGTTGTCATGGCATCAGCCTCGGTCGGCCGGGGTCCGCTGCGGATCGACTGCGAGGCTGCCTCTCGCGAGGCCTTCGGTCGAGGCGACCTCAGACCTTCGGATGATCCGCTGGGCTCGCTCCGCGCCTACGCTCGCGGCATGCCCGACCCGACCGCCGTACCCACTGCGCCCGCCGTGCCTGCTGCGTCCGCGGTGTCTGTCGCGGCGCCGGCCCGGCCACACGCATGGCGCACGGCGCTGCTCGTCGGGGCGTGCGCGGCCGTCGGGCTGGTCGCGAGCCTGGTGTCGCTGGGGTTCACGCTGGAGCAGACCGGGGCTGACGACTCGCCGTGGTTCGCGCTCATGGTGGCCCTCGACCTGCTGTGCGGGCTGCTCGCGCTGGGGCTGCTGCCCTGGGTGCACCGCCGGTCGTCGTACCCCGCCGCAGTGGGCTGCGCCGTGGCCAGCGGGGTGTCGGTGCTGGCGCTTCCGGCGGCCCTCTACGCGATCGCCCGGGTCGCCATCGTGGACCGTCCGACGCGGATCGCGGCGCTCGCGGCGGCCTTCGTCGGCGCCGCGGTGGCCAGCGACGCGCTCTACTCGCCGCTGCCCGGGGCCGAGGAGCCGTGGTGGCTGATCGGCCTGGTGACGCTCGGGGTCTTCTGCGTCCCGCTCGCCGTCGGGCTCAGGATCGGGAGCCGCCGCGCCGTCGTGGCCGCGCTCGCGGGGGAGGCCGCCGCGGCCCGGCGCGAGCAGGAGGCGCTG
>JBDHZS010000180.1:0-7330 GCA_039812025.1 Nocardioides sp. | reverse complement strand
TCCTTGTTCTGCCACAGGGCGTCCTGGACGTAGGTCGATCCGGTCTTGGGCAGCCCGATGTGCAGGTAGACGCGCTTGGACCGAGCCGGCTCAGCCATCGGTACGCCGTTCGTCCTCCGCCCAGGGCCGGGGATCGCTGATCTCGTCTCGATAGCGCGCCAGCAGCTCCTCCACGCGCTCGGGGTTGCGATCGGCCATCGGCACGAGCAGCTCCATCATGACGTCGCACAGCTCGGCGAGGCGGAGGTTGAGCTGGCGGCACTCGTGCACCTCGTCCTCCAACGCGCTGACCCGCGAGGCCAGCGCGGCGTTGGCGCGCAACTGGCGGCCCCACCGCCGGCCGAGACTTCTTACCGATTCCATGCGATCACCCATCTGGTCAGCGTCGACGGCCCGGGGTCGTCGCCCGAGCCTGTGGCGGAGCCTGCGTCCGTGTCCTCGGTCAGGTCGTGGCGTTCGACGACGCGCCCGCCCCTGGCCGCCACGAGCTTCTCGACGGCCGCCGGCGCGATCGGCCGCACACCGAGCGCGCGCGAGGGTCGCGTCGCCACGGTCTGAGTCTGGAGGTAGAGGCGCCCAGACGGCCCGGTCACCATGCGCGCGAGCCGGATCAGGCTGTCGCGCCCGGTCGCGTCGGTCGCGTCGAGGACGTGCCGGGCCATCGCCACCCGGGGCCCCGGACGCCGCGCCAGCAGGGCGCCGGTCACCAGGACCGAGCGGAGCTCGCACAGGTTCATCCAGTCGAAGTGGCACGGCAGGTCCTGGGCCACGGCGCGGCGCGCCGCGGCCCGGAAGGACCTCGGGAAGTAGTCCACGCCCCAGGCCTCGACGCCCTGTCGAGCCATCCAGGTCGTGTCCCGGCCGTCGCCGCAGCCGATGTCGATGACACAGGCGGCGTCGGGCTCCCGCTCTCGCACCCACCGGGCGAAGGTCGACACCTGCGTGCGGTTCGCGACGGCGGTGCCGGCGCGGACGCGGCTCCACATGTTGTCCAGGCCGACCCGGGTGCCCCGGAACCAGCCGGTGAGCCTGCGCTGGGTGCTGACCGGGGTCTCGAACTTGTACGCCGGGTCGGGGACCTCCCAGGTGGGGCCGTACATCGCCTCCAGCAGCCGGGCCGGGACCGCCGGCGCGGGGAACTCGCGCCCCTCGAGGGTGACTCGGCTGCGCGGCTCGATCCAGTCGGGCTGGAACGGCGCGCCCACCTCGCCCATCAGGTAGAGGGTGCCCTCGCGCAGGAAGCCGCCGAAGACGTCAAGTCCCCGCGGCGAGCCGTCGGACTCCCGGACGGTGATCTTGAAGGCGAGGCCGCTGTAGCGGCTGATCGGGAAGCCCTGTCGCCTCAGGGCGCGCTGCAGCTCGAACGACTCCCGCATGGCGTCGGCGGGATGATCGTGCCGGCTGACATAGGCCAGGTCGGCGTCGGAGTCATGACCGATCAGGTGTCCCTCGCGCACCGCGCCGAGCAGGGTGCCGTAGGCGAGGAACGGCCGGACCCCGGCCTGCTCCAGCGCCGCCAGGGCGGTCCCGACCGCGTCGAGCAGGGGGGCGAGATGCTCCTCGCTGCGAGACTCGAACAGCCTGGTGAGCCGCATGCTCTTGTCGAGCCCGAGCGGATTGCCCTGCGGGTCCCGCACCTGGATCGGCTCCGTGCTGGTCCCGAGCTGGACCAGGGCGCGGAACTCCTCGGCTCCGGTGAGGTGGTCGACGAGCTGCAACTCGGTCTGCCCGTCGAGGAAGCGGTGCAGCGCCGGCGGCCAGGCGAAGCGGCGGCGACCGATCCCCGCGGACCGGGTGTCGCGTCCGGACCAGAAGGAGAAGATCCGGCGGCCGTCGAAGAGCACGTCGAGGGCACGGTCGGTCCCGTCGGCCAGGGTCAGCCCCTTGTCGTCAACCTCGACGTCCATCGCGGCCCTTCGCCTTGTCGTCCGACCGGTTCGGGCGCTGCCCGCGTCGCCCCCATCGTTGCATACGCCGCAGCAGCCGCGCGGTGCGCGCCACGGTGTCGTCGAGGTCGTCGCCGAGATCGGGCGCGGCACGGCCGAGCTCGGCGGCGCAGTGCTCGGCGACGGCCCGCGCCGCGCGGAGGACCTGCTGGGTCGGCGGACGGTTCGGCTCCGGCGCCGGCTGGGGATCGGCGATGGGGAGGTCCTCCAGCGTGCCCGTCACCGAGGCGCCGAGGCGCGCCACCGCCACGCGGATCTCCTGGTTGCGGCGCCCGGCGTAGCCGGCGGCCGTCGCCCCGAGCTCTGGACGCGGCTCGCCCTCCCGCAGCGGGGCGAGCACCCCGCGGACGAGGGGGCGCATGCCGGAGCGGTACTTCGCGGGCCGCACGTCGGCGAGGTGGGCGTTCAGCCGCCGCAGGTAGTCGCAGGATGCCAGCCCGATCGACTCGTTGGTGTGCAGCCCGTCGAGCGCGAAGCCCGCGGGGTCGAGCCCGGCGGCGGCGCAGAACCGCTCCCACAGCAGCTCCCTGGGCGCACCGGAGGGCGGGACGGTGACCACCTCGAGCCCGCTCACCCCCTTGGCCCGCGCCCAGCGCTCCATGATCGGCACGCTGTCCTGCGCGCGATGGAAGGTCGTGTAGGCACGGGTCTTCGACTCCGGCGATCCGGAGTCCGCCTGGATGTGACGCAGGTAGCTGGGCCAGTCGTCGGTGCCGAAGTTGCGGGTGAAGGTCTGGAACTGCGCCGGGATCGCGCGGAACTGGTCGCGGACGGTGACCACCACCCGCACGTCGAGACCCGAGTACGGCGCCAGCAGCTCCCGCACCTTGCGGCCGTTGGCGAAGCTGAGGAACTCCATCGAGATCACGCCGACCTCACCGTCGTACGCGCGCGCCTCCTCGGCCAGCGCATACCACCCGCGGCTGAAGCGCGCCCGATCCCGGTCGGTCTTGAACATCTGCCGCACCGCGCGCGACTGCTTGCCGAAGGTCCGGCCCAGATAGGAGCCCCCCTGCCGCGCCATCGCCTCCGGATTGGCCATCAAAACCGCCTGCAGGAAGCTCGTGCCCGACTTCATCGTGCCGACGTGGAGCACAATCCGGTTGGCCAATGGACATCCCTTCCAGGGTCGGGTGGCACCAGTGTGCACCAGCGGTCCGGCATGGGGCTCGCGCCTCTCCGACGCGGGCGCCCGCCACGTCGTCACACAGGTTACTTTTACCTCATGACTTGCCATTCGTCACATTCCATGATTCCGTAAAGCGGTCTGAGCATTCGACTCACACCCCTCTCCCCGACCCCCGAGGAGCTTCTCGATGACCGGCCGAGCCACTGCATTGACCCGCGCCCACTGGCGCCTCAGAGCGGGCGTCGTCGTCGTCGCGGGAGCGGCCATCGTCGGCACCCTGGTCGTCGCGGGCCTGCACCAGGACAGGGACCACTCGGCCCGTTCCGTCGCCGACGTGGCGCCGCCCGACCTCACGCCGAAGAAGGCCCGTGGGACCCGCACCAGGTTCGCCTCCTTCAATCTCCTGGGCCACAACCACACCAAGAAGGGCGGGAAGCGGAAGGGCTGGGCCTCCGGTCCGAAGCGGATGAACTGGGCGGTCAAGCTGATCAACAAGCACAAACTGGAGATCATCGGGTTCCAGGAAATGCAGGAGCCGCAGTTCCGCCGGTTCAGCAGGCTGATGGAGGATCGCTGGGCAGTGTGGCCCGGCGACGAACTCACCGAGGCCGCGATGCACAACTCGATCGCGTGGCGCCGAGACGTCTGGCGCGCGGTGGACAGGCAGACCGTCCAGATCCCCTACTTCAAGGGCAACATGATCCGGATGCCGCTGGTCAAGCTGCGGCACCGCGAGACGGGCCGCCGGACCTGGGTCTTCAACACCCACAACCCGGCCAACTCCAAGGGCGACGCCTGGAAGTGGCGCAAGAAGGGGTTCCGCATCGAAGCGGACCTCGTCAACTCGCTGCGCGAGGCGCACCCCAACATCCCGGTCCTGATCACCGGCGACAAGAACGAACTGGAGAAGTACGCCTGCCGGATGGTCAAGTGGACCGACCAGCACGGGGGCAACGGCGCCAAGCTGGACGCGGACTCCGTCTGCGTTCCCGGCGCGCCGCTGCGGGTCGACTGGACGATGGCGAGTCCCAACGTGCGTTTCACGGGGCACAAACTGGTGAACAAGGGCCTGATCGACAAGACCACCGACCACCCGCTGGTGGTCAGCGACGTCAAGTTCCGCCGCAGGAAGTCCTGATCACCCCGTTGCTAGAGTTGCCGCGCCGACCACCCATGGCCGACCGCCTATGAAAGCCCCTTGATGCCCACTTCCCCGACCCGTCGTCGCTGGGTCACGCTCGCTGCCCTCACCAGCGCGGCCGGCCTCGCATTCGGAGGCTGCTCCGGCACGCCCACCGCGGAGCCATCCCCGGACAGAGAACCCCTGCCCGACGTCGCGCCGACCGCGCAGCCGGTCGCCGACCCGGCCGCATCCAGCGTCCTGGACGGCGAACCGCTCACCGCCCCGCGCTTCGAGGCCCCGGTCTCCCGGCCCAACCTGCTCATGATCACCGTTGACGACGCCGCGTGGGGCGACATGGAGCACATGCCGCACCTCCAGCGGCTCCTCGCGGACCAAGGAGTCACCCTCGAGCGCGGTACGGCGCCGACGCCCCTCTGCGTGCCCGCGCGCGCCTCGCTGCTCACCGGTCAGTACGCCGCCAACCACGGCGCCCTGTCGATCTCCGGCCCGGCGGGCGGGTTCAAGGCCTTCGACGATGCCGACACGCTGCCGGTCTGGCTGCAGGACGCCGGCTACGACACCATGTTCGTCGGCAAGTACCTCAACGGCTACGGCAAGAAGGGGACCGGGGAGTACGTCCCGCCCGGGTGGAGCACCTGGCGCGCGGCGATGGATCCCTCGACCTACAACTTCGCCGAGCAGACGATCAGCGTGGACGGCACCCCCGAGCACGCGGTCCAGTACTCGACCGACCGCTACCGCGACCTGACCGTCGACCTCCTGGAGGATCCGGAACGTCAGGACAAGCCCTGGTACATGTGGGTCAACTACGTCGCGCCGCACACCGGCGGTCCTCCCGAGCCGGACGATCCGCGCGAACGCTACCCGCGCGACAGGCACGCCCCCAAGACCACCCGGCCGGCCGACCGGGACCGCGACACGTTCTCCGACCTCGACCTGCCGGACAACCCCTCCGTCTTCGAGAAGGACGTCTCCGACAAGGTCGTCGTCCGGGCGACCCACCGGCAGTGGAACAAGCGGCACCGCAACCAGTTCCGCCTGGTGCGCCAGCGCCGCGTCGAGGCCCTGCAATCGGTCGACCGGGCGATCCGCGCCACCGTGAGGACGCTGCGGCGCACGGGCCAGCTCGAGTCGACCTACATCGTCTTCACCAGCGACAACGGCTACGCGGTCGGCGAGCACAATCTCCTCAACAAGCTGTGGTTCTACCGCGACATCATCGGCATCCCTACGTACGTCAGAGGCCCCGGGCTGCCCAAGGGCAAGACGTCCGCGACCCCGGTCACCAACGCCGACTGGGCCCCGACGTTCGCCGCGCTCGCCGGCGCCACGCCGACCCGCCTGCAAGACGGCGTGGACGTGACGCCCTGGCTCTCCCGGCCGCGACGCGCGGGCACCCGGGTGATTCCGATCGAGGCGTGGCCGCCGCGCAGCGGCGGGGAGTCGCTCTATGCGGGCGTCACCACCGGCGACCTGACCTACGTGAAGGGCCGCAAGGGGCGGGTCGAGGTCTACGACCTGCGCACCGACCCGTGGCAGCTGCACAACGTCGCGCGTGACCCCCGCTACGCCGAGCTGGTCTCCGAACTCGGAGAGCTGTCCGCGTCGGTCCGCGATTGCGCCGGGGATTCGTGCCCCCAGGAGTTCTATCGCTGAGCCGTTAGGCTCTGGGTATGAGGCGAACTCCAGTAGTCATGTCAGCAGTGGCCGCCCTGATCCTGGCCGGCTGCGGATCGACCACCGCCGACGACGAGCCGGGGGCGGAGGCGTCAGCGACCCCCACGACGTCCGAGTCCGCCGACAGCGACCCGACCGAGGCCGTGACGCCGATGAAGGGCCGGACCTACGAGCTCGACGGGCTGACGATCACGGTGCCCAAGTCCTGGAAGGACGTGGGCGAACGCGCCACCCCCGACGTCGTGCTGTCCGTGGTCAACACCTCGATGGACGACGTGCCGCAGCGCCTCTCGATCGCGCGGATCGACGGCGCCGAGGGCGGTGTCACCGCCCAGGAGCAGGAGGACGCGCTGGCCGAGATCGGCGCGAAGAAGATCCAGGAGCAGGAGCCGGTCGAGATCGACGGCGTCGAGGCGCTCTACACCACGGCCGTCCGCGACGAGGGCGGCGTCAACCAGCGCTTCCACCGCTACGTCATCGCCGGCGAGGACGCGACCTGGGTGCTGACCTTCTCGGTCAACCGCTGGCAGCAGCGCCCGGACCCCGACAAGCAGATCCAGGCGATCCTCGCCAGCGTCGCCGTCGGCGGCTGAACGACGCGCCACACACAGCGCCACACGACAGCGCCCCGCCGAGACCGATCTCGGCGGGGCGCTGTCGTGTGTGGCGCTGACCTGCGTCCGGGGACTCAGGTCACTCGTCGTTCCACTCCGGGCTGTTGGTCCCGAGCTCCTCCACGAGCCGGAGCTTCGGCAGCTCGCCGGGCAGGGCCTCGGCCTGCTCGCGGGTCAACACCTCGGTCCCCACGACTCGTCCGAGCCGCTGGCCGGTGGTCACCGCGATCCGCTGGTAGGGCACCGGCCGGGTGCGCTTGCTCCACATCCAGTTGTAGTGCTTGACGTACTGGTTGTAGAGCTTGCCCTTGTAGAGACGGATGATCACCTCGTCGCCGGTGATGCCGTCGCGCTGGTAGTTGCTGGATCCCGTGATGACCACGCGCCGGTTCTTGCCGTCGTAGTTGCCCTTGATCGTCATGTACTTCAGGTGCGAGTAGAGGTCGATCTCACCGTCGCCGTTGGTGTCCATGCCGCTCGAGCGGACCGGCACGTAGCCGCGCTTCGTCGGGTTGCCGAAGACCTCGCGCACCAGCGCGCCGCCGTAGCCGTACTGCACCTTGACGTCGCAGCCCGCGGCGTAGAGGCTGCGCACCTTCTGCGCCACCCGCACGCCCCGCTCGCCGTCCCAGGCGTGCATGTTGGCCCGGATGACCGTGCGGCCCTTGCCGGTCTTGCACTTCACCTTCTTCAGGTGGTAGTTGATCGGGTCCGTCGACCAGGGTCCGCGATAGGGGGTCGCCTGCAGCCGGACCGCGCCGGACCCCTTCTCGTTGAAGTAGTCGCCCTTGAAGTCCCGGTCCTGTCGCATCTGGTTGAA
>JBDHZS010000179.1:0-7376 GCA_039812025.1 Nocardioides sp. | reverse complement strand
GCGGGTCGGCCTCCAGCGCCAGCGGATCGGCGCCGGTGAAGGAAGCCAGCTCGTCGCCGTTCGGCTTCATCAGGTCCGGCGCGGAGCCGGGGAGCGCGGCGACCAGGGCCGCCAACGGCGCCTCGCTGGTGTCCACCGCGACCCGCGCGCCGGCGGAGCGGAGCGCGGCGACGAGCTCGGCGTACCAGCCGGCGGGGACCCCGGGCGGGACCGACCCGGCGAGCACCACCCACGCGGCGTCGGCGACCTGGCCGAGCACGGCGGCGCCGAGGGCGTCGAGGAGGTCCGGGCCGACGGCGGCGCCGGGGGAGTTGAGCTTGGTGGTCGTGCCGTCCGGCTCGGTCACCGCGATGTTGGTGCGCACCTCGCCCGCCGGGCCGACCGGCAGCGCGGGGATCCCGGCGTGCGCGAGCGCCGCCACGAACGGGTCGTCGGCCGACGCGGGCAGGATCGCCAGGGTCGGCAGCTCGGCCTCAAGCGCGGCGCGGGAGATGTTGACCCCCTTGCCGCCGGTCTGGGAGATCACCTCGGTGACCCGCTGGACGGCGCCCCGCTCGAGCGTGCCGGCCAGGGTCACCGTGCGGTCGAAGCTCGGGTTCGCGGTCAGGGTGATGATCACGCGATCACGACCTCCACTCCGGCGCGCTCGAAGTCGGCGCGGGTCTCGTCGGGGATCTGCCCGTCGGTGACGAGGACGTCGACGTCGGACAGCGCGGCGAAGCGGACGGTCCGCTCCAGGCCGAGCTTAGAGGAATCGCAGAGGACGACCGCAAGGTGCGCGGAGGCGATCATCGCGGCCTTGGTGGCGGCCTCGGCGACGTCCGGGGTGGAGAGCCCGTGCCCGACGCTCATGGCGTTGGTGCCCATGAACGCGACGTCGGCCCGCAGCTTCGCCAGCGCGGCGACGGTCTCGACGCCGACGGCCGCCTGGGTCTCCGCGCGCACCCGGCCGGGGAGCAGGTGGAGCTGCACCTGGGGGAGGCCGGTGAGGATCGCGGCCAGGGGTACGGCGTGGGTCACGACCGTCAGCGGCCGATCCGCCGGCAGGGACTCGACCAGCTGCCGCGTCGTACTCCCGGCGTCGAGGAGCACCGTCGCGCCAGCGCTGGGCAGGAACCGCAGCGCCGCCCGGCCGATCGCCTGCTTCTGCGCGACGTTGGTCAGGTCGCGGTCGGTGAGCCGCGGCTCGGTCAGGGTCACCGAGCCGACCGGGATCGCGCCGCCGTGGACCCGCCGGACCAGCCCCAGCTCCTCCAGCGCGCGCAGGTCGCGTCGTACCGTCTCGGTGGTGACCGTGAACTGCTTGGACAGCTCGGCCACCGAGACTCTGCCACGGCGGGTCACGAGGTCGGCGAGAGCCTGTTGACGCTCCTCCGCGAACACGCTCGACCTCCCCGGCAGGGTGTTGATTTGTATCTGGTTGAGTTGTTTTATCGCTGAACGTGTTGACCCGTCAAGGGGTGAGGCGATTCACTCATCCCCATGGTTGACACTCTCGACGCCGCTCCGTCCACCGTTCAGGGCACGCCGGTCGTGCCCGGGCTCGCCCACGCGCCGGTCCTCGTCGTGCAAGGGGAGGTGTCAGCCGATGCGATCTCGCGCTTCGGGGACGGCAGCTTCCCCGACGCCGCCGCCACGCTCGCCGCCTTCGACGCCGCCGCCGACGCCGTCGCCGCGTCGTTCGAGCGCAAGGCGGCGGCGGCCTCCGGCGCCGCGACCGAGGTGCTCACCGCGAGCGCGGGCCTGGCGCGGGACAAGGGGCTGCGGGGGGCGGTCAAGAAGGGCATCGACACCGGCGCAGACGTGCTCGGCGCGGTCAAGGGCGCGGTCGACCAGTTCGCCGACATCTTCACCTCGATGGGCGGGCTGATGGCCGAGCGCGCCGCCGACCTGCGCGACATCGAGCGCCGGGTCACCGCCTGCCTGATCGGGGAGCCGGAGCCGGGCGTGCCCGCGCCGCAGACGCCATCGGTGCTGGTCGCGGACGATCTGGCGCCCGCCGACACCGCCGGGCTCGACCCCGCGCTGGTGGTCGCGCTGGTCACCGAACGCGGCGGGCCGACCAGCCACACCGCCATCATCGCCCGGCAGCTGGGCATCCCGTGCGTGGTCGGCGCCACCGGGGTCCTCCAGGTGCCCGCCGGCACCCGCGTGCTGGTCGACGGCACCGCCGGCACCCTCGAGGTCGAGCCGGACGCGGCCGACGCCGACGCGCGGGTCGCCGCCGACAAGCGGCAGCGCGAGCTGGTCCAGAGCTGGACCGGCCCCGCGCAGACCGCCGACGGGGTCGCCGTGAAGCTGCTGGCCAACGTCGCCGACGGCGAATCCGCCCGCAAGGCCGCGACCGGCCCCGTCGAGGGCGTCGGCCTCTTCCGCACCGAGCTGTGCTTCCTGGACCGCAAGGACGAGCCGTCGGCCGAGGAGCAGGGCGAGATCTACGCCGAGGTCCTGGAGGCATTCGGCGACGGACAGTACGTCGTTGTCCGCACTCTGGACGCCGGATCGGACAAGCCGGTCGCCTTCGCGACGCTCGAGGGCGAGGAGAACCCGGCGCTCGGCGTCCGCGGGCTGCGTCTCTCCTTCAACAACCCGGGCCTGCTGGCGCGGCAGCTCGACGGCATCAGGATCGCCTCCGAGCAGACCGGCACCGAGACCTGGATCATGGCGCCGATGGTGGCCACGATCGCCGAGGCCCGCGACTTCGCCGGCGAGGTCCGCTCGCGCGGGCTCAAGGCCGGCGTGATGGTCGAGGTGCCGAGCGCCGCCCTGCTCGCAGACCAGATGCTGGCCGAGGTCGACTTCATGTCGATCGGCACCAACGACCTGACGCAGTACGCGATGGCCGCCGACCGGATGGCCAGCGACCTCGCGCACCTGACCGACCCCTGGCAGCCGGCGGTGCTGCAGCTGATCGCGATGACCGCCGAGGCCGGGCAGCGCGCCGGCAAGCCGGTCGGGGTGTGCGGCGAGGCCGCGGCCGACCCCGCGCTCGCGTGCGCGCTGGTCGGCATGGGCATCACGTCGCTGTCGATGGCCTCGGCCGCGGTCCGGTCCGTCGGCGCGCAGTTCTCGCAGGTCACGCTGGAGCAGTGCCGCGCCGCCGCCGCCGCGGCCCTGGAAGCCTCCGACCCCATGGCCGCCCGCGACGCCGTCCGCGCCGTCCTCTCCTGACCCGAGCCGGCGTGTATCAGCGTCGTCCCTCGCGTCTCCTGATGGGCCACACCACTGGAGAAAGGTGCCCGGAATGAGCATCGACGTACAGCAGCCCCGACCCTATGACCTCGTCGGCGACCGGATCGCGATCGCCGGCGTCGCGGGCGGCGCCTTCGAGGCCGGGTTCAGCTACCGGATCGGCGAGGGCCACGACGAGGTGACCGGGCACTTCATGGCCGGCGACGGGACGGGCGGGCACGGCCAGTTCCAGGTTGAGGCGAACGTCTCCGGCGCGGCGTTCAAGAGCGAGCGGCTCTTCGTCGAGGTCTTCCACGTCTCGGCGAAGGACGGCTCGGAGCTGGACAAGGTCGTCGTCCCCGTGATCCTCGGCAGCAAGATCGTGCGCCGCTACACCAGCTACCTCGAGCACGTCGTACGCCGCGGCGAGACGTTGTGGGGCATCGCCGAGCGCTACTACGGCGACGGCAAGCACCACACCCGGCTCGTCGCGGCCAACCCGCTCACGATCACCGACCCGGACAAGATCCGCGTCGGCGACGTGATCCGCGTCCCCCGGCGCGCGTAGTCCAGCGACCCCGTAGGGCTCAGGGCTCGACGGTCACCTTGATCGCGCGCCCGGTCCGGACGATGTCGAAGGCGCCGAGGACGCGGTCGAGGCTCACGTGCTCGGTGATCAGGTCCTTCACGGGCACCTGGCCGGTCGAGATGTACTCCAGCGCGCGCTTGTTGTGGTCGGGGGAGGAGCCGTTGGCGCCGTGCAGGTGCAGCTGGCGGTAGTGCACCAGGTTGGAGTCGCACCGGATGTAGGGGTCGTGCTTGGGCAGCCCGCCGAAGAACGAGATCCGCCCCTGGCGCGCGGCCATCGCGATCGCCTGCTCCTGGGTCACGTTGGCGGGCGTCGCGGTGATGATCACGTCGGCGCCCCGGCCCCCGGTGAGCTCCATGACCTTCTCGACGACGTCGACCTCGGCGGAGTTGATGACGTGATCGGGCTGTACGGCGTCCGCCGACATCCGTAGCCGCTCATCGTTGATGTCGACCAGCACGACGGTGCCGACCTTGTGGACCCCGCGGGCGATGCGGATGTGCATGCAGCCGATCGGCCCGGCGCCGAAGACGACCGTGAAGTCGCCTTCCTCGATCCCCAGCTGCTCCTGGGCGTTGATCGCGCACGCGAACGGCTCGGCGGCCGACGCCTCGTCGTACCCCACGTTGTCGGGGATCCGGTTCAGCCCGTCGACCTTGAGCACCTGCTCGGGGACGACCATGTATTCGGCGAAGCCGCCGTCGTACTGGTAGCCGACCGAGGTCTGGTTCTGGCAGACCTCCATCCAGCCCTTGCGGCACTCGTGGCACTCACCGCACGGTACGGCGGCGATGCACTGCACCCGGTCGCCGACCCGGAAGCCGCCGAGCGCTTCGGGGCCGACCTCGACGACCTCGCCGGCGACCTCGTGCCCCATCGTCGTCGTACCCGTGATGTTGACGTGGCCGTTGTGGAAGATCTTGACGTCGGTGCCGCAGGTGGAGCAGTTGCGCACCTTGATCTTGACGTCGTGGGTCCCGCACTCGGGCTCGGGGATGTCCTCGAGCCGGACGTCCTCGGGGGCGTAGAAGCGTAGGGCCAACATGTGGGGATCCTCCTGGGCTGCGGTGCTGAGGGCAGCCACGCTAGCGGGTCGCTCGGGACTGTTCCAACACTTCCGGGCAGAAATCCTTGGAAATGCCTTGGTTCTGTGCCCGTTTGTGTGGGAAGGTGACCTGAACCACTCGTCGGGCCGGCACATGTCGGACCGCACGCGAGCACCGCTGGAGGACCCATGACCACCACCACCGAGGCCGCCCCGCGGGCGGGCGCCCGAGTCCACGTACAGAAGTTCGGCACGTTCCTGTCGAACATGGTGATGCCGAACATCGCCGCCTTCATCGCGTGGGGATTGATCACCGCGCTCTTCATCGAAGTCGGCTGGATCACCGGCGTCACCGACGCCTGGGACGACCCGGGCAGCTGGGTCGCCCGGATCGGCGGCTGGGGCGAGTACGGCGGCGGCGGCATCGTCGACCCGATGATCACCTACCTGCTGCCCCTGCTGATCGGCTACACCGGCGGCAAGGCGGTCCACGACGTCCGCGGCGGCGTCGTCGGCGCGATCGCGACCATGGGCGTGATCGCCGGCACCGAGATCCCGATGTTCATGGGCGCCATGATCATGGGTCCCCTCGGCGGCTGGACGATGAAGAAGCTCGACGAGCTGTGGGAGGACAGCATCCGGCCGGGCTTCGAGATGCTGGTCAACAACTTCTCCGCCGGCATCTGGGGCGGGATCCTGGCGGTGCTGGGCTTCTTCGCCCTGAGCCCGGTCGTCACGACCCTCAGCGATTGGCTCGGCGCCGGCGTCGACTACCTGATCAACAACGGCCTGCTCCCGCTGACCTCGCTGATCATCGAACCCGCGAAGGTCCTCTTCCTCAACAACGCGATCAACCACGGCGTGCTGACACCGCTGGGCACCGACCAGGTGCTCGAGTCCGGCAAGTCGGTGCTGTTCCTGCTAGAGGCCAACCCCGGACCCGGGCTGGGGCTGCTGCTGGCGTTCATGTTCTTCGGCAAGGGCATGGCCAAGGGCTCCGCGCCGGGCGCAGCGATCATCCACTTCTTCGGCGGCATCCACGAGATCTACTTCCCCTACGTGCTGATGAAGCCGCGCCTGATCCTGGCCGTGATCCTCGGCGGCATGACCGGCGTCTTCGTCAACGTGCTCTTCGACGTCGGGCTCCGCGCCCCGGCCGCGCCCGGCTCGATCATCGCCGTCTACATCCAGACCGCGGCCGGCAGCTACCTCGGCGTCACGCTGGCCGTGCTCTCCTCAGCGCTGGTCACGCTGGTGATCGCGTCGCTCCTGCTCCGCCTCGAGCGAGGTGAGGACGACGGCGACCTCACCGCCGCCACGGCGAGCATGGAGGCGATGAAGGGCAAGAAGTCCGTGGCATCGGGTGCGCTCGTCGGCTCCGGCGGCACCGCGCTGGCCCAGGACATCAAGCACATCGTCTTCGCCTGCGACGCCGGGATGGGCTCGTCGGCGATGGGCGCGTCGGTGCTGCGCAAGAAGATCCAGTCCGCCGGTTTCGCCGACGTGAGCGTCGTCAACAAGGCGATCGCCAACCTCACCGACGACGTCGATCTCGTCGTCTCCCACCAGGACCTGACCGACCGCGCCCGGCAGGGCGCGCCCAGCGCGATCCACGTCTCGGTCGACAACTTCATGGGGAGTCCTCGGTACGACGAGATCGTCGAGCTGCTGCAGCAGGCCGAGTCCGGGCCCGAGGCGGCCGCCGAATCCGACCCTGCGCCCGAGTATGAGGCGCACCATGAGCCCGCCGCCGCGGACGCCGAGTCCGGTGTGCTCGCACCGGAGTCCATCGTCCTGGGCGGGTCGGCGTCGAGCCGGGACGCCGCGATCAGTGAGGCGGGCGAGTTGCTGGTCGTCGCGGGGGCCGTCGACGCGTCGTACGTCGAGGCGATGCACGAGCGCGAGCAGTCCGTCTCGACGTACATGGGCAACCTGCTGGCGATCCCCCACGGCACCAACGAGGCGAAGTCGGCGATCCGTCGTACGGCGCTCTCCTACGTGCACTACCCGGAGGGGATCGACTGGAACGGCAAGCAGGCCGAGTTCGTGATCGGCATCGCCGGCGCCGGCAACGACCACCTCACGCTGCTCTCCAAGCTCGCGACCGTCTTCACCGACAGCGAGCAGGTCGCGCGGCTGCGGGCCGCCGCCTCGCCCGAGGACGTCATCTCCATCCTGGAGTCCGTCCAGGCGTAGGCGCGCACAGATCGGCCGAGTCGGCGCATCCGCACTGCACGGATGCGCCGACTCGGCGTCATTTCCGTGCACGTTCGAGCCGACTCGGCGTGTTTGGCGTGCACCTTCGAGCCGACTCGGCGCGGGATTGGGCGGGTTAGCCAGGCCGCTGTTAGCCTTGCCTGGTCGTCTCGGTGGGTACGACGGGCAGCAGCCCGAAGGGCGCGAAGCCCCGCACCACGCCGTACGACACAGCAACTCATCACGACGCCGTAGAACGGCCGCGGATTCGAGTGCCCCGGTGGACAGGCCCGGGCGCGCCGCGCAACGAGCAGGAAGGAACCCTCCATGGCGGTTGGAACAGACCCGGAGACCAAGCAGAAGATCATCGCCGAG
>JBDHZS010000178.1:0-7393 GCA_039812025.1 Nocardioides sp. | reverse complement strand
GGCGTACCCCGACCAGTCGGCGTTCGCGGTCAGGCCGGCACCGGAGTTGAGGAAGACCACGGTGCCGCGCGCCTCCCGGAGGGCGGGGAGCAACTCGCGGGTGAGCACGGCGGGCGAAGTCAGGTTGACGGCGAGCTGCTGCTGCCAGTCGTCCAGGCGCAGCGTCGCCACCGGCCCCAGCGACACCGCTCCGGCGGCGTGAACCAGAGAGCCGACCGGCCCGGACACCTGACGACCGATCCCGTGCAGCGTGCCGGGCGCGTCAAGATCGGCGACCAGGAAGTCCGCGCCGGGGAAGTCGTCCCGCAGCTCGTCAGCGCGCTCGGCGCTCCGCGCGAGCAGCACGAGCCGGTCGCCGCGCGCGTGCAGCCGCTCGGCGATCACGCGGCCGATCCCCGAACCGGCGCCGGTGATGACGTGGCAGCGGTTCATCGCGTGAACACGATCTTGCCGAACTGCTCGCCGGCGGCCATCGCCTCGAAGCCTGCGCGCGCTTCGTTCATCGGCAGTTCTCGGTCGATCAGCGGCCGCGCGCCGGTGGCGTCGAGCAGGTTCACGAGCGCGGCGAGCTCGGCGCGCGTGCCCATCGTCGAGCCGATCACCTGCAGTTGGAGGAAGAAGATCCGGGTCAGCTCGGCGTCGTCGAGCTGCGGGCCGGACGTCGTACCGGAGATCACCAGCTTGCCGCCCGGCCGCAGCGAGCGGATCGAGTGCGACCAGGTCGCTCGGCCGACCGTCTCCATCACCGCGTCGACCCGGACCGGCAGTCGGGCGCCGGACTCGAAGACCTCGTGTGCCCCGATCTCCAGCGCGCGCTCCCGGCGCGATTCGTCGCGCGAGGTCGCCAGCACCCGCAGCCCTCCGGCGCGCGCGAGCGTGATCAGCGCGGTCGCGACCCCGCCGCCGGCGCCCTGGACGAGCACCGTGTCGCCCGGCTTGAGACCGCCCCGGCCGAAGAGCATGCGGTACGCCGTCAGCCAGGCCGTCGGCAGGCACGCCGCCTCGGCGAAGGACAGCGACGAGGGCTTCGGTACGACGTTCGCCCGCGGCACCGCGACCCGCTCGGCGAAGGTGCCCTGGTAGCGCTCGGAGAGCAGCGATCGCCGCGGGTCGAGGGTCTCGTCCCCGGACCAGGCCGGGTCGGAGATCACCGCGTGGACGACGACCTCGTTGCCGTCCTCGTCGTAGCCGGCCGCGTCGCAGCCCAGGATCATCGGCACCGCGTCGGCACGCAGGCCGACGCCGCGCAGCGACCAGAGGTCGTGGTGGTTGAGCGAGGCCGCCTTGACCTCGACGGTCGTCCAACCCTCCGGCACCGTCGGGTCGGGGCGCTCCCCGACCACCAGGCCATCCAGCGGCGAGTCGGGGGACAGGGAATCGGCGTACACAGCGAGCACGGGACCGAGGCTAGCCGCCCAGGCACGCTCGTGCTCGCCCCACCCGCCTCCGCTTCATCACGTTATGCAGGCCCGGCGGCACTCTTCGAGGTGTGTACGCCGTGCAGAGTGCGACTCCAGCTGGCTAGCTTGGTGGAGCCGCGGGCGTGCACGTTAGCGCCGACTCGGCGTGATTCTCGTGCACGTTAGCGCCGACTCGGCGTCATCCGGGTGCATCTTTGCGCCGACTCGGCGGGATTTTCGTGCATCTTTGAGCCGACTCGGCGTGTTTGGGTGCACTTTCAAGCCGACTCGGCGACGGCTGCGGCGACGGCGGGCCCGACTCGGGGGTCGAAGGGCGAGGGCACGATGTAGTCCTCGCGCACGTCGTCGCCGACGAGGTCGGCGAGGGCACGCGCGGCGGCGAGCTTCATCGCCTCGGTGATCGCCGAGGCGTGCGCGTCGAAGGCGCCCCGGAAGATGCCGGGGAAAGCGAGCACGTTGTTGATCTGGTTCGGGAAATCGGAGCGGCCGGTGGCGACGACCCGGGCGTACTTGTGAGCGATGTCCGGGTGCACCTCGGGCGTGGGGTTGGCGAGCCCGAAGACGATCGCCTCCGGCGCCATCGAGGCGACGATCTCCTCCGGCACCGTGCCGCCGGAGACGCCGATGTAGACGTCCGCACCCGCCATCGCCTCGGCCAGGGAGCCCTGCCTGCCGAAGACATCGGCCGTGTCCACGGCGAGCGACCGCTTGACCTCGGTGAGGTCGTGGCGCGCCGAGTTCAGGACGCCCTGCCGGTCGAGCACCGCGATGTCGCGGATCCCCGCGCCGAGCAGGATCCGGGTCACCGCGACCCCGGCGGCGCCGGCGCCCTGCACGACGACCCGCGTCGTCGAAGGCGAGCGCCCGGTCAGCCGCAGCGCGTTGGTCAGCGCGGCGAGCACCACGACCGCCGTGCCGTGCTGGTCGTCGTGGAAGACCGGGATGTCGAGCCGCTCCTTGAGCCGGGCCTCGATCTCGAAGCAGCGCGGCGCGGAGATGTCCTCGAGGTTGATGCCGCCGAAGCTCGGCGCGAGCCGCACGACCGTCTCGATGATCTCGTCGGTGTCGGTGGTCGCCAGGCAGATCGGGACGGCGTCGACGCCGCCGAAGCCCTTGAAGAGCACCGCCTTGCCCTCCATCACCGGCATCGCGGCGGCGGGACCGATGTCGCCGAGGCCGAGCACCGCCGTACCGTCGGTGACGACCGCGACCGTGTTGGGCACCCAGGTGTAGTGCCTGGTCAGGGCGGGGTCCTCGGCGATCGCCTCGCAGACCCGGGCGACGCCGGGGGTGTAGGCGAGCGAGAGCTCGTCCTGGCCCGACAGGCCGACGGTGGAGACGGTCTCCATCTTCCCCCCGACGTGCAGGTCGAAGACGGGGTCACCCTCGCGGGGGTGGTGGGATCCGGAGGAGGACAGGGCAGCCATGACAAGAGCCCACCCTAGCGACCGCGACGGCCCGGATCGCGGAGGCACCCACGACACCCCGGTGCCGCGAGTCGACGCCCTCGGCCGGGTTGTCCGAGAGCAGCCACCAGCCGGCCTCCCCCGACGTCGTACGACGCGGCTCGGCGGCCCGCTTGACCGCGACCGTGCCGTCGGGGAACTCCGCCACGACCACGTCCCCCGCCCGCGTCGGGCGTCGGTAGGACAGCAGCAGCCGCTGCCCCGGCGCCAGCGTGGGCAGCATCGACCGCCCGCGGACCCGGGCCAGACCCCACCGGGGTCCACCGCGACCACGGGGGCCGGGCCTGCGGTGCGGGGTTTGGTCCACGCGGAGTAGTCTCGCAGGACGTAACACCCCCTGATCCGCGAGTTGACGAGAGGCACGTGATGTTCCGCAAGTTCTTCGCTCCGACCCTCGAGGTCTCTGCCCACTGCGACCTGCCCTGCGGCGTCTACGACCCCGCCCAGGCCCGGATCGAGGCGGAGTCCGTCAAGGCCGTCATCGCCAAGGCCAACGACAGCGACGATCCGGACTTCCGCACCCGGGCGGTGCTGATCAAGGAACAGCGCTCCCAGCTGGTCAAGGAGCACCTGTGGGTGCTGTGGACCGACTACTTCAAGGCGCCGCACTTCGAGAAGTACCCGCAGCTGCACACGCTGATCAACGAGGCCACCAAGCTGGCCGGCGCGGGCGGCACCAAGGGCACGATGGACGCCGACGCCGCCGACGAGCTGCTCGCGAAGATCGACCAGATCGCGGAGATCTTCTGGGAGACCAAGCAGGCCTGAGCGACGGCCCCGCCCGAGCCCCTCAAGCCCACTGAGCCCGCCGTGCCAGACACCGCTGAGGTGGTCCTCAGCCTGCCCGCGGACGGCGCCTTCACCCACGTGTTGCGCGCCACCACGGCGGCGCTGGCCGCCCGCGCGGACTTCTCGATCGACGAGGTCGACGACCTGCGGATCGCCGCCGCCGAGGCGGGGGCGATCGCGGTGCGTCACGCCGCGCCCAGCGCGCAGCTGACCTGCACGTTCACCCTGGCCGCCGCCCGGGTCGACCTGGTGGTGGAGGTGCCGACCGCGGGCACGGTCGAGGTCGACCGCGACAGCTTCGGCTGGCAGGTGCTGGCGGCGCTGGCCGACGCGGACGCGGAGGCGACCCGGGACCGGCTCCGGTTGCTGCTCCACGCGACCTCCACGCTGGAGACCTGAGCGGCGCACTCATGGTCGAGTACGGCGAGTCCGCGACCCACGGCGAGGACGACGTCCCCGCCCGGCGGCTGCGGAAGCGCAGCCGCATCCTCTTCGCCCGCCTCGCCGACCCGGGCGGATCGGCGAGCGAGGTCGCGGAGGCCCGCGACGCCCTGGCGGTGCTCCACCTGCCGCTGGTCGAGCACTGCGCGCGCCGGTTCGGCAACCGTGGCGAGCCGCACGAGGATCTGGTCCAGGTGGGGACGATCGGGTTGCTGAAGGCGATCGACCGCTTCGACGTGACGCGCGGCGTCGAGTTCTCGACCTACGCCACGCCGACGATCATCGGCGAGATCAAGCGCCACTTCCGCGACCGCGGCTGGGCGATCCGGGTCCCCCGGCGGCTCCAGGAGCTGCGGCTGCAGATCTCCGCGACCACCGCCGAGCTGACCCAGACGCTGGGCCGATCGCCCCGGCCCCGCGAACTCGCCGAGGCGATCGGCTGCACCGTGGAGGAGATCCTGGAGGGCCTGGAGTCGGGCAACGCGTACGCCACCTTGTCGCTCGACGCCCCGGGCGGCGAGGCGGGCGACGGCGCGATGGCCGAGACGCTCGGCGCCGAGGACGACCACCTCGATCGCGTGGAGATGCGGGAGTCGCTGCGCCCGCTGATCGGGCTGCTCCCCGAGCGCGAGCGGCAGATCCTGACCCTGCGTTTCTTCCGGAACCTCACCCAGTCTCAAATAGCGGCCGAAATCGGGATCTCGCAGATGCACGTGTCGCGGCTGCTGGCGCGGACGATCGCCCAGCTCCGCGAGGCGATCGAGGTCGAGCCGGAGCTCTAGGCGCCGCCCGCCGATCAGACCGCGGCGGCGAGCGCGTCCCGGCTGGGCCGCACCAGGATCAGCGCGATGACGGCGAGCGCGACCGCCGTCGTACTGAGCCACACCCAGTTCGTTTCGCCGCCCCGGAAGCTCCAGGCGGTGCCGAGCAGGATGACCTGGATGGCGATCACGGGCGAGCGTGACCAGGAACGACACCGCGCGAGCCCCCACGCGCAGGCCATCAGCGCGCCGGCCAGCAGCGCGAAGAACGCCGTGGAGGTCAGGCCCATCGCCAGCCGCTGGGCGGCGAGGTGCGCGACCTCGGCCCCGGCGAGTACGACGAACACCAGACCCTCTACCATCGTCAACAAGGCTGCCGCTTTGAGCGGCAAAGGTGCCGAAAACGGTTCTACTTCTTGGGCCACCCGGCTAGCCTAGTAGTACGCGCGCCGCGACCCGCGGCCGCGCACCGGTCCTCGGTTGTGACGTAGGAGACCTGGGCTAGGGGTTGCGGTAGCCCTGATCTCTTGCGACGCTAGAGGCCGCGCTCGTGAATGGCGTCACAACGTCGTGCGAGCGTCTTGCTAGTCACCCGAAAGCAGAGGTCCCCCCAGCCATGGATTGGCGCTCGCGCTCCGCGTGCCTCGACGAGGATCCGGAGCTCTTCTTCCCGATCGGCAACACCGGTCCTGCCATCCTCCAGATCGAGGAGGCCAAGCAGGTGTGCCGCCGCTGCGATGTCACCGAGCAGTGCCTTCAGTGGGCGCTCGAGGCCGGGCAGGATCACGGGGTGTGGGGCGGCCTCAGCGAGGACGAGCGCCGCGCCCTCAAGCGTCGCAACGCGCGGAGCCGCGTGCGCGCCCGCGTCTGAGGCATCAGCCGACCGGGAGTACGACGTCGACGCGCGTGCCGTCGGCCCCTGACCGTGGGCCGATGGCGAGGCGTCCGCCGAGCTCGGACTCCACGAGTGTCCGCACTATGGACAACCCGAGGTTGCTGCGATCCAGGTCGAAGTCGGCGGGCAGACCGGCGCCGTCGTCGGTCAGGACGACGCTCAGCCGCCCGGGCCTGCGTCGTACCCGCGTCGTGATCGTGCCCGCCGCACCCGCCGGCACCTGCTCGTAGCCGTGCTGGACGGCGTTCTGCAGCAGCTCGGTGAGCACCATGGCCAGCGGGGTCGCCACCTCGGAGGTCAGCTCGCCGAAGGACCCCTCGCGGGCGATCCGGAGCCGGTCCGGCTGGGCGCTCACCTCGAGCACCATGTGGCTCAGCCGGTCGGCGACCTCGTCGAAGTCGACGAGGTCCCCGCTGGTGTGGTCGAGGTTGGCGCGACTCAGCGTCTCGTGGACGATCGCGATCGAGCCGACCCGGCGGACCGCCTCCTCCAGCGCGTCGCGCGAGGTCGGGTCGGCGATGCGCCGCGCCTGGAGCCGGAGCAGCGCCGCCACGGTCTGCAGGTTGTTCTTCACCCGGTGGTGGATCTCGCGGATCGTCGTGTCCTTGGTGACCAGCTCCCGGTCGCGCCGACGCAGGTCGGTCACGTCGCGCACCAGCACCAGCGCGCCGATCCGCTCCCCCGCCGGCCACAGCGGGATCGACCGGGCGACCAGCGCGACCTGATCGGTCGCGATCTCGGTGTCCCTGCTGGCCCGGCCGGCGAAGACGGCGCTGAGCGTCTCCTCGTCGGCGCGGCGGCGCGGCGGCACCAGGGACCGTGTGAGGTCGGCGAGTACGGCGCCCTCGAGGTCGCCGGTGCTGCCGAGCCGGCGATAGACGCTCAGCGCGTTGGGGCTCGCGTAGGCGACCCGCCCCGCCGCGTCCAGGCGCAGGAAGCCGTCGCCGACGCGCGGTGAGTCCGCGTGGTCGCCGCGCTCGGCCAGGATCGGGAAGTGGCCGGTGGTGATCATCTGCATCAGGTCCGAGGCGGTCTGCAGGTAGGCGAGCTCGAGGCGGCTGGCGGTCCGGATGCCGGTCAGGTTGGTGTTGCGCGTGATGACGGCGACGACGCGCTCGCCGCGTCGTACCGGGATCGCCTCGACGCGCACCGGGACGTCGTCGCGCCACTCCGGGTCGCCCTCGCGGACCAGCCGCCGCTCGGCGAGCGCCAGGTCGATGATCGGGCGCCGGCCGACCGGGACGAAGGTGCCGATCACGTCGTCGACGAACGCCGTCGGACCGGTCGTCGGGCGCATCTGCCCGGCGGCCCAGAAGCCCGCCCCCTGGCGATCCGGGAGCCAGAGCACCAGGTCGGCGAAGGACAGGTCGGCGATGATCTGCCAGTCGGCCATCAGCAGCTGCAGCCAGGCGACGTCGCCGCCGGTCAGCTCTGTGTGCGCGTCCACCAGTTCGTTGAGCGACGGCACGCGGCCACCCTAGCTGGCCCTCCCCTCCCCGCCGAACGCGCAGAAAGGTCCCGCCTCAAGCTGAGACGGGACCTTTCCGCGCGTTCGGCACCATGGGGGGTGTGCCGATGCGGGCGGTGGGATCAGTCGCGCTCCTGCTTCACGATCTCGCC
>JBDHZS010000177.1:0-7441 GCA_039812025.1 Nocardioides sp. | reverse complement strand
GCGTAGCAGTCCCATCGGGTTAGACTCCTCGGAGATTCGTGCCCTTGAGAAGGAGAAGCAGCCATGGCCGAGAACGTCGACCCGCGATCCGAGCAGCTCGCCGCCCTCGAGGCGGCGGAGAAGCAGCAGCTCGACGCCCTGGCCCAGCACCGCGAGGTGGCACTCGAGTCCGCCCGCTACTGGGAGAACCTGACCGAGCAGGCCACGGCGGGGCTCTCCGAGGCCCAGGCCGCCCTGCTGCCGGTGCCGCAGCCCAGTCCCACCGTGCTGACCGAGGCCCACTTCGCCTACCTGGAGTCCGTGCTCAAGGCGCAGGCCACGCTCACCCGCACGCTCCTGACCGGCACGGCCGACGACTAGGCCGCGTGTCCGAGGCCGGAGCGGCCCGCCCGACGGGCGTCCGCTCGCCCATCTGGTTCGCGCTCGAGCAGCCCCGCGCGCTGTGGGAGCTCTGGGAGTTCGCCGCGGCCCGCCCGATGCTGCGGCTCGCGCCGCGCGGGGTCGGCCGGCCGGTGCTGGTCCTCCCCGGCTTCCTGACCGACGACGAGGCGACCGTGACCCTGCGCCACTACCTGAGCGAGCAGGGCCACGCGTCGTACGGGTGGGGCCTGGGCGTCAACCTCGGACCGACCCCGCACGTCATGGACGGGATCGAGCGCCGGCTGGAGGAGATCGCGGCCGCGCACGGGGAGCCGGTGAGCCTGATCGGGGTGAGCCTCGGCGGCCTCTACGCCCGAGAGCTCGCGCGGGCCCACAGCGCGGTCGTGCGCCAGGTGATCACCCTGGGGTCGCCGTTCCGGATCGAGGACGCCTCGCAGAGCAACGTGGCCGCGCTCTTCGAGGCGCTGGCGCACCTCCACGTCGAGCCGGCCCGGTTCTCGGTGTGGGACCTGCCGTCTGGGCCGCTGCCGGTCCCGGCGACCGCGATCTACACCCGCACCGACGGCGTCGTGGCCTGGGAGACCTGTCTGGACGGCACGTCGCCGAACGCCGAGAACATCGAGGTGATCGGCAGCCACAGCGGCCTGGTGCACCTGCCGACCGCGGTGTTCGCGGTCGCCGACCGGCTGGCGCAGGATCCCTGGCGCGCCTTCGCCGCGCCGGTGATGCTCCGTCCGCTCTATCCGCGCCCGCAGAGCCTGGCGACCGAGTGAAACCGGTGCCGGCTCAGGCCCTGGCCTGGTCGTCCGGGTGCAGCATCGCGCGCAGGAAGTCCCGCTCGTCGGGGGACAGGTAGCCGTTGTAGAAGTCGTAGATGCTCCGGCTCGAGCTCCGGGCCGCCGCCTCGCCGTCCTTGTCGCGGACGGCGACGAGCACCTCGCGGTGATAGGAGATCGTGGCCGCCATCAGCTCCGGAGTGTCGACCGCGTTGGCCACGTTGGTCGAGATCAGCGACAGGACGACGTCGCGCACGACGTTGTTGCACACGCCGAGGATCGAGTTGCGGCTGGCCGCCGCGATCGCCTGGTGGAAGGCGAGGTCCGCGCGGCTGAAGGCCTGGTAGCCCAGCGTGAGCGAGGCCTCGAGGTCGGTGACGGTGCGCTCGAGCTCGACGAGGTCCTGCTCGGTCCGCAGCCGCGCGGCCAGCCGGCAGCCCGCGCCGTCCACGACCATCCGGAAGGAGAGCACCTCGGCCAGGCTGGCACCGTCCGCCTGGATCAGCCGCGTCATCTGCTTGTGGAGACCGTGCGGCGAGAACGGCAGGATCTCGGGGCCGTTCGGGTCGCCCGGGCGCGACCGCACGATGCCGTTGCTCTCCAGGACTCGCAGAGCCTCCCGGACCGTGGGGCGGCTGGCGCCGAACTGCACGACCAGCTCCCGCTCGCTCGGCAGCCGGCTCCCGGGCTTGAGGTCCCCCCGCGCGACCGCTTCCTCGACCTGCTCGACGATCCGCTGATAGAGCCGAACGGGTTTCACTTGCTCGAACTGGGCCTGCGAGGTCATCGGGTCTCCTGCCGATTTGATACAGGTTCGACATTCTAGGGGCGGGGAGGCGCATCGCCGCCGCCCAAGGACCTCGCCACCGCCGCTCTTGACAAGCAACGTGGCCCAAGTCACGATACCACCATGAAGTTCACTGGTTAGACCAGTGAAGGGAGTTGTGGTGAATCGCGTCGTATCAACATCCGGTGGGGCCGCGTCCCGACGAGCCGACTCGGTGGGGGCGAGCCGGCGGGCAGGGCATTCCCCGCGGTCCAGCTTGCGGAGAGCGGCGGCCGCGGTGGTGGCCGTCCTCGCGCTGGCGCTCTCCGCCTGCTCGGCCGGAGCGGACGCCGTGGGCTCCGGGAAGGGCAGCACCGCGGTCGACAACATCAGCATCGGCCTGGCGGCCGAGCCGGCCAGCCTCGACTTCACGCGCACCGACGGCGTCGCCATCCCCGAGGTGCTGCTCTACAACGTCTACGAGACGCTGGTGAAGGTCGACCAGTCCGGAGAGCTGGTGCCCTCCCTCGCGACCTCCTGGGAGATCTCGAAGGACCGCAAGACCTACACCTTCCAGCTCGTCGACGACGCCGTCTTCACCAACGGCGCCCGGTTCACCGCCGAGGACGCCAAGTTCTCCATCGACCGGGTGACCTCGGACTGGACCATCTCCCTGAAGTCGGCGATGGACGTCGTCGACTCGGTGAGGGTCGTCTCGCCCACCGAGCTCGAGGTCAAGCTCAAGCAGCCGAGCAACCAGTGGCTCTACCGGATGACCACCCGGGTCGGCGCGATGTTCAGCCGCACCGGCGTGGACAACCTCGCCAGCGAGCCGATCGGCACCGGACCCTTCAAGCTCCAGAACTGGACCCGGGGCGACTCCATCGTCCTGGTGCGCAACGACGACTACTGGGGCGAGGAGCCGTTCTTCGCGCAGGTGAGGCTCAAGTACTTCAAGGACAGCACCGCGCTGAACAACGCGCTGCTGAGCGGCACGATCAACGTCAACTACGCGGTCCAGTCGCCGGAGTCGCTGGTCCAGTTCGAGCGGGACGACGAGTTCAAGGTCGTCGAGGGCACCACCAACCAGGAGGTCGTCCTCTCCTTCAACAACGCCGACGGACCCATGTCGGAGCTCAAGAACCGCCAGGCGGTGCGCTATGCGCTCGACCACCAGGCGGTCCTGGACACCTGCTGGGCCGGGCGCGGCACGCTGATCGGCAGCATGGTGCCCCCGACCGACCCGTGGTACGAGGACCTGACCGACCTCTACCCGTACGACCCCGAGCGCGCGAAGGAACTGGTCGAGGAGACCGGGGTCGGCGACACCACCCTGCGCCTGCGGCTGCCGACCCTGCCCTACGCGGTCTCCTGCGGCACCGTGGTGCAGAGCATGCTCGAGCAGGTCGGCTTCTCGGTGAAGCTCGAGCAGCTCGAGTTCCCGGCGGCCTGGCTCACCGAGGTCTTCACCAACCACGACTTCGACATGTCGATCATCGGCCACACCGAGCCGCGCGACCTCGGGACCGTCTTCGGGGACCCCGACTACTACACCGGATACGGCACCCCCGAGCTGCAGGAGCTGCTCGCCGCCGCCGACACCGGGACGGTGCAGGAGCAGGTGGCGAACATGAAGGCGGCGGCCCGCCTGCTGTCGGAAGACGCCGCGGCGGACTTCCTGTTCCTCTACCCGGCCCTGGTCGTCATGGACGCCGACATCACCGGCCTGCCGGAGAACCGGATCACCGAATCGCTCGACCTGAGCACGCTGGGCCGGTCCTGACCGGTGGCCACGCAAGAGACAGGAGTATGACTCATGGTGATCCGTGAAACTCGGCGGTTCGCGATCTTCCTGGCCAGCATCGCTGTGAGCTCGATCATCGTGTTCGCGTTCATGGCGATCCTGCCCGGAGACCCGGCCCGGGTCGCGCTCGGCGTCAACGCCTCCGACGAGGCGGTGGCGCAGCTGCGCGCGGACTTCGGCCTCGACCAGCCGCTGTGGCGCCAATACCTGGACTGGATCCAGGGCCTGCTCACCTTCAACCTGGGAGACTCCTACATCTCGGGGACCGCGATCGGGCCCCAGCTGGTCGACCGGCTCCAGGTGACGCTGATCCTCGTGGTCACGGCGATGGCGATCGCCCTGGTCTTCGCGCTCCCGCTCGGCGTGTTGATGGCGATCAAGCAGCGCTCGGCCTGGGGCGTCGTACTCTCCGGGATCAGCCAGGTGGGGGTCGCCATCCCCGCGTTCCTCGCCGGAATCCTGCTGATCACCATCTTCTCCGTGCAGCTCGGCTGGCTGCCCGCCAACGGCTGGACGCCGCCCGCGGTCGACATGGGCATGTTCCTCCAGCAGCTGATCCTGCCCGCCGTCTCCCTGGCCCTGGTGCAGGGCGCGGTGCTCACCCGCTACGTGCGCAGCTCGGTGCTCGACGTACTCCGGGAGGACTACATCAGGACCGCGCGGGCCAAGGGCCTGCGGCCGACCCAGGCGGTGGTCCGTCACGGCCTGCGCAACGCCGCCATCCCGGTGGTGACCGTGGTCGCGCTGCAGCTGGCGACGCTGCTCATCGGGGCGGTCGTCGTCGAGCGGGTCTTCGTGATCCCCGGGCTCGGCAGCTTCCTGCTGGACAGCGTCGCCAACCGCGATCTGCTGGTGGTGCAGGACGTCGTGATGTTCCTGGTGGTCGCGGTGCTCCTGGTGAACTTCATCGTCGATCTGATCTACGTGCTGATCGACCCGAGACTGAGGACGGCGAAATGACAGTCGACGTGACCGGCCCTCCGGCCGACGTTCCCGAGGTCGTGGAGGGCGCCAAGCGGCCCGCGCGCCGGATCACCGGCACCATGTGGGTCGGCATCGTCCTGGTCGGCCTGATCGTGGCGATGACCCTGGTGTCCTTCGTCTGGACACCCCACGACCCGACGTTCGTGGATCCGCAGCACCGGCTCCAGTCCCCGTCGAGCGACTACTGGTTCGGGACGGACAAGTTCGGCCGCGACGTCTTCAGCCAGATCATGGTCGGCTCGCGGACCACCGTGCTGACCGGGCTGGTCGCGGTCGGCGTCGGCGCGTTGATCGGCATCCCGCTCGGCGTGATCGCCGGCATGTCCCCGGGCTTCCTCGACCAGCTCATCACGCGCGTGAACGACCTGGTGCTCGCCTTCCCGGCGCTGCTGATGGCGATCATGTTCGCGGCGGTGTACGGCGCGAGCACCGTGGTCGCGATGGTGGCGATCGGCATCGCGACCATCCCCAGCTTCGCCCGGCTGATCCGCAGCGGCACCCTGCAGGTCATGAAGACCGAGTACGTGATGGCCGCCCGCGCCGCGGGCCGCGGACCCGGGAGCATCGGGGTGCGCCACGTGCTCCCCAACGTGAGCAGCCTGGTGATCGTGCAGGCCTCGGTCAGCTTCGCCATCGCCGTACTCGCCGAGGCGGCCCTCTCCTTCCTCGGTCTGGGCACGCCGCCGCCGACCCCCTCCTGGGGCCGGATGCTCCAGGAGAGCCAGGAGCTGCTCTTCGTCGCGCCGACCCTGGCGATCTACCCAGGCGTCGCGATCGCCGTCGCCGTCCTCGGCTTCAACCTGCTCGGTGACGGCCTGCGCGACTACTACGACCCGAAACTGGAGGACCGTCGATGAGTGCGGCCAGCGCCACCAGCGCACCCGATGAGGTGCTCAGCGTCCGGGACCTCGACGTCGAGTTCGGCGACAACCAGCTCGTGCACGACGTCAACTTCGCGATCAAGGCGGGCGAGCGGGTCGGCCTGATCGGGGAGTCCGGCTCCGGGAAGTCCCTCACCTCGCTCAGCGCGATGGGGCTGCTCCCCGAGGGGCTGGCGGCCACCGGGTCGATCGAACTCGCCGGGGTCGACTTCGACCTGATCGGCGCGGACGAGCGCGGCATGTCGAAGATCCGCGGCAAGGACCTCGCGATGGTTTTCCAGGAGCCGATGACCGCGCTCAACCCCACCATGAAGGTCGGGAAGCAGGTCGCCGAGACCCTGCTGCTGCACGGCACCTGCACCGGCAAGCGCGAGGCGCTCGAGCGGGCGGCCGAGCTGCTGGACCTGGTCGGGATCCCCAACCCGAGCTCCTCGCTCGACTCCTATCCGCATCAGTTCTCCGGCGGCCAGCGCCAGCGGATCGTGCTCGCGATTGCCCTGGCCAACGACCCGTCGGTGATCATCTGCGATGAGCCGACCACCGCCCTGGACGTGACCGTGCAGGAGAAGGTGCTGCAGCTGATCCTCCGCTGTGCGGAGAAGCAGGACGCGGCGCTGCTGTTCATCACCCACGACCTCGCGGTCGTCGCCTCGGTGTGCGAACGGGTGATGGTGATGTACAAGGGGCGGATCGTCGAGTCCGGCCCCGTGCGCGAGGTGTTCACCCAGCCGAAGCACTCCTACACCAAGAGCCTGCTGGCGGCCTCGAACCTCTCCGATGCCGTGCGGCTGCGCCAGCGGGAGTCCGTGGCGCCTGCCGAGCACCGGATCGAGGTGAGCGAGCAGGACCGGCCCGCGCTGGCCTCCGAGCCGCTGAATCCCGAGGCCGCGCTGAGCCTGCGCGACATCAAGAAGACCTACCACCGCCCCGGCGGCTCGACGGTCGAGGCGCTGAAGGGGATCACGGTCGACATCGCCAAGGGCGAGCAGTTCGGCATCGTCGGTGAGTCGGGCTGCGGGAAGTCGACCCTGCTCCGGATCGTCTCGGGGCTCGACCGCGCCAGCAGCGGCTCGGTGATGCTCGAGGGCACCGACATCACCCACCTGCGGGATCGCCAGCTGAAGCCGTTGCGGCGCCGGCTGCAGCTGGTCTTCCAGGACCCGATGGGCTCGCTCGATCCCCGGATGCGGGTCGGCGAGATCGTGGCGGAGCCGCTGATCGCCCAGGGTGAGACCGGCTACAAGGCCCGGGTGGCGGAGCTGCTCGAGGCGGTCGGGCTGCCCGCCCAGGCCGCGGATCGCTACCCGCACCAGTTCTCCGGGGGGCAACGGCAGCGCATCTCGATCGCCCGCGCGCTCGCCCCCAAGCCCCAGATCGTCGTGGCCGACGAACCGGTGAGCGCGCTCGACGTGTCGGTGCGGGCGCAGGTGCTCAACCTGCTCGCCGACCTGGTCGACGAGCTGGGCATCACGCTGGTCTTCGTCTCCCACGACCTGTCGGTCGTGCGCCACGTGTGCGAGCGGGTCGCGGTGATGAACGCCGGCCAGATCGTCGAGATCGGTCCGACCGAGGACGTCTACAACAACCCGAAGCACGACTACACCAAGGGCCTCATCAGCGCGATCCCGACGATCGAGAAGTCGCTGCGGGGCGCCTGAGCCTCGTCGTACTCGAAGCCTCGTCGTACTCGACGCTCGGCGCCACCGCTCACGGCCGCCCCGGGGCGGCCGTCATACGGATCGTGGCCTATCGCCCTCGGTTCGTATGACGCCAGCGCGGCACACGTGCGCGTTTGAGCCAGTTCGAGCTCAGGCGGGGGTGAGCTCCTGGGCGGGCTCGGGTGGCGGGG
>JBDHZS010000176.1:0-7446 GCA_039812025.1 Nocardioides sp. | reverse complement strand
CCCGGCCCGGCAGCAGGAACGGCGCGGGCAGCCGCGGCCAGTCGAACTTCGGGAACCTGGCGACCTTGTCCGGATCGGTGTTGGTCAGCGACATCGTGTAGCCGCTGCGGCCGTGGAAGGCGCCCGTCAGGTGCAGCACCTTCGTGCCGAGATCCGCCGAGCGCCCGTGCGACTCGTTGTGCCGAGACTTCCAGTCGAAGCACACCTTGAGCGCGTTCTCGACGGCGAGCGCGCCGCCGTCGATGAAGAACAGATGCGGCAGCCGCGGGTCGCCCAGCACGCGGGCGAAGGCCTCCACGAAGCGAGCCATCGCGACCGTGTAGACGTCGGAGTTGCTCGGCTTGTTCAGCGCCGCCTCGAGCAGCTCGGCCCTGAACACCTCGTCGTCGCGGAGCCCAGGGTGGTTCATGCCCAGCGGGTTCGACGCGAAGAAGGTGAACATGTCGAGGTAGCTGGTGCCCGTCGCCTCATCCACGAGGTGAGCACGGCTGGACCGGGCGAGGTCGAGGACCAGGTCAAGACCGTCGGTGAGCACGTGTTGCCCGAGGATCGTCCGCACGTCGCCGGCTGCCGGGATCTCGGCTGCGGCCAGGCCTCCGCCCGGCGTAGGAGGGGTGAGGGGCTCGCTCGTCAACATCCCCCAACCGTACGATTGTTCCTGCGATCTGGCTAGCACTCGGGAAGATCTACGCTCGTCTGCCCTGTGAGCCGTTGATGTTGCAGGTGTCTGGAGCTCTGCGGGAACTGGTGGCCAAACGCCACGGCTCCGCGGAACTGGTCTTATATGGCCCCGATACTGGCGAGTAACCTGCCAAGTAAGACCAGTTGCGAGGCGCCCGGGCCATTCAAGACCAGTTGCGGGGCGGCGGCGATGGGGACGAGGGGTCAGGCCTCGAGCCGGGCGGCGGCGAGCCGCTTGACGCCCTCGGTGATGACGTCGGAGTCCTTGCAGAAGGCCCAGCGGACGAGATGGCGTCCGGCGTCGGGGTGGTCGTAGAAGGCCTGCGCGGGGATCGCGACGACGCCGGCCCGCGACGGCAGCGCCTCGCAGAAGGCCATCGAGTCCGCCCAGCCGAGGTGGGAGATGTCGGTCAGCACGAAGTAGGTGCCCTGGCTCCGGCGCGCCTCGAGCCCGGCGGCCGCCAGCCCCTCGCAGAGCAGGTCGCGGCGCGCCTGCAGCGAGACGGCGAGCTCGCGTGGGTAGTCGGATTCGGCGTTGAGCGCGTGCGCCACGGCGGGCTGGTACGACGAGCCGGAGGTGAAGGTCAGCCACTGCTTGGCCGACAGGGTCGCCCCGACCAGGTCGGCCGGGCCGGTCGCCCAGCCGACCTTCCAGCCCGTGAACGAGTAGCTCTTGCCCACGCTCGACAGGGTCAGCGTCCGCTCGAACATCCCCGGCAACGTCGCGATCGGCACGTGCCGCAGGCCGTCGAAGGTCAGGTGCTCGTAGACCTCGTCGGCGATCACGATCAGGTCGTGGGTCCGGGCCACGTCCGCGATCACCTCGAGCTCGGCCGGGGTGAGCACCGTGCCGGTCGGGTTGTGCGGCGTGTTGAGCAGGATGAAGCGGGTCTTGTCGGTGACGGCCGCCCGGAACGCCTCCGCGTCCAGCCGGAAGTCCGGCGCCGGCAGCGTCACGGAGCGTCGTACCGCACCCGCCATCTGCAGCACCGCGGAGTAGGAGTCGTACCAGGGCTCGAGCACGATCACCTCGTCGCCCGGGTTGACCAGGCCGAGCAGCGACGCCGCGATGCCCTCGGTGCAGCCGGTGGTGAAGGTGACCTGCGTGTCCGGGTCGAGGTCGAGGCCGTAGTTGCGCCGCTGGTGCTCCGCGATCGCCTCGCGCAGGACGGGGATGCCGCGGTCGGGCGCGTATTGGTTCGCGCCGTCGGCCAGCGCCCGTTGCGCGGCCTGTACGACGGAGGCCGGGCCCTCCGTGTCCGGGAACCCCTGGCCCAGGTTGATCGAGCCGGTGCTGCGGGCGAGCGCGGACATCGTCGAGAAGATCGTGGTCTCGGGGGTGCCGTCGAGGCGGTGGGCCAGGCGCATGGGCGCCAGCCTACTGAGTAGCCTTCGGCCATGCCTTCGGCCACACGTCCAGAGAGCCTCGCCGCCGACATCGACGCCTGCTGCCGCCTCACCGGGGAGTTCACGCTCCGGTCCGGGCAGGTCGCGAGCGAGTACTTCGACAAGTACCTCTTCGAGTCAGACCCAGCGCTGCTCGGCCGCGTCGCCGACGAGATGGTCCCGCTGCTGCCGGCCGACACCGAGCTGCTCGGCGGCCTGGAGCTCGGCGGCGTCCCGATCGCGACGGCCGTCTCGGCGCGCACGGGCCTGCCCGCCCTCTTCGTCCGCAAGCAGGCGAAGACCTACGGCACCTGCAAGCTGGCCGAGGGGCCTCCGGTCGAGGGCCGCCGGGTCACCCTGATCGAGGACGTGATCACCACCGGCGGCGCCGTCCGCGACGCCACCCGGGCGCTGCGCGAGGCCGGCGCGATCGTCGAGGTCGTCGTCTGCGCGATCGACCGCTCGCCCGCCGAGGTCAACCCGCTCGCCGACGTCGGCCTCGAGGTGCGGCCCGTCCTCACCAAGGCCGACCTGGACGCCGCCCGCACCTAGCGCCGAGTCGGCGCCAACGTGCACGAGAAATACGCCGAGTCGGCGCAAACGTGCACGAGAAATACGCCGAGTCGGCGCAAACGTGCACGGCTCAGACGTCGGTGCTCGCGGTGGCGGGCTCGCCGTCGGAGGATGCGGAGCCGGTACGACGCCGGTGCCGCCAGTACTCGAAGACCATCGGCAGCACGGAGAAGAAGACGATCAGCATGATCGCGGCCTCGAGGTTCTCCTTCACCGCGGGCACGTTGCCGAGGAAGAAGCCGATGAAGACGATGAGGTTCACCCACAGCACCGCGCCCACGAAGCTCCACACCAGGAACTTGTGCCGCTCCATGTGCGTGACGCCGGCGACCACGGTGATGAAGGTCCGCACGATCGGCACGAACCGCCCGAGCACGAGCGCCTTGCTGCCGTGCCGCTCGAAGAAGTCGTGCGTCTGGTCGAAATACTTCCGCTTCAGGATCCGGCCGTCGCGGTGGTAGAGCGGCGTACCGATCGCCCGCCCGATCTCGTAGCCGGCGACGTTGCCGCCGAAGGCCGCCGCGATCAGGGTCGGGATCGCCACCCACAGCGACACGTCGATGTCGCCGCCCGCGATGAAGAGCCCGATCGCGAAGAGCAGCGAGTCGCCCGGCAGGATCGGGAAGAGCAGCCCGCACTCGACGAAGACGATGGCGAGGCTGATCCCGAAGAAATAGTCGCCGTAGTTGTCCAGCCACCACTGCGGGTCCATCCAGTCGATCCCGAGCAGCAGCGGCGTGAGCGCCGACGGGTCGAGCATGGTCGTCAATGGGGTCACCGCCAAACCCTACCTGCGCGGTGGGCGGTACGGTCGGCATTCGTGGAGGATGAGCCCCAGGTCACGAGCACGGACCCGGCGGCCGAGCGGGCGCCGTACGACCCGATGCCGCACGGGCAGCCCGTCGTCGGCGTCGGGCCGTGGCAGGGGCCGTGGCCGACGGGGGAGCAGTACGACGAGGAGCTACTGCGCGCCGGCGACCGCCGCAACGTGGTCGATCGCTACCGCTACTGGAGCGTCGAGGCGATCCGGGCCGACCTGGACATGCGGCGCCACGGCTTCCATGTCGCGATCGAGAACTGGCAGCACGACTTCAATATCGGCACCATCGTGCGCAGCGCCAACGCGTTCCTGGCCGCCGAGGTGCACATCGTCGGCAACCGCCGCTGGAACCGCCGCGGCGCCATGGTCACCGACCGCTACCAGCACCTGCGCCACCACGAGACGCCCGCCGACCTGGCGTCGTACCTGCACGAACGCGGCGTCCGCCTGCTCGGCATCGACAACCTGCCCGGCTCCGATCACCTGGAGACGATGGCGATCCCGCGCGAGGTCTGCTTCCTCTTCGGCCAGGAGGGGCCGGGCCTGTCCGAGGCCGCCCGCGAGGCGTGCGACGGCACCTTCTCGATCGCGCAGTTCGGGTCGACCCGCTCGATCAACGCCTCGGCCGCCGCCGCGATCGCGATGCACGCCTGGATCCGCGCGTACGCCGACCTCGACGGCGCCGACGCCTGGCGCGGGTGATCCTCGTCGCTGGCCGCGGGGCCGGCGGCGGGACCCATTAGGGTGGAGGCCAAGCACCCAACCCGCCTCAGGAGCGCGCTCACATGCCCATCGCCACCCCCGAGAAGTACGCCGAGATGCTGGCCACCGCGAAGGACAAGGGCTTCGCCTTCCCCGCGATCAACGTGACCTCCTCGCAGACCCTGAACGCCGCCCTGCAGGGCTTCGCCGAGGCCGAGTCCGACGGGATCATCCAGGTCTCCACCGGCGGCGCGGAGTACTTCTCCGGCCAGAGCGTCAAGAGCATGGTCGTCGGCTCGGCCGGCTTCGCCGCGTTCGCCGCGGAGGTCGCCAAGTCCTACTCGGTCAACGTCGCGCTCCACACCGACCACTGCCCGAAGGACAAGCTCGACACCTTCGTCCGGCCGCTGATCGACATCTCCGCCGAGCGGGTCGCCCGCGGCGAGGCGCCCCTCTTCCAGTCGCACATGTGGGACGGCTCCGCCGTACCGCTCGAGGAGAACCTCGACATCGCCGAGGAGCTGCTCGCCAAGTGCGCCGCGGCCAACATCATCCTCGAGATCGAGGTCGGCGTCGTCGGCGGCGAGGAGGACGGCATCGTCGGCGCGATCGACGACAAGCTCTACACCACGCCCGAGGACGCGCTGGCGACCGTGCGCAAGCTCGGCATCGGCGAGAACGGCCGCTACATGACGGCGCTGACCTTCGGCAACGTGCACGGCGTCTACAAGCCCGGCAACGTCAAGCTGCGCCCCGAGATCCTCAAGCAGGCGCAGGAGGCGGTCGTCGCCGAACTCGGTCTCGACGCCGGCTCGAAGCCGTTCAACCTGGTCTTCCACGGCGGCTCCGGCTCGGCGCCGCAGGAGATCGCCGACGCGGTGTCCTACGGCGTGATCAAGATGAACGTCGACACCGACACCCAGTACGCCTTCACCCGCCCGGTCGCCGGCCACATGTTCAGCAACTACTCCGGCGTCCTGAAGGTCGACGGCGAGGTCGGCGACAAGAAGGTCTACGACCCCCGCAGCTGGGGCAAGGCCGCCGAAAACGCCATGGCCGCCCGGGTCGTCGAGGCGTGCTCCAACCTCAACGCCACCGGCCACACCATCGGCTGACGGGCGTCAGGCGAGGAGCGCGTCGTACGCCGCGGGGCTGGAGTCGCGGAGGAAGCCGGCGCAGCGCTCGTGCTCGCCGGTCTCCCCGATCGCCTCGGCGCTGCGGGCGAGCTGCGCCAGCGCGCGCAGGAAGCCGCGGTTGGGCTCGTGCTCCCACGGCACCGGGCCGTGGCCCTTCCAGCCGTTGCGGCGTAGCTGGTCGAGCGAGCGGTGGTAGCCGACGCGTGCGTAGGCGTAGACCGTCACGTCGTCCGCCCCCGCGGCGGCGGCCTGCTCGGCCAGCGTCGCCCAGGCGGTCGGCGACTCTGGGTGGCGCCGTACGACGTCACTCGCGGCCGCACCGTCGGCCAGCTCGGCCGCGGCCGGGTCGGGTGGGAGCAGGGTCGGCGGCGGGCCCGCCATCAGGTCATCGAATGCCATGGGCCAACCCTGCCACGCGCCGGCGCCGGGCGGGCCACGCCCCGGGCGCAAGCGGTCAGGCGGGCGGCGTGAGCAGCCCCCGCACCCGGTCGGCGCCGAGGGCGAGCAGCAGCGTGGGCAGTCGGGGCCCGCGGTCGGCGTCGACGAGGAGCCGGTAGAGCAGCCGGAAGAACTCGCGCTGGTCGGCCTTGACCTCGTCGGTCGGGGCGGCGTCGAGGGTGAGGCCCCGGGCGAGCTTCGGCACGCCGTACACGAGCGCGGTCAGCGAGTCGAGCTCGTCGGTGAGCCCGTCGCGCAGCAGCCGCAGCCATTCGGCCTCGGCGGGGGAGAGCGCGGCGAGCAGGCCGGCCGCCGGCGCCGCGCGGACGGTGGTCCGGTCCTCGGCGGCGACGTACTCCGTGGTCCAGGTCATCGCCCGAGACAGCCGCGGCTGCAGGTCCGCGACCTCCGAGTGCGGGTAGCCCGCGGAGCCGACGAGCCGTGAGATCTGGTCGGCCGAGCCGGCGGTGACGTCGGCGACCGAGGAGAGCAGCCGGAAGGGCACGAGCACGTCGGGTCGAGGCAAAGTCCCGGCCGCGACCGTCCGCACCGCGCGGTCCCAGGCGAGCACGGCGACGTCCCGCTTGGCCGGGTCGGCGGCCTTGCGGCCCAGGGCGTCCCACTCGTCGTACAGCCGGATCACCTCCGGCCCGAAGTCGATCTCGAAGGTCTGCCGCGGGTTGCGGCGCACGTAGAGCCAGCGCAGGATCGCGGGCTCCAGGATCCGCAGCGCGTCGGCCGCGACCGGCACGCCGCCGCGCGAGGACGACATCTTCTGCATGCCCGCGAAACCCACGAAGCCGTAGCCGAACCACGCCGGCCGCCGCATGTCGAAGACCGACTCGACGAGCTCGTGGCCGACCGTGAACGACGAGCCCGGCGTCGCGTGGTCCATCCCAGCCGGCTCGAAGTCGACGTGGTAGAACGCCCAGCGCATCGGCCAGTCGACCTTCCACACCAGCTTGCCCTCGTCCTGGGTGGCCAGGTTCGTGACGTACGAGCCGCCGCAGCTGTAGCACTGGTAGGCGAGGTCGGTCGTGTCGTCGTCGTACGACGTCAGCGCGGTCGTGTCGCGCCCGCAACCCCGGCAGTAGGGCTTGAAGGGGAACCGCGAAAGCGGAGTGGCCGCAGCGTCGGCGCCAACGATGTCATCGAGCGCCACCGAGTCCGCCAGTGCCGCGGCCTCCGCCTCCGACGACGCGGCGGCGGCGACGGGCTTCTTGGTCCGGTAGCGCGCGAGGACGTCCTCGATCCGGTCGCGATGGCGTACGGCGTGCAGCACCTGCTCGCGGTAGACGCCCTTGCCGTAGAGCTCGGTCTGGGAGATCTCCTCCATCGCGATCCCCAGCTCGGCCAGCGACCGGCGCAGCGGCTCCTTGAAGTGCTCGGCCCAGTTCGGGTGGCACTCCCACGGGTCGGGGACCGCGGTCAGCGGCCGCCCGATGTGGTCGGCCCACTCCTCGGGGACGCCGACCGGGACCTTGCGGAACCTGTCGTAGTCGTCCCACACGTGCAGGTGTCGCGCCTCGACGCCCCGGCGCTGCAGCTCGTCGGCCACGAAGTGCACGGTGATGAACTCGCGCAGGTTGCCCAGGTGCACCGGCCCCGACGGCGAGGCGCCCGAGGAGCAGGTCACCGGCTTGCCCTCGCCGGCGTGCCGGACCGCGTCGTCCGCGGCCCGGGTCACCCAGTCGATCGGCTCGCGCTGCG
>JBDHZS010000175.1:0-7582 GCA_039812025.1 Nocardioides sp. | reverse complement strand
GGTGGGTCGGGCCGTGGGTGGCGCGGACGATCCGGAAGGTGTCGTCGCCGAGCCGGACCCTGCCGTGGAAGTCGTCGAGCTCGGTCACGTGGGCGGTGGTACGACGCTGCTCGTCGCCGCAGGCGACCGTGACGTCGTACTCTCGCGGCGCGGTCTGGATCACCGTGACCTGGTAGGCGACGCCGCGGAGCTTGAGGTCGACGGGGCGGCCGACCTTGTGCTGGACTTGCGGCCGGCCGCCGTGGGCGGTCTCGAGGAGCCGGTTGATCTCGACGGCCTCCTCCTCCTCGTAGGCCTCGATGCCGGCGACGACGAGCGCGACGCCGGAGTGGGCGTCGGCGATCAGCCGGCCCTCGGCGCGCACCCGGTCGATCCAGCCGGTGTCGGCCCAGTCCGGGCCGCTGACGACCTCGGGCTGGTCGAGCAGGTCGAGCACGAAGCTCTTGTTGGTGGCGCCGCCGTCGATCACGGCGGTCGTCTCGCCCATGGCGCGCCGCAGCCGGGCCAGCGCCTCGTCGCGGTTGGCGCCGTGGGCGATGACCTTGGCGATCATCGAGTCGAAGTCGGCGGGGATCGAGTCGCCCTCGGCGACCCCGGTGTCGACACGGACGCCCGGGCCGGCGGGCAGGTCGAGCCGCTCGATCGTGCCGGGGGCGGGCGCGAAGTCGCGGTCGGGGTCCTCGGCGTTGAGCCGGGCCTCGACGGCGTGGCCGATCTCCGGCGGCTTCTCGCCGGTCAGCCGGACGCCCTGCGCGACGTGGATCTGCGCCTTGACCAGGTCGACGCCCGTGGTGACCTCGGTGATCGGGTGCTCGACCTGGAGCCGGGTGTTGACCTCGAGGAAGGCGAACGTGCGGTCCGCGGCGTGGTAGAGGAACTCCACGGTGCCGGCGCCGCTGTAGCCGACCGCGAGCGCCAGCCGCTCGGCGCTGGCCTTGATCTCGGCGGTCTGCTCGGGCGTGAGGAGAGGCGATGCCGACTCTTCGATAATCTTCTGGTTGCGGCGCTGCACCGAGCAGTCGCGGACGCCGAGCGCCCACGCCGTACCCTGCCCGTCGGCGATCATCTGCACCTCGACGTGGCGGGCGCCGGTGACCAGCCGCTCCAGGAAGACCACGCCGGAGCCGAACGCCCGCTCGGCCTCGTCGCGGGTGCGCTGGTAGGCGTCCTCGAGGTCCGCCGGGTTGTCGACGCGACGGATGCCGCGGCCGCCGCCGCCCGCGGTGGCCTTGAGCATCAGCGGGTAGCCGATCCGCTCGGCGGCCGCGAGCGCGTCGTCGAGGGTGTCGACGCCGCCGCCGCTCCACGGCGCGACCGGCACGCCGACCTCCTCGGCCAGGATCTTGGAGCCGATCTTGTCGCCGAGCCGCCGCATCGCCTCGGCGCTGGGGCCGATGAAGACGATGCCGAGCCGGTCGCACAGGTCGGCGAAGGCGGGGTCCTCGGCGACGAAGCCCCAGCCGACCCAGACGGCCTCGGCGCGGGTCTCGCGCAGCGTCCGCTCGAGCAGGGCGTGGTCGAGGTACGGCCGTGCGGAGGCCGGGCCGATCGGGTGGGCCTCGTCGGCCTCCCGGGCGAACATCGCGGTGCGTTCGGCGTCGGTGTAGAGCGCGATCGTCGTCAGCCGGCGGTCCTGTTCGTCAGGTCCGAGCTCGGCGTTGAGGTCCCGTACGGCGTGGATGAGGCGCATTGCCGCCTCGCCGCGGTTGATGATGGCGATCCGCTGGAACAGGGGCATGGGTCCGACGTTCCCATCATTCATGGGTTACGGGCTAGTCACATCGCCGTGTCGTTTCGCCTGGCGTGCACCTTTGACCGACTTGTGACCTCGCCCCTGCTCAGTCCTCGGGCGGGGGCTCGTTGTACTCCCCGGCCCACTCCTGGCCGGAGAGGGCGCCGATGGCGGCCATGATCTCGTCGGTGACCTGGCGCCGGGCCCGGCCGAGCGGGATGCCGTCGTACTTGCCCGCGAAGTGGATCGGCTCCCCGAAGGCTATGTCCACGCGGACGATCCGCGGCACCCTGGAGCCGACGGGCTGGAGCCGCTGGGTGCCCCGCAGACCGACGGGTACGACGGGAGCACCGGACGTCAGCGCCAGATGCGCGACGCCGGTGCGGCCGCGGTAGAGCCGGCCGTCGCGGGAGCGGGTGCCCTCGGGGTAGATCCCGAACGCCTCGCCCTCGGCGAGCACCCCCAGCGCCGTGTCGAGGCTGGCGATCGCGGCGCGGGTGTCGTCGCGGTCGACCGGCAGCATCCCGAGCCCCTCGAACCAGGCCCGCGACACCGCGCCCTTGACCCCGGTGCCCGTGAAGTAGTCGGACTTGGCGAGGAAGACCACGGGCCGCGGCGCCACCACCGGGATCACCACGCTGTCGACGAAGCTGAGGTGGTTGCTGGCCAGGATCACCGGCCCCTCGGGGGGCACGTTCTTCAGGCCGGTGACCCGCGGCCGCCACACGACGCGAAGCATCGGGGGCACCACGGCATGGAGGGCGGTCAGCAGCATGCGCCCATCATGCCGCTTCCGGGCCGCGACGGTGCGGCGCGCCACGGGGAATTCGGATAGGTGAGCACGGTCGTCAGCTCGGCTGCCAGAAGGCGCGCGCGAGATCGATCCGCCCCGACGCGCGCAGCGGCGTGCCCTCGGCCAGGTAGCCCTGCCGGGCGGACGCCTCGTGGCTCGACGGCAGCGAGCCGTCGGCGCGCACCACGCGCCACCAGGGCACCGGCCCGCCGTGGCGGGCCAGCACGGCGCCGACCTGCCGTGGGCCGCCCCACCCGAGCCGGGCGCCGACGGCGTCGGCGATGGCGCCGTACGTCGTCACCCGGCCGGGCGGGATGCGCTCGACCAGCGACAGGACCGCCTCGACGTACTCCTCGACGTCCCTGTCCCCGGCAGAGCTGTTCCCTGCGGGGCTGTTCCGGGCGGAGCGAGCGGGCACAGCCTCAGTACGACGGCTGGCTCGGGTCGATCTGGTTGACCCAGGCGACGACGCCGCCGCCGACGTGGACGGAGTCGTCGTAGCCGGCGCCCTTGAGCACCGCCAGCGCCTCCGCGGAGCGGACGCCGGACTTGCAGTGCAGCACGACCTGGGTGCCGGAGTCGACCGAGGGCAGCAGCTCCAGGGCGTTGCCGTTGAGGAACTCGCCCTTGGGGATCAGCACGGAGCCGGGGATCCGGTTGATCTCGAACTCGTTGGGCTCCCGCACGTCGACCAGGACGAAGTCGCGGCTGCCCTCCTCGCGCTCCTTGAGCATGGCGGCGAGCTGGGTCACCGCGATCGTCGAGTCGGCGGCCGCGTCGGCGGCCTCCTCGGAGATCGCGCCGCAGAAGGCGTCGTAGTCGATCAGGCCGGTCACGGTCGGGTTGGCGCCGCACAGCGCGCAGCCGGGGTCCTTGCGGACCTTGAGCTTGCGGTACTCCATCTCCAGCGCGTCGTAGATCATCAGCTTGCCGGCGATCGGGTCGCCGATGCCGGTGAGCAGCTTGATGGCCTCGTTGACCTGGATCGCGCCGATCGCGGCGCACAGCACGCCGAGCACGCCGCCCTCGGCGCAGGACGGCACCATCCCCGGCGGCGGCGGCTCGGGGTAGAGGCAGCGGTAGCACGGCAGGTCCTCGCCGAGCATCGGCGCGAAGACCGACGCCTGCCCGTCGAAGCGGTAGATCGAGCCCCACACGTAGGGGATGCCGAGGAAGAACGCCGCGTCGTTGACCATGTAGCGGGTGGCGAAGTTGTCGGTGCCGTCGACGATCAGGTCGTAGCCGGCAAAGACCCGCATCACGTTGTCGTTGTCGAGGCGCTCGTCGTGGAGGATCACCTCGACCAGCGGGTTGACCTCGTGGATCGAGTCGCGCGCGGACTCCGCCTTGGAGCGGCCGACATCGGACTGGCCGTGGATCACCTGGCGCTGCAGGTTGGACTCGTCGACAATGTCGAACTCGGCGATGCCGAGCGTGCCGACCCCGGCCGCGGCCAGGTAGAGCAGCGCCGGGCTGCCGAGCCCGCCGGCACCGATGACCAGCACCTTCGCGTTCTTGAGCCGCTTCTGACCGGTCATCCCGACGTCCGGGATGATCAGGTGACGGCTGTAGCGACGTACCTCGTCGACAGTCAGTTCGGCGGCGGGCTCCACCAGGGGCGCGAACGACACGGCTGCTCCTTGCGCTGGGTTCGGTTCTCTGCGATCAGTTGGGCGATCGGTCGGGCGATCAAGCTGTTCGGGCGATCGGGTGATCGCTTGCCACAACCGCTCGATCGCCGCATATGTTCCTGGCTATGTTCGCAGGCATACGGTGAGATGTGTGGCGGTCCGCCATCCGGACGCCACCGGACGGCTCGTTGCGCCCGGCGGCGGGTAGGCTTCCGGTTCGCCGTCGTACGCCGGGACATCGGCGGACGAGGAGACGAGGAGACACCCGTGAACCAGAGCGAGGCGCGACCGCGCGGCGGCCGGCTCCCCCGGCGCGAACGGCGCGCCCAACTGCTCGACTCCGCGCTCGAGGTCTTCTCGGCGCAGGGCTACCACGCGGCGGGGATGGACGACATCGCCGACCGCGCGGGGGTCTCCAAGCCGGTGCTCTACCAGCACTTCCCGAGCAAGCTCGAGCTGTACGTCGCGCTGCTGGACTCCTCCTGCGCGACCCTGATCGGCAACTGCCAGGCCGCCCTGGAGTCCACGCAGGACAACAAGCAACGGGTCGCCCGGGCGATGGACGCCTTCTTCGACTACGTCGCCAACGACACCGGCGCCTTCCGGCTCGTCTTCGAGTCCGACCTCACCAGCGACCCGACCGTGCGCGAGCACGTCGACCGGGTGACATACGAGTGCGCGCGGATGATCGCCGAGGTGATCCACGACGACACCGGGCTGCCGTCGGGCGAGTCGCACCTGCTGGCCGTCGCGCTGGTCGGGATGGCGCAGGTCTCGGCCCGCAGCTGGCTGGCCGACGGCGCCCGGATCCCCCAGGCCGAGGCCTCCGCGCTGGTGGCGGCGCTCGCCTGGCGCGGGATCCGCGGCTACCCCCTCACCGACGACAACTGACCCGCCGGCGAACTGATCGCAGGCGAACCGACCCACAGGCGAAAGGAGACCTCATCATGGAGGTCAAGATCGGCGTGCAGCACGCCACCCGCGAGATCGTCATCGACTCCGCCGAGGACGCCGCGGCGGTCGAGAAGGCCGTCGCCGACGCCCTGAGCTCCGGCGGCCTGCTGACCCTCGTCGACTCCCGGCAGCGCCGGGTGATCATCCCCGCGGACCGGCTGACCTTCGTCGAGATCGGCAACCCGTCCGCCGGTCACGTCGGCTTCCGCAGCTGACCCGCTGACTCACGGGTCGAGGCCCAGCTGGCCCATCCGCTCCATGTGGCGCTCGGTCATCCGGGTGAACATCCGGCCGAGCTCCGCGAGGTCGAGACTCGGCCGGTCACCGCCGCCGACCAGCAGCGCCGCCAGCGGCGCGCGGTCGGCGGCGACCCGCTGCGCCTGGGAGAGCGCCTCGCCCATCAGCCGCCGTCCCCACAGCGCGAGCCGGCCACCCAGGCGCGGGTCCGCGGCGATCGCGGCCCGCACGCGGTCGACGACGAAGTCCGCGTGGCCGCCGTCGTCCAGCGCATGGGTGATGACGTCGCGGGTCGCCGGGTCGAGGTACGCCGCGATCTCGGTGTAGAAGTCCGCGGCCAGCCCGTCGCCGACGTACGCCTTGACCAGCCCCTCCCACCAGTCCGCCGGCGCGGTGTGGTCGTGGAAGCCGTCCAGCGCCGCCCGGAAGGGCTCCATCGCCTCGTCCGGGTCGCCGCCCAGCTCGCGGATCCGCTCCCGCAGCGTCGCGAGGTGGGTGAACTCGGCCGCCGCCTGGGCGGACATCGCGATCTTGTCGGGCAGCGTCGGCGCCATCCGGGCGTCCTCCGCGAGCCGATCGAAGGCGGCGAGCTCGGCGTAGGCGATCACGCCGAGCAGGTCGATCGCCGCCGCGGCGTACTCGGGATCGTCGTCGAACGCGCTGCCCGGTGTCTGGCCCATGCCCGCAGGGTAGCCGCGCCGGCACACTCCCGCGGCGGATCCGGTACGGCGGCGCGACCGCGGCGATACCGTCTCCGGCCGCGCCGCCGGGTAGTCTGGCCTCACCCGCGCCGCGAGGCTGGTGTTGCCACCCGTGCCGCGATGCCCGCGGGGCCGCATGTGCGCGGCAGACCTGGTCGATCTCACGACGTCTTCGCCTGAGTCCGCCGCATTCTTGGCTCAAGAAGAATTGACTCAGAAGAAAGCGACAAGACCATCACCACATTCCGAGACCTCGGGGTGCTCCCCGAGATTTGTGACGCGCTCGAGCGCGCCGGCATCACCACTCCCTTCGCCATCCAGGAGATGACGCTGTCGGTGGCCCTGATGGGCACCGACCTGATCGGCCAGGCGCGCACCGGCACCGGCAAGACGCTCGCCTTCGGCATCCCGGTGCTGCAGCGCAGCGTCGCCGTGACCGACCGGGACTACGCCGACCTGCCCCAGGGCAAGCCGCAGGCGCTGGTCGTCGCGCCGACCCGCGAGCTGGCGCTCCAGGTCTCAGGCGACCTGGCGCTGGCCGGCGCGGACCGCGGCTTCCGGGTGCTGACCGTCTACGGCGGCGTCGGCTACGAGCCCCAGCTCGAGGCCCTCGAGGCCGGCGTCGACATCGTCGTCGGCACCCCGGGCCGGCTGATCGACCTGATGAACCGCAAGGCCCTCGACATCTCCCACGTGCACGCGCTCGTGCTCGACGAGGCCGACGAGATGCTCGACCTCGGCTTCCTGCCCGACGTGGAGAAGCTGCTGCGCAACACCCCGGAGACCCGGCAGACGATGCTCTTCTCCGCGACGATGCCGGCGGCGATCGTGGCGCTGGCGCGCACCCATATGCGCCACCCGATGAACATCCGCGCTGAGTCGTCGTACGAGAACGCGACCGTCCCGGCGACCGCGCAGTTCATCTACCAGGCGCACGACCTGGACAAGCCCGAGATCATCGGCCGCGTGCTGCAGGCCGACGACGCCGACAAGATGATCGTCTTCACCCGCACCAAGCGGCAGGCGCAGCGGATCGCCGAGGACCTCGCCGAGCGCGGCTTCCAGGCCGCGCCGCTGCACGGCGACATGGCCCAGGTCGCCCGCGAGAAGGCGATGGACCGCTTCCGCAAGGACAAGATCAAGGTCCTGGTCTGCACCGACGTCGCCGCGCGCGGCATCGACGTGCGCGACATCTCGCACGTGATCAACTACACCTGCCCCGAGGACGACAAGACCTACGTGCACCGGATCGGCCGCACGGGCCGCGCCGGCGCCTCCGGTACGGCGATCACCTTCGTCGACTGGCAGGACGTCACCCGCTGGAAGGTCATCAACAAGACGCTCGACCTGCCGTTCGACGACCCGCAGGAGACCTACTCGACCTCGCCACACCTCTACCACGACCTCGGGATCCCCGAGGGCACCAAGGGCCGGATCGCCCCGCCCGCGCCCCCGGCGCGGCCCGCCTCCTCGGGGCGCGGTGGGTCGGCAGAGTCATCGGGGTCCAGCTCCGGCGGGCCCCGCCGGCAGCGGC
>JBDHZS010000174.1:0-7651 GCA_039812025.1 Nocardioides sp. | reverse complement strand
GGCCGGCGAGGTCTCGGCCGTGCTGGCGGCCGCGTGCGCGGGCCTCTCCGGCGCCGACGCGCTCACCGCGCTCGCCGAGGCACTGCGGGCCTGGGCCAAGCAGCACCCGGGCAGGTACGACGCGCTCCAAGTCGCTCCGGAACCCGACGACCCGGACGGCCAGGCCGCGGCCGGCGAGGTGCTCACCGTGATCGCCTCGGCCCTCCGCGCCTACCGCCTCGCCGGCGACGACCTCACCGACGCGATCCGTTTCGTCCGCAGCACGGTCCACGGCTTCGTGGCGCTGGAGCGCGTCGGCGGGTTCAAGCAGCCGCGCGACGTCGACGTCACGTTCGCCCGGATCGTCGCCGCCCTCGACACGCAGCTGAGCACCTGGCGATGACGGCGCGGCTCTCGATGGGTTCGCGCTCGGCGCCGGTGCGGGTGCGTCGGCAAGACTGGCGAGATTTTGATGTTCGTTGGGAAAATCCGCCCCTATAGGGCCGTTTGCGCCCATCGAGCGTCAAATTCTCGCCACTTCGCCAACCACAGCCCAGGTAGTCCGCCCCGAACGGCGGCGCTATTGTCCGGTTGCTGGACAGCTCCGAGGGAAGCCCCCAGGTCTCGCGGAATGAGACGTAGGTCACTTGCCCGGATCCTCACGGTGTGCGCGCTCGTGCTGGGGTTCCTCAGCGCAGTGCCGGCCGCCACCGCGAAGGAAGGTCAGCGCCCCGGCAAGGAGCCGCACGCGCGCCCCGACCGGGTCGTCGTGATCGTGGTCGACGCGCTCACGCGCGAACTCGTCGAGAAGTACCGCATGCGCAACATCCAGCGGCTGATGCGCGACGGTGTCAACGCCCCGAACGCGTACCTGGGTCACCTCGGCGCGGTCACGGTGGTCACGCACAACGTGATCACCTCGGGCGTCCTCCCCAAGAACATGGGCTGGTCCAGCGAGGGATACCGAGACGTCGACGGCGTGCTCGCGGGGACGACCGACAGCACCAGCCCCTACTGGTTGACCAGCGACTGGACGAAGGACCAGATCTTCGCCGTCCAGCAGCACGCCGGCTACCCCAAGCTGGCGGACTACCTCCACGCCCGCAGGCCGGGCTCCAAGGTCGTCACAATCAGCCCGAAGTCCTACGCGGGCTATGCCTTCGGCGGGGCCGGATCCGACTCGATCGTGACCTTCTCCGGCCGGAACTACGACTGCGACGGCGACGGCGTCAATAACTGGCGCGGCCCGAGCGGCGTCGGTGTGGCCGACTACCTGACCAGCCCCGCCTGTGGGCGGTTCTACGTCGACGCCGACCCGGCGATGACCTTCGACACCTGGCAGAGCCCGGCGCGCATGTACCCGCTCGACGGGAACCGATACACCGTGGGCCACGACCCCGCCCACGAAGGCGGTGACGTCTGGGCCGCCGACGCCGCCATCGCGACGATGCAGAACGAGGACGACTGGAGCGGGATCTTCGTGACCCTGCCCGGCGTGGACAAGTCCGCGCATATGTGGGGCGGCGTCGCCGACCGTGGGTCCGAGGGCCTGGTCGAGTACGACCCGATGACCCACATCACCGCCGCGACCCGGGTCGCGGATCAGCAGGTGGGCCGGATCGTCGAGGAGCTGCGGGTCTCGGGCGAGCTGGACAACACGCTCGTCGTACTCACCTCCGACCACGGCCAGGTGCCCGGCATCAACTTCGAGGGCGTCGACGACGGCTCGGCCGACCGTGGCTACTACAACTGGTACTACGGCGACCTGGCCAACGGTGCGTACCTCCAGCCGCAGCCGGCCCTGCAGCCGCTGGTCGACACGGGCAACCTCGCCATGACCTACTCCGACTCGATGGTCAGCGCGTGGCTCAAGGACTCCTCGGCGCGCAAGCAGGCGCAGGCCGCCCGGATCATGGCCCGGATGCCGCACGTGTCTGCGGTCTGGGTCAAGCGCGGGAGCCGGTACGTCCGGGTCGGCCCGGTCCGCTGGGACCGCATGGGTCGCAGCGAGCGCGCCTGGTTCGCGGCCCACGCTCAGGAGCTGCTCAACACCGCGGCGGCGCCCTACGGGGCCGACGTGATCGCCACCCTGGTCGACGACACCACGTATTCGGTCGCCGGCGACCACGGGGGCGTCCAGCGGCGCAGCCAGCAGATCCCGATCGTCTTCGCCGGCGCCGGGCTGTCCAGCAAGGACATCTCCGCCAGGGCCAGGTCCGTGGACATCATGCCGACCGTGCTGGCCGAGCTGGGCATCAAGCCCACCTACCGGCTCGACGGCCGCGCGCTGCAGCTGCCCAAGTCGCACCGGCATCGCCACTGAGTCAGCTCTGACCCGGGCCGGTGGGAGAGGCGCGTCACCGACGCGACGTTCTGATGATGTTGCTCGACACGTCTGCACCCTTTGGAACAGTTTGCTCCCCCTACCAAAGGGTGCAGACTCGCCGAAGGGGAGCAAACGCTGGTGAGCCAGCCGGGTGGGCCCGTCTCACCAGTCGGGGTCGATGCATGCGGGACGATGACGCTCGATCGCCTCGGCGATCATGCGCTCGAGCGCCTCGTCGGTCAGGTGGTTCTTCGTGCCGGGCATGGTGGGCTCGACGCAGACGAGCCGTTCTCCGCAGGGGCAGTCGGCGGTCCTCATGGTGGTTCTCCTCGCGTGTGGTGGTTCCGCCGTAGCGGCGGCGACACGCTCAGGATCCGGCCGCCACCGGACCTCGGACATCGGGCAGCCACCTCAGATTCCCCAGGGGGCACCTCAGAGGCGCGGTCTTTGGAGGCGGGATTCTGCTGGGAGCAGAACGGCTCGGTCCGGACGACGCCGACGGCTACGGTGACTTCCATGGGTGAGGTGCTGCAGTTCCCGCGAGCAAGCGAGCCACAGGCCGACGCGCCGGAGCGGCTCTGGCGCGCGGCCGTGGGCACCGAACTGCGGCGCGAACGGACCGCCCGCGAGGAGCGGCTCGCCGACGTTGCGGGCCGGGCCGGCGTCTCCACGCAATACCTCTCCGAGGTCGAGCGCGGCCTCAAGGACCCGTCCTCGGAGATCCTCGCCGCCGTCGCCGGCGCGCTGGACCTCACCGTCCGCGAGCTGATGCTTCGCGTGGCGAGGTCCGGGTTCGCGGGGCCCGTCTGCCTGGCCGCCTGAGGCTCACAGCCGCGAGGCCGCGAGAGGCTGATCCCGGAGGATCCCGTCCGCGATGCCGTAGTCGACGGCCGCCTGCCCGGGGAGCACCAGGTCGCGCTCGGTGTCCTCGCGCACCTGCTCGGGCGTGCGGCCGGTGTGGGCGGCGAGGATCTCCTCCAGCTCGGCCCGCACGCGAGCCACCTCCTCCGCCTCGAGGATCAGGTCCGGGATCGTCCCCCGCCCCTGCGCCGCGGGCTGGTGCAGCACCACCCGCGCGTGGGGCAGCATCCACCGCCGGCCGGGCGCTCCGCCCGCGAGGAGTACGGCGGCGGTCCAGGCCGCCTGCCCGACGCAGGTCGTTTCGACCGGCGCGGCGACGTACTGCATCGCGTCGTAGACCGCCAGCATCGCGCTGATCGAGCCGCCGGGCGAGTTGATGTAGAGCGAGATCGGGCTGTCCTGGCTCTCCGAGGCGAGGTGCAGGAGTTGCGCGATCACGGTGTTGGCGACGCCGTCGTCGATCTCGGTGCCGAGGTAGATGATCCGGTCGGCCAGCATCCGCGAGTAGAGGTCGACGGTGCGCTCGCCGCGAGGCGTCGACTGCACGACGTACGGGACCGTGTAGCTGCTCATCGCGCGCTCCTCAGGCCGACGTACGACGTCGCGGTCGGCACGACGTCCGAGACCTGGCTGATCACCCGGTCGACGAACCCGTAGTCGCGCGCCTCCTCCGCCGTGAACCACCGGTCCCGCCTGGAGTCCTGCTCGACCACCTCGAGCGGCTGGCCCGTGTGGTCGGCGATCAGGCCGAGCACGGTGTCGCGGGTGTGCCGCAGGTCGGCGGCCTGGATCTCGATGTCGACCGCGGTGCCGCCGATGCCCGCCGAGCCCTGGTGCAGCAGGATCCGCGCGTGCGGCAGCGCGAACCGCTTCCCCGGCGTCCCCGCCGACAGCAGGAACTGCCCCGCGCTGCACGCCAGCCCCATCGCCAGGGTGTTCACGTCGTTGGGGATCAGCCGCATGATGTCGTGGATCGCGAGCATCGCCGGCACGGAGCCGCCCGGCGAGTTGATCCACAGGCTGATGTCGCCGCGCGGGTCCTCGGCCGACAGCAGGAGCAGTTGCTGCATCAGCCGGTTGCCGTTGCCCTCCTCCAGCGCCTCCCCGAGCACGATGATCCGCTGGTGCATGAGCCGTTGCGTCAGCTCGTCGTCGAGCCGCGCTGAGATGCTTGTCGTGGTCATGGAGCCACGGTTGCCGACCGCCGTACGACGGCCAAGGGCCTCCCGCCCCCAGCAGATCAGCCCAGAGCGGACCATTGGGCGCGCGACATCGCGACGAAGTCCTCGTCCTCCGGCGACCACCAGAAGAAGCGGACGACGCGATCGTCGCCGAGTGCGGCGGCGACGGCGTCCTCGACGCTTGCGAACTCTCGCGTGACGGCCGACTCGCCATCCGGCTCCACGGTCAGGGACCAGACACGGTCCTCATCGTCGTACCGCAGCCACGCCCGGCCCACCCAGGGACCCGACACGGTCGGCTTCCGGCCGTCGCCGACGGCAGGGTCCGCGACGTATCGGCGCTTCACCATGTCACGGAGTTCAGGCGACGCGGTCCACGTCGGTGGCGGCGTCGCTGGAGGCACCGCGCAGGATCCGCAGTCCGAGCCGGCCGAGGACGGCGGCGATCGCGAAGTTCACGACGATCAGCACGGTGTGGGCGACCCAGTAGCCGGTCGCGCGCTCCTCGCCGGCGGCGTACGCGCTGTAGAGGTTGCGCGCGAAGTTGCCGAAGCTCAGGACGTTCCACGCCGCGATCGCCAGCAGCAGGATCCCGTGGCGCTTCGTCATCCGCATGGTGGCCTCCTCGTCCGGCGCTGTCCGCGCCAGCCTAGACGTGGGTCTACGCCGCCGCTCGGGCGGGCGTCGACGAGGATGTCGCCATGCCGTACGACGTCGCCGAACTCCGCTCCCACTTCCCCGGACTCGCCTCCGGGATCGCCCACTTCGACGGCCCCGGCGGGACCCAGGCCCCGCGCGAGGTCGGGGAGGCGATGGCCGCGACGCTGACCGCGCCGCTCTCCAACCGGGGCACCATCGACGCCTCGGAGCGCAACGCCGAGCGGGCGGTGGCGGAGTTCCGCGGCGCGTACGCCGACCTGCTCGGCGTCTCCCCGCGGGGGATCGTCCACGGCCGGAGCGCGACCCAGCTGAACTACGACTCCTCCCGGGTGCTCGCCAAGACCTGGCTGCCCGGCGACGAGGTCGTTGTGACCCGGCTCGACCACGACGCCAACGTCCGGCCCTGGGTGCAGGCGGCCGCGGCCGGCGGGCTGACCGTGCGCTGGATCGACTTCGACCCCGAGACGTCCGAGGTGATCTGGGAGAGCGTCGAGGAGGCGATCACGCCGCGGACCCGTCTCGTGGCGGTCACCGGGGCGTCCAACCTGATCGGCACCAAGCCGCCGGTGCGCGCCATCGCCGACGCCGCCCACGCGGTCGGCGCCCTCGTCCACGTGGACGGCGTCCACTACACCGCGCACGAGCCGGTCGACGTGGCCGCGCTCGGGGCGGACCTCTTCGTCTGCTCGCCGTACAAGTTCCTCGGGCCGCACTGCGGGGTGCTCGCCGCCGACCCCGAGCTGCTCGAGACCATCCACCCGGACAAGCTGCTGCCGTCCACGGACGAGGTCCCCGAGCGCTTCGAGCTCGGCACCCTCCCCTACGAGGCCTTGGCCGGTGCCACCGCCGCCGTCGACTTCCTCGCGGGCATCTCGCCGGGTGACGCCGGGTCGCGGCGCGACCGGCTCCGGTCCTCGATGCACGCGATCGACGCGCACGAGCTGCGGCTCCGGCAGCGCCTGGAGGACGGGCTGGCCGCGCTTGGCGACCGGGTCGTGCTCCACTCCCGGGCCGACGAGCGGACGCCCACCCTGCTGGTGACGCTGCCCGGCCGGAAGACCCTGGACGCCTACCGGTTCCTCGCCGAGCGCGACGTGCTCGCGCCTGCCGGCAGCTTCTACGCGTACGAGCCCTTCCGGCGCCTCGGGCTGGAGGACGACCGCGCCCTGCGGCTCGGCCTCGCTCCCTACATCGACGACTCCGATGTCGACCGCGTCCTCGACGGGCTCGCGGCGTTCCTGGGCTGAGCTCTCGCCCGCAGGCTGGCCGGTTTCCGACGCCAGACGCCCGAAATCGGCCCTATCCGGCCCGAAATCGGCACCTGGCGTCGGAAACCGGCCAACCACCGGCGGCACCCGGCCGTGTGCGCGATGCGGAGGCGGCCGTAGGTTGCGCGCATGAGGATCACCCCCTTCGGCGTCGAGCAGTGGATGAACGAGTACGAGACCCGCTGCACCCACAACCTCGCCGAGACCTGTGTGGAGTCGCTGACCATCGCCGAGCTCCTCACCCTCACCGGGTACGACGGGCAACTGACCGACACCCTCCTGCCCCTGAAGCTCACCTACGGGGCCATCGAGGGCACGAGCCGGCTCAGGGCGGCGGTCGCGGCGCTCTACGAGGACCAGGCCTCCGCCAACGTGTCGATCGCCCACGGCGCGATCGGCGCCAACCACCTGGTGCACCTCACGCTGGTCGAGCCGGGCGACCGGGTGGTGTCGGTGCTGCCGACCTACCAGCAGCACTACTCGATCCCGGCCTCCATCGGCGCCGATGTGCGTATCCTGCGGCTGCGCGCGGAGAACGGCTGGCTGCCCGACCTCGACGAGCTGGCCGCCCAGGTCGCGGGCGGCGCGAAGCTGGTCGCGATTAACAACCCCAACAACCCGACCGGCTCGCTGATGGACCGCGACTTCCTGGAGCGCATCGTCGCGATCTGCGACCGGGCGGGCGCTTGGCTGCTCTGCGACGAGGTCTACCGCGGGATCGACCAGGACGATCCGGGGACGACCGCGTCGGTGGCCGATCTCTACGAGCGCGGCATCAGCACCGGCTCGATGTCGAAGGCGTTCTCGCTCGCCGGGCTGCGCCTCGGCTGGGCGGTCGGCCCCGAGGAGCTGGTGCGCGACCTGTCGGTCCATCGCGACTACACCACGATCAGCGTGGGCATGGTCGACGACCTGCTGGCCTCGATCGCGCTCGAGGGCGCCGCCGCGATCCTGACCCGCAGCCGCGCGCTCACCCGCGGCAACCTCGCGGTGCTGAGCGAGTGGGTCGACGCGCAGCCCGGTGTCGACTGGATCCGCCCGCGCGGCGGCACCACGGCGCTCCTCAAATACGATGCCCCCGTCGCCAGCCGCGACCTCTGCGTCCGCCTGCTCGAGGAGACCGGCGTCATGCTCACCCCCGGCAGCGCGATGGAGATGGAGGGCCACCTGCGGATCGGCTACGCCAACAACCCCGGCGTGCTCGCGGACGGGCTGCCGCTGCTCGGGGACTTCCTGCGCGGTCTGGACTGACAGGCCCGAACGGAGTACCCACTACCCATGGCCGCTTCCCTGGGCGCACAGACGCTCACCACACCCGCGCCCGTCTTCTCCGTCGAGGCCGCCCTGGAGCTGGTACGACGCGCCTGGGGCCTCGA
>JBDHZS010000173.1:0-7744 GCA_039812025.1 Nocardioides sp. | reverse complement strand
CGCAGCGCGTCGATCGGGCGTCCGGGCAGGTCCTGGTCGGTGAAGAGCCACGCGATCGCCTCGCGGTCGTCGTACCCGCCGTCGTGGAGCAGCGTCAGCAGGCCCGGCAGCCCCCTGACCACGGCGCCGTCCTGCAGGAAGTCCGCGGGGATCCGGGCTCCCCCGCCGGGGATGGGGACCGCCTGGGCGAGTTGGTGGCTCCGCACCATGGTCCGCACGCTCGCGACCGAGACGCCGAGCTCGGAGGCGGCCCCGGCCCAATCGATCCAGCTCTCGACCAAGGCGGCCAGGTCGGCATCGGCGAGGGCGGCGCGGGACTGGTCCATGGACAGCAACTCTAAACTTCGGAGCCTGCCGTCCTGCCCCGGCATCCAGGAGGATCCGATGTCATCACCGACCAAGACGATCGTGCGGCCGCTGGCGGCACTGCTCGCGGCCACGCTGGCGCTCTCGGCGTCCGCGGCGGCGCCCGCGGTCGCGACGGCGTCGCCGGCAGCGAACACAGCACTCGCTGCCGAGGCGAGCGCGGCCAATCACGCCAAGCCGGGCAAGTACCGCGGCACGCTCCTCGAGGAGGGCAAGCCGGTCAAGAAGGAATGGATCCGGTTCCAGGTCAAGGGCAAGAAGGTCGTCAAGCTCCGCAACCGGATCTGGGTGGTCTGCTACCTGCCGCCCACCACCTATTACCAGCTGCCGCTGGTCTTCAAGATGCCGAAGGCCACGATCAAGAAGAACAAGATCGACCGCAAGTGGACGCAGGAGATCGAGCTTGAGGATCAGACCGAGACGCTGACCGGGCGGGTGCAGCTGAAGTTCCGGAAGCAGGGGAAGGTCACCGGACGGGTGTCGATCGACGTGGCCAACTGCGCCAGCAGGCTCGGCGACCCGCCGTACTGGGTCGACCTGCGCGCCAAGCGCAAGTAGCCGCTGGACCCAGCACCGCCAGGCACCACGCCGGGGCACCACGCGAGGACGCCACGCCGGGGGCGCGATGCAGCCGGGGCGCGCGGTGTACTTCCGTACGATGGGACCAGCCGGGCCCCTCCTCGTCCGGATCGGAGGTTGAGCGTGGTCGATGAGCCCACCCCCAGGCACGACGGTGCCCGCGGCGCTGGTCCCGACGCGCTCTTCGGCCGGCTGATCGACGGCCGCTACCGGATCGGGCCGCGGATCGCGCGCGGCGGCATGGCCAGCGTCTACGAGGCCACCGACATCCGGCTCGACAAGACCGTCGCGGTCAAGGTGATGCACGTCGGCCTGGGCGACCACGACGAGTTCGCGGCGCGGTTCGTCCGCGAGGCCCGCGCCGCCGCCCGCATCGACCACCCCCACGTGGTCGCGGTCTACGACCAGGGCGACGACGACGGCACCGTCTTCCTCGCGATGGAGTACGTCCCCGGGCACACGCTGCGCGACGTGATCCGCAAGGAGTCGCCGATGGCGCCGCGGCGAGCGCTGGAGACGCTGGAGCCCGTCGTGTCGGCGATCGCCGCCGCGCACCGGGCCGGGCTGATCCACCGCGACGTCAAGCCGGAGAACGTGCTGATCGCGGACTCCGGGCAGATCAAGGTCGCCGACTTCGGGCTCGCCAAGGCCATCAGCACCGACACCCAGCACACGGTGACCGGCGGCGTGCTGATCGGCACCGTCTCCTACCTGGCGCCCGAGATGGTGGTCCAGGACGTCGGTCCCGACGCGCGGGCGGACGTCTACGCGTTGGGCGTCGTGCTCTTCGAGCTGCTGACGGGCAGCAAGCCGCACGCGGGCGAGTCCCCGATCCAGGTCGCCTACAAACACGTCAACGCCGACATCCCGGCACCGTCGTCGCAGGCGCCCGGCGTGCCGGCGTACGTCGATGCGCTGGTCGCGCGCGCCACGGCCCGCGACCGCGCGCTGCGGCCCGCGGACGCCGGGATCCTGCTGCACCAGATGCACCGGGTGATGCAGGCGCTCACCGAGGGCGTCGACGACGATCCCGAGCTGACCGCGGACCTGCGCGGTGCCCTCGGCCGCCAGGACACCGTCGAGCTGGCCGAGCCCGAGTACGACGACGAGCCGGTGGCGCTCGTCGAGGCCGAGCTCTCCGATGCCGCGCCGATCGATGCCGACGCTGACCACCCCGGCGGCACCCTCGTGGCCGCCGACCCGGCCCCACCGCCCGCGAGCTCCAGCACCGGGCTGGACGTCGTCTCGGGCAGCGCACTCGCCGGCAGCCCGCCCGGGGCGGTCGCCGTACGCCCGACCCCGATCGACGCGGTCAACGCTCGCAGGCCCCGGGGCAGGTGGCGCGGCCCGCTGGGCGTCGTCCTCGCCGTCCTCCTGGTGGCCGGGCTCGGGGTCGGCGCGTGGTGGCTCACCGATGGCCGGTGGACCCGCACCCCGGGCGTCCTGGAGCTGACGGCCGACGAGGCGGCCGACAAGCTCGAGGCCGCGGGACTGACCGCGGAACGCGCCGAGGACGAGTACTCCGAGACGGTCGAGGAGGGCCTGGTGATCTCGACCGACCCGGCGGCGGGCGACCGGGTGCTCGCGGGCGGCACCGTGAGCTATGTGATCTCGCTGGGCAAGGAGCGCTACCGGGTGCCCAAGCTCGCCGGCGAGACGGTCGACGACGCGCAGGACCGGCTGATGCGGCGTCGCCTGACCCCCACCGACACCATCGAGCGGTGGCACGAGTCCGTCGGCGACGGCCGGGTCATCCGCACCGACCCCAAGGCCGGCACCTCGCTGCGGCCCGACACCGCGGTCACGCTCATCGTCAGCAAGGGCCGCAAGCCCCTCACGATCGGCGACTGGATCGGCAAGTCGGCCGCCCGTGCGGAATCGCAGCTCACCGACCGGGGCCTGGTCGCGGACACGTCCGCGACAGCTCACTCCGACTCGGTCCCCAAGGGCAACGTGATCAGCCAACAACCCCGCCCCGGCACGACCCTGCACCGCGGCGACACCGTGCAGCTGGTGGTCTCGCTCGGGCCGGAGCTGATCGAGGTGCCGCGAGTCGTCGCCAGCGGCGTCGCCGACGCCCGGGAGCGGCTGGAGGGCCTCGGCTTCGAGGTGCGGGTCGTCGAGGCCGACAGCTACATCGGGCTCGGCTACGTGCTGAGCACCAATCCGTCGGCCGGCACGATGCTCGCCAAGGGCAGCACCGTCACGCTCTACCTGGTCTGACGCTGATGGCCACCGGCTAGGGTTGCCGCTCGTGTGCGCTGAAGCCGCTGCAGCCGCGGCGTTCTCGGAGACCGCCCGCCGCAATCCGATCGGCACCCACGTGCAGGTCGGCAAGGGGCTGGTGAAGGGGGCGCTGGCGGCCACCGACGACGCCGGCTACGAGACGCTCCAGGTGTTCGTCGGCAACCCCCGCGGCTGGGCGCTCGCCGCCGGCGACCCGGCCGAGGACGCGGCGTTCCGCACCGAACTGGGGCGGCGCGGCATGCGAGCGTTCATCCACGCGCCGTACCTGATCAATCTCGGCTCGCCGAACCCGGTGACCTACGAGCGCTCCGCCGCGCTGCTCGCCCACAACCTCGAGCGCGCCGCGCGGATGGGCGTCGAGGGCGTGGTCGTGCACACCGGGTCGGCGGTCGCGGGGCCGTACGACGCCGCGATGCGCCAGGTCCGCGAGGCACTGCTGCCGATCCTGGACCGGATCGCCGGGGACGACGCGCCGTGGCTCCTGCTCGAGCCCACCGCCGGCCAGGGGCGGAGCCTGTGTGCTGGTGTCGAGGATCTGCCCGGCTACCTCGAGGCTCTCGACCGGCATCCCAAGGCCGGCATCTGCCTGGACACCTGCCACGTCTTCGCGGCCGGCGCGCCGCTGGACGAGCCCGGCGGCGCGGCGCGGACCGTCGACGAGCTCCTCTCGACCGCCGGCCCCGGACGGCTGCGGCTGATCCACGCCAACGACTCCGCCGACGTCCGCGGCTCCCTGAAGGACCGGCACGCGCCGATCGGGGCGGGCCGCATCGGGGAGGCGGCGTTCGCCGAGCTCTTCGCCCACCCGGCGACCGTCGGCGTGCCGTTCATCCTGGAGACTCCCGGCTCCCGGGCGCCGGGGAATCCCTGCCTCGCCGCCCTCCGCCGCCTCCGCGACGCCCCCATGCAGTAGCCATTTGGGGGCGGACGACCGGTCAGGCCTTGCGGAGCATCTCGGCGACGAGGAAGGCGAGCTCCAGCGACTGGAGCCGGTTGAGGCGCGGGTCGCAGACGGACTCGTAGCGGTCGGAGAGGTCGGCCTCGGCGAGCAGCTCGCCGCCACCGACGCACTCGGTGACGTCGTCGCCGGTCAGCTCGATGTGGATGCCGCCCGGCCAGGTGCCGAGCGCCCGGTGGACCTCGAAGAAGCCCTTGAGCTCGTCGACGACGTCGTCGAAGGCGCGGGTCTTGTAGCCCGACGACGCCTCGAAGGTGTTGCCGTGCATCGGGTCGCACACCCAGGCCACCTCGATGCCCGCCGCGGACACCTTCTCGACCAGCGTCGGCAGCCCGTCGCGGATCTTCGACGCGCCGAAGCGGGTGATGAAGGTGAGCCGGCCGGGCTCGTTCTCCGGGTTGAGCTTGGCGGCCAACGCCAACGCGTCGTCCGGGGACGCCGTCGGGCCGAGCTTGACGCCGACCGGGTTCTGGATGCGGCTCAAGAGCTCGACGTGCGCGTTGTCGAGCTGTCGCGTCCGCTCCCCGATCCACACGAAGTGTCCCGACACGTCGTACGGGAGGTCGGTGCGGGAGTCGGTGCGGATCAGCGCGTGCTCGTACTCCAGCACCAGCGCCTCGTGGCTGGCGTGGAAGTCGACCCGGCGCAACGCGTCGGAGTCGGCACCGATCGCGTGCATGAACGCCATCGCCCGGTCGATCTCGTTCGCGATGGTCTCGTACGCCTGCCCGGCGCGGGAACCGCGCACGAAGTCGGTGTTCCAGGTGTGCACCTGCCGCAGGTCGGCGTAGCCGCCGGTGACGAAGGCGCGCACCAGGTTGAGCGTCGCCGCGGAGGCGTTGTAGACGTCGACCAGCCGCTCGGGGTCGGGCACCCGGGACTGCTCGGTGAAGTCGAAGCCGTTGACGGCGTCACCGCGGTAGGCCGGAAGCGTGACCCCGTCGCGGGTCTCGCTGTCCGACGAGCGCGGCTTGGCGTACTGACCGGCGAGCCGGCCGAGCTTCACCACCGGGACCGACGCGGCGTAGGTGAGCACCACCGCCATCTGCAGCAGCACCCGGAGCTTGTTGCGGACGTTGTCGGCGGTGACGCCGGCGAGGGTCTCGGCGCAGTCGCCGCCCTGGAGGAGGAACGCCTCGCCGCGGACCACGTTGGCGAGCTTCTCCTTCAGCTCGTCGCACTCGCCCGCAAAGACCAGCGGCGGCTTGGTCCGCAGCCGTGCCACGACCGCGTCCACCTGGGCGGGGTCGGGGTAGGACGGCTGCTGCACCGGTCCGAGCGCGTGCAGGTCTGCGAGGGAGGGAACGGAACTCACTACTCAAGACTACGTCCGTTCGCCCTGCGGCTCCGAGTCGGCGCCGCAGGGCGAACGGGATGGATCAACAGTGTCGACGGGGGCTACTCGCCGAGGTGCTCGATGTCGTCGAAGCCCGTCCTCTTGCCCTGGGTGGCGCGGTTGGTCACCCACGTGATCAGCCACAAGACGACGCCGATGCCGAGCATGCCCGCGGCGGTCGTGTAGACCATCGGGTCCCGCTCACCCCACGGGATCACGATCAGCAGGAAGGAGAGCGCTGCGCCGGCCACCGGCGTGAATCCCGGCGACTTGAAGAAGCCGGTGTCCGGGTCTCGGCGAAGCACCATGCAGGCGATGTTCACCACGGTGAAGACCCCGAGCAGGAGCAGGCCGGTCGTCGACGAGAGGGCCCCGACGATGTTGCTGTCCGGCTGGCTGGCGACGTAGAAGATCAGGCCCAGCGCCAGGACGGTCGAGAACAGGATGCCGGCCCAGGGCGACCGGCGGCCCGGGAGCACCGAGGCCAGGCCACGAGGCAGCACGTCCTGCTTGGCCATGCCGTAGAGCAGCCGGCTGGCCATCAGCATGTTGATCAGCGCGGTGTTGGCGACGGCGAAGACGGCCAGGAACGGGAAGATCTTGTCCATCGGGAAGTCGGGCGCGCCCTTGCTGACGACCTCGAGCAACGCGCGGCCCTCGGACTCATTGATGGTCTCGAGCTCCGTCGGTGTCAGGACGGCCACCACCGCGACCGCGACCAACATGTAGATGATCACCGCGACGCCCAGGCCGGTGAGCATGGTGCGCGGGAAGATGCGCTGCGGCTCGTGGGTCTCCTCCACCATGTTGACGGCATCCTCGAAACCCACCATCGCGAAGAACGCGATCGAGGTGGCCAGCGTGACCGCCATGAAGAGGCCCTTGTCCTGGAGGTCGTGGAAGACGACGACCTGGCTGAAGTCGCCGTTGCCTTGCGCCATCGCGTAGAACCCGACGCCGATGACGATGCAGAGCGCCGTCATCTCGACGAGCGTGAGGACGACGTTGAACTTGACCGACTCACCGACGCCGCGGAGGTTGATCGCAGCGAGCACGAGCATGAAGAGCATCGCGATCGTCGTCACGACGCCGGTGCTGGGTGCCTCGTCGAGCCAGCCATTGATGACCATGCCGCCGGTGAGGTTCTGAGCGAGCACGTTGGCCGAGGTCGAGGCGCTGGTGATGCCCGAACAGACCACGGCGAAGGCGACCAAGAAGGTCACGAAGTGGATGCCGAACGCCTTGTGCGTGTAGAGCGCGGCGCCGGCGGCCTGGGGGTACTTCGTGACGAGCTCGAGGTAGGACAGCGCCGTCAACGTGGCCACGATGAAGGCCAGCAGGAACGGCAGCCAGACGACACCGCCGACGATGCCCGCCATCTGCCCGGTGACCGCGTAGACGCCGGCCCCGAGGATGTCCCCGATGATGAACAACAGGAGGAGCTTGGGCCCCATCACCCGTTTGAGTTCGGTCTCGTGACCTTCGGATTCGACAGTCGCACTTGACATCGTGCACTCCTTCCATGAGACGCAGGCGTTCCACGTTGTGGACAACTCTGCGCCCCACGAGGGCCGTTTGGCAACGGCAACCACCGATGGCGCGCAGTCGTTACATGCCTGTGACCTGCGCCTATGCCGGTCAGATCCCGGCGAAGACTGCGTCCAGGTCGAGTTGTACGACGCCGTGCTCGGCGACGGCGACCTCACCCTTGGGCCGGTCGGCGTCGAGGTCCAGCAGCACGTCCCACCCCATGCCGTTGTTCCCCAGCACGGTCAGCGAGCGCTGCTTCCGATCCACCAGCCAGTACTGCAGCACGCCAGCCGCCTGGTACTCCGTCGACTTCCGGAACAGGTCCTCGGTGCGCGTGGACGGTGAACTCACCTCGACAACCACGAGCGGCACCTGTTCGGTCCAGACCGCGGTCTCCGGCTCCGGTACGACGATCACATCCGGGATGCGATGACCGTCGCTGATCGTACGCATCCCCGCTCCGGCCGCCACCCTCGTCCCAGGCAGCGCCACCCGCAACAAGAGGGCGACGGTGAGGGTGATCTCCTGATGGGTGAAGTCCGGCGGCGGGCTCACGACCGCGCACCCGTCGACGTACTCGGCGAACACGTCCTCGGGCAACCGCTCGAACTCCTCGAACGACATCGGCACCCGCTCCAGCCGCTTCGGCGCGAATGACAGCGCAGGCATGACCCCTCCAAGCTGAATCGACACATCCGGACTCCGTTCCATACTGCCACGCAACCCGT
>JBDHZS010000172.1:0-7756 GCA_039812025.1 Nocardioides sp. | reverse complement strand
ATGCCTTGACGGCAATATTGCCAGTCCGGCATACTGGGGGCATGCCAGCGACTCTGTTCGAGGTCGTCGCCGAACCGAACCGGCGGCGGATCCTCGACGAGCTCCGCACCGCGGACCGTTCGGTCAACGAGCTGGTGGCGGCGCTGGAGATCGCTCAGCCAACGGTCTCCAAGCACCTCAAGTCGTTGCGGGAGGCCGGGCTGGTTGTCGTACGGCCGGAGGCGCAGCGGCGCTTCTATCAGCTCCGGCCGGAGCCGCTGCGGGAGCTGGATGCCTGGCTCACGCCGTACCGACGGGCCTGGTCGGGGCGCCTCGACGCGCTGGCCGCCCGACTCGACGAGATGGAGGACTGAGGATGCCGTACGACGACCAGTTGGGCGAGGTGCTGCGCGACGGGGAGAGGATCGGGTTGCGCTACGTGCGGGAGTTCGCCCACCCGATCGAGAGGGTGTGGCGCGCGCTGACCGAGTCCGAGCAGTTGCGGCACTGGATGCCGTGCGACATCGTCGGTGAGCGGCGTGCGGGCGCGAAGCTCGAGCTGCCGTTCTGGCCCGAGAACGTCGAGGGATACCACCTGGAGGATGATCCGGTGCTGTACGGCGAGATCGAGGTGTGGGACCCGCCCCGGCGCTTCGACTGGACCTGGGACGGCGATCGGCTGTCGTTCGTGTTGGCCGAGACGGTGACCGGCACGCGGCTGGAGTTCACGACGTGGCTGGGCGAGCCGGACCCCGACGGCGCGGCGTCGGCCGCCAGCGGCTACCACGTCTGCTTCGAGGCGTTGCGTGCGCTGCTCGAGGGTCGCCCCGGACCGTCCATCGAGGAGGCCGACCGATGGGCCGAGCAGTTGGGTCCGGCGTACACCGCGGCGGTCGCGGGCGACTGACCGCCCGCGTGCATCTTTGCGCCGACTCGGCGTCGTACGCGTGCACAGACGCGCCGACTCGGCGTGATTCTCGTGCACAGATGCGCCGACTCGGCGTGATTTGCGTGCACAGATGCGCCGACTCGGGGGTGGCTCAGCTCGGGTGGTGCCCGGGGGCATCAACGGCCGGCACCGGCGTAGTCTCGCCGGCTCGGCGCTGGTGCTCGCGCGGCGACATCCCGTGCGCCGTGGAGAAGGCGTTGGCGAAGGCGGCCGAACTGGCGTAGCCGAGCTGCCGGGCGACCTGACCGGGGGAGTCGCCGAGCCTCAGGAACCAGCGGGCCATGTCCATCCGGTGTTGGGCGCGCCAGCGGGGGAAGGTCTCCCCGGTCTGGCGCAGGAACTCCTGGCCCAGCTCGCGTGGTGACGTCCCCAGCTGCTCGGCCCACCGAGCCAGCGAGCGGGAGTCGGCCGGGTTGCGGCGCAGCGCTCGCGTGATGCTGCCGACCGCGCGGGTGAGCCCGGTGTCGGCGCCGCGCCCGGCGAGGAACTGGACGCGGAACAGCTCGGTGCTGAGCGACGGCCCCCTGGTCGCCGTCTCGGCCAGGGTGAAGTTGACCATCGAGGTGTGCAGCAGGAACGTCTCGGCCTCGGGCGGGAAGGAGAAGACGCTCAGCGCCTCGGGATCCAGGTCCACCGACCCGAAGCCGAGCCCGAGCGGCATCGCGATGGAGCCGGCCGGGCACTCGACGGTGTTCGGCACCCCGGCGGGCAGCCAGAGGACGTCGCCGCGCCGCAGCCGGAAGTCGCGCGCACCCACCCGGACGTCCGCCTCTCCCCGGTAGATCCACAGCAGGCAGTGCTCCTCGTTGACTCGCGTCCAGACTCGCCGCGCCGGGATCGGCGGCGCCACGAGCGCGTCGTCGGACGCCAGCGCGGCGATGGGCCGCAGCACGTCCTCGACCGGGACGGCCGCGGCGGCGGGCCGACGTCGCGCGTGGCGCGCGTACTCGCTCGGGGTGATCCCGGTGTGGCGCGAGAACGCCTTGCTGAACCCGGCCGCCGTCGCGTAGCCGACCCGACGGCCCGTCGAGCCGACGTCGTGGCCGCGTTGCAGGCGCTTGGCGGCCGCCACGACGCGGGCCCGCGTCCGCCAGTCGGAGAAGGCCAGCCCGGTCTCGTGGCGGAACTGGCGCTGCAGGGTCTTCACGCTGATGTTCTCCCGGCCGGCCAGGGACACCGCCGAGGCCGACGACGCGGGATCGCGGAGCAGGGTGCGCGCCACGCGCGCCGCCTCCCGGGAGAGCGGCATCGGCAACGCCTCGGCGTCGATCCGCCGGTCGCCGAGGCCCTCGGGCGCCCCGGCGACCAGGCCCATCAGGGCTTCCGCTCCGGGGAGCGTCTCCCGGACGTCGTGCTGCAGGTGCATGTCGTCGACGTGACGCATGACCAGCCAGTCGGCCCAGCCGGGCGGGAAGGTGATCGTCCGCACCGTCGACAATCCCGCGGGCAACTCGCTGGTCCGGGGGAACACCGGGATCACGACGCCGCCCGCCCGGCACCGCGTGCGATGGGGCACGCCCGGCGGCACCCAGATCGCATCGCCGGTGCTCAGGTGGTGCTCCTGTCCGGCCGCGTCGACCGTTGCGGTGCCGGTGTGCGCGTAGAGCAGCACGGTCTGGTGCTCCTCGGTGAGCGGCTCGGTGGCGGTCGCCGGGATGGTCCAGTCACGTGCCCGCGGAGGCAGCTCCATTCGGACTCTCCTGACATGAATACGTCGTCGCCTCAGGATAAGTGAAGGAGGTAAGGCTGGGCTAACTTCACTGGCGTCCCCGATGGCCCGACGAAGGAGCCGTGTGTTCATGCGCCAGCTTGCCGCCCTGATCGGCGTCGTACTCTGCCTCACCGCCTGCGGTACGGCAGGTGAGGAGGAGGCCGCCGACCCCGGTACGTCCGACGGCGGTGCCTTCCCCGTGACCATCGACACCGCCTACGGCAAGGTCACCGTCGAGAAGGAGCCCGAGCGGATCGTCGTGCTCAACGACACCTACCTCGAGCTGATGCCCTATGCGGATGCCGAGCCACTGGTCTCGGCGAGCGACGACGCGTCGATCGAGGAGTACGCGCCGTGGATGATCGAGGTGGAGCGGGGCGAGATCGACCCGAAGCTGCTCGACGGGAACTGGGCACCCGCGCCCGAGGCCATCGCGAAGTGGGAGCCGGACCTGATCCTGACCGATATCTGGTCCATGGACGAGCCCCTCTACAAGACGCTCTCGCAGATCGCGCCCACCTACGTCGGGATCGAGACCGACACGCAGACCAGCTGGCAGGACCACCTCGCCTCCATCGCCTCGCTCACGGGTCACGACCCCGCCGTCGTCGAGGAGGTGGAGGCCGACCTGGCCGCGGACTTCGACGCTGCCGCCGAGTCGCTCCCGGGCCTGCAGGGCAAGTCGTTCATCATCCCGGTCTACAAGGACAACCAGTTCTGGCCCACGGAGTACGGCAACGATCCGTTCATCTCCCTGGGCCTCGAGCCGAGCGAGAAGCAGCCGCACGGCGATGTCACGTCGGCCGACGTGGACACCATCTCGCAGGAGAACATCGACCAGTTGACCGAGGACGTCGTGGTCGTCGACGCCTCCGGGGCGGTGAGCCCCAAGGACGTCGAGCGACTCTACGCCGACCTCCAGGAGGACCCGCGCGTCGCGGCGGCCCCCGCATCGAAGAACGGGACCTGGATCTACCTCACCGGCAACCAGTGGTCCGCGATCAACGGCGGGACCCCGCTGAGCTATCGCTGGTGGCTGGAGCAGATCCTGCCGACGCTGGAGGAGTCGGCGCTCAACCAGAGCGGGTGAGCCCGTTGAACCTGGTCCTCGCGCGCACGCGCGCCGCGGCCCTTCTGTCCGCCCTGATCGGTGTCGCGCTCTCGCTGAGCGCCTGCGGAGCCAGCGATGCCGACGAGCCGGAGGCCGCCGTACCCAACGGTTCGGGCTTCCCGGTCACCGTCGACACAGCCTTCGGCGAGATCGAGCTGACGAAGAAGCCCGAGCGGATCGTCGCGATCAGCGCGGACTACATCGAGCTCCTCGACCTGCTCGGCGAGGAGGCGATCGTCTACGCGGGCGAGCCCGCCGACCTCGAGGCGGACTACCCGTGGCTGGCGGACACCTACGATGGCGAGTTCGACCAGAAGCTGTGGACGGCCGAGGGCACCGAGTCGCCCGAGGCGATCGCGAGGTGGGAGCCCGACCTGATCCTCACGGGCGTGTGGGGCGTCGACGAGAAGCTCTACAAGCAGCTGTCCCAGGTCGCGCCGACCTACACCGGCATCAAGGGCGTCGAGGAGGGTGGAGACACCAGCTGGCAGGAGAACCTGGGCGCTCTGGCCGAACTCATCGGCCACGACGACGCGATCGTCGCCGAGACCGAGGCGGAGTACGACGCCTTGCTCGCGGAGGCGGCCGGCAAGCTACCGGGGCTGGAGGGCAAGACCTTCCAGCTCGGTGTGCTGAGTCGGGAGGACCAGCAGTTGTGGCTCACCGAGTACGCCAACGGGCCGATCACGGCGCTGGGGTTGGTGCCCGGTGACGGCCAGCCGACCGGCGAGGGCGACGACATCATGGAGAACGCGCCGAAGTTCTCCCTGGAGAACGTCGACAGGTTCACCGCCGACGTCGTGTTCATCGTCACGCACGAGTACGCCGATCCCGACGGCTCCTTCAGGGCGGCGTTCGAGAAGGACCCGCGCGTACCCGAACTGACGGCGTCGAAGAACGGCACCCTGGTCTACCTCCACGGGCCGCAGTGGGGAGCGGTGAACCCAGCCAGCCCGGCCAGCGTGAGGTGGTGGCTGCCCGAGGTCGTCCCGCAGCTGGAGAAGTCGGCGCTGAACACGAGTGGGCAGCAGTAGCTCAGCACCCTCCGACGTCGGCTCCGAGGCCCGCGCCGGCGAGGGTGTGCCGCCGACCAGCCGGCGCCTGCTCGGGCTGCTGGCCGCGCTGGCACTCCTGGCCATCCTGGTGCTCCTCAGCGTCGCCGTGGGATCGAAGAACATCGCGTTGCCGGTCGTCCTCGACGCGCTGTGCCACAACACAGGGAAGGGTGACGCCTACGTCGTCTGGGAGATGCGGATCCCTCGCACGGCCGTGGCGCTGGCCGTCGGCATCGCCCTGGGGCTCTCGGGCGCGCTGATCCAGGCGCTCACCCGCAACCCGCTGGCCGACCCGGGCATCCTCGGGGTCAACGCGGGCGCGGAGTTCTTCGTCGCGATCGGGGTCGCGATGTTCGGGGTCACCACGATCGACGGCTACGTCTGGTTCGCGTTCGCCGGCGCCTTGGTGGTGACGGTCGTGGTGTACGCGATCGGGTCGGCCGGGCGGGGCGGCGCCGACCCGGTGCAGCTGATCCTCGCCGGCGTCGCTCTCGGCGCGGTGCTGTCGGGGATCGTGACCGCGATGGTGCTCGTGGATCCGCATGCCTTCGAGGAGATGCTGGGCTGGTACGCCGGCACCATCGTGGGTCGCGGGTGGGACATCCTGCTGCCAGTGTTGCCGTTCCTCGCGATCGGAGTCGTGCTGGCCGGGTTCGCGGCGAGCGCGCTGAACGCGATCGCGCTCGGTGACGACCTGGCGACGTCGCTGGGGGCCCACGTCATCCGGACCCGCATCGTCGTGGTGATCGCCGTGACGCTGCTGGCCGGCGGCGCGACCGCCATCGCCGGGCCGATCGGGTTCATCGGCCTCATGGTGCCCCACGTCGCCCGGTGGATCGTCGGCCCCAACCAGCGGTGGATTCTCCTCCTGACCCTCGTGCTGGCGCCGTCGCTGATGCTGTCGGCCGACATCGCGGGCCGGGTCCTCGGCCGGCCCGGTGAGTTCCCGGTGGGGATCGTGACCGCCTTCGTCGGCGCGCCGGTGTTGATCGTGTTGGTCCGGCGCAGGAAGGCGAGTGGCCTGTGAGCGAAGCGAGAGAAGCGAGCGGGGTGGACTTCGGGTACCGAACGCTGGTGGTGCGGCGGTCGGGAGTCGCGCTGCGCTGGCAGGCTCGCAGCGTCCTGGTCTGCGCGGTGCTGGCCGGGTTGACGTTGGCGCTCACGGTGTGGGCGTTGACGCTGGGCGAATACCCGCTGGGCCTCGGGCAGGTGTGGGCGGCGTTGACCGGCGACCCGGATGCCGGGTTCGCGCGCACGGTGGTGGTCGAGTGGCGGGCGCCACGCGCGCTCGCCGCGCTGGTCTTCGGCGCGGCGCTGGGCGTCTCCGGCGCGGTGTTCCAGTCGCTGACCCGCAACCCGCTGGCTGCTCCCGACATCATCGGCTTCTCCGCCGGCTCGTACACCGGCGCGCTGATCGCGATCATCCTGATCGGCGGCTCCTACCTCGAGCTGGCCGCCGCGGCCACCGTCGGCGGAGTCCTCACCGCCGCCGCGGTGTACCTGCTCGCCTGGCGCCGGGGCGTGCAGGGCTTCCGGCTGATCATCGTCGGCATCGCGATCTCGGCGATGCTCGGTTCGTTCAACACCTGGCTGATGCTCAACGCCAGACTGGAGGTCGCGCTGCGGGCGGCGGTGTGGGGGACGGGCTCGTTGAACGGGACGGGCTGGGACCAGGTGCTCTGGGGTGGCGGCCTCGTCGTGATGCTGCTGGTGGCGCTGGCGGTGCTCGGGCCGTCCCTGCGACACCTCGAGCTCGGTGACGACGCCGCCCGGGCCGGCGGTGTGCGCGCGGAGCCGGTGAGGCTGGCAGCCGTCGTACTGGGCGTCGCCCTCACCGCCGTGGTGACCGCCGCGGCCGGCCCGATCACGTTCGTCGCGCTCGCGGCCCCGCAGATCGCCCGCCGCCTGACCCGGACGCCGGGCGTCACGCTCGCCCCGGCCGCCCTGATGGGTGCCCTCATGCTGGTGGCCGCGGATGTGATCGCGCAGCACCTGCTCCCTGTCGTGCTCCCGGTCGGAGTCGTCACGGTGGTCGTCGGCGGGGCCTACTTGGTGTGGCTCATCGTCCGAGAGGTACGCCGTCGCGTCTGAGACCCGACTCGGGGAGATACTGGGGGCATGGCCAACGAGGAGACGCGCGAGCAGTGGGCGGCCAGGGCGGGCGGCTGGATCCAGAACGAGCGGATCTTCGACGCCGCGCTCGCGCCGTTCACCGCGGCGGTGCTCGGTGCGGCGGAGTTCGGCCCGGGTCTGCGGGTGCTGGACGTCGGCTGCGGCGGGGGCACGCTGCTGGAGGCCGCGATCGCGGCCGGCGCCGACGCGGTGGGCGTCGACATCTCGCCGCCCATGGTGGAGTCGGCCCGCCGGCGGGTGCCCGCCGCGACCGTCCTGGAGGCCGATGCGCAGAGCGAGGATCTGAGCTTGGTCGGTCCCTTCGACCGGGTGGTGTCGCGCTTCGGAGTGATGTTCTTCGCCGACCCGGTCGCGGCGTTCGCGAACCTGCGCCGCGCGGCCGCCCCGGGCGGGCGGCTCGCGTTCGTCTGCTGGCGCGGCGAGGAGAGCGACATGTTCTGGGCCGGGCTCGGCCCCGCCGTCGCCCGGATCGAGGAACCGCCGACGCTCCCCTGCCCCGGGAGCCCCGGCCCGCTCGGGTTGGCCGATCCCGACCTCATCGCTCGGGTCCTGGCCGACTCGGGCTGGCGCGAGGCCTCGATCGCGCCCGTCGACGGCTGGTGCGACTACGCCCTGGACGGCAGCGACGGGGTGGCGGAGCGGCTGGCGATCGTCTCCGGGGGCATCATCGGTACGACGCTGCGCGAGGCCCTGGGCGAGCACGCCTGGGCCGACGCTCTGGACGAGGCCCGCGCCGAGCTCCGGGCGCACCACCTCCGCGACGGCCGCGTGCAACTCATGGGTCGCGTCTGGCTGGTCACCGCCACCGCCCCCTGAGC
>JBDHZS010000171.1:0-7815 GCA_039812025.1 Nocardioides sp. | reverse complement strand
CGGCCTCGGCGACCTCGCCGGCCAGCACCTGCATGCTCATCCCCTCGACCGTCAACCCACGCTCGGTCCACCGCCGCAGCATCGCCACGTCCGCCCTGCCGGCCGCCGAGCCCGCCGCGTCGACGCCGCGCAGCGCGGCCAGATCGCCCGCCGCCCAGGCGTCCCCGCGGCGTGAGTCCCACGCCCGGAGCGCCTCGAGCGCCTCGGCGGTCGCGTCCCACGCCCCCGCGCCCGCTCCACTGGCCCCCGCAGGCGACGCCGAGGCAGAGACGGCCGGCGTCGCGGGCGGGTCCGGCGCCGGACCGGCCTCACCCGGCGGGTCGGTCAGCCAGTAGGTGACCCCGATGACCGCGGCCACCAACGCGAGCACGACGCCGACGACGATGAACGCCGCGCGCTCGGGGGCGGGCTCAGGGCCTACTGCTGCCGCGGCGTCGTTGCCATCGATGTCCATGCCCCCAGCTTGCCCGGAACCGCCGACAACCGTCGGAAGTTATCCACAGGCCCGCGCCGTAGGGTGCAGTCATGCACTTCGTGTACGGCGCGGATCACCGCCGGATCGACCACCCCGTCGACTACGAGCAGGCCTGGGAGCACCAGCGCGAGATCCACGCCGCCGTCGCCGAGGGCACCGCGCCGGACACGGTGTGGTTGCTGGAGCACCCGCCCGTCTTCACCTGCGGCAAGCGCACCGACCCGCACGAACGGCCGGCCGACCCCGGCGGCGCCCGGATCATCGACGTGGACCGCGGCGGCAAGATCACCTTCCACGGCCCCGGCCAGCTGGTCGCCTACCCGATCGTGCGGCTGGCCGACCACGTCTACGTCGTCGACTACGTCCGGCGCCTCGAAGAGGCCCTCATCGCGACCTGCCGGCACTTCGGCCTCGAGACTGCGCGGGTGCCGGGCCGCACCGGCGTCTGGCTACGCGCCGACGACCTGCGCCCGGAGCGCAAGATCGCCGCGATCGGTGTCCGGGTCTCGCGCCGGGTCACGATGCACGGGCTGGCGCTCAACTGCGACCTGGACCTGGACTGGTACGACCGCTTCGTCCCGTGCGGCATCAGCGACGCCGGGGTCACCTCGCTCTCTGCCGAGCTCGGTCGCGACGTGACGGTGCGCGAGGCGGCCGCCGTACTCGAGCCCCACCTGCGCACCTATCTCTCCTGGCAGCCCTTCGAGCGGACGCCCGACTACGAGCCGCGGCCCGAGCCGCCGAGGGTCGCGCTGGTCCGCCCCTGAACACCGGCCCGAACCCGGTCCGCTGTCCGGCCCCGAGCGCCGGAGTCGCGCACGACGTCGTACGGCGTAGAGTTGCGGCGTGACCGCCTGCTCGCGCAACCCGTCCTCCTCGACGTCGAGCGCCCCCGCCCCCGAGGGCCGGAGGATGCTCAGGCTGGAGGTGCGCAACGCCGAGACGCCGATCGAGCGCAAACCGGAGTGGATCAAGACCCGCGCCAAGATGGGTCCGGCCTACACCGAGCTGCAGAAGCTGGTGAAGGGCGAGGGTCTGCACACGGTCTGCCAGGAGGCGGGCTGTCCCAACATCTTCGAGTGCTGGGAGGACCGGGAGGCGACGTTCCTGATCGGCGGCGACCAGTGCACGCGGCGCTGCGACTTCTGCCAGATCGACACCGGCAAGCCGCAGCCGATCGACTCCGACGAGCCGCGCCGGGTGGCGGAGTCGGTGCAGACGATGGGCCTCAACTACGCGACGATCACCGGCGTCGCCCGCGACGACCAGCCCGACGGCGGCGCGTGGCTCTACGCCGAGACGGTGCGGATGATCCACAAGCTCAACCCCGACACCGGTGTGGAGAACCTGATCCCCGACTTCAACGGGAAGCCGGACCTGCTCGAGGAGGTCTTCGACTCCCGGCCCGAGGTGCTGGCGCACAACCTGGAGACGGTGCCGCGGATCTTCAAGCGGATCCGGCCGGCGTTCCGCTACGACCGGTCGCTCGACGTGCTCACCCAGGCGCGAGCCTTCGGCCTGGTCACCAAGTCGAACCTGATCCTCGGCATGGGCGAGACCCGCGAGGAGGTCAGCCAGGCGTTGCAGGACCTGTACGACGCGGGGTGCGAGCTGGTGACCGTCACGCAGTACCTGCGCCCCACCGTGCGCCACCACCCCGTGGAGCGGTGGGTGAAGCCGCAGGAGTTCGTCGAGCTGGCCGAGGAGGCGACGGAGATCGGTTTCGCCGGGGTGATGTCCGGCCCGCTCGTCCGCTCGTCGTACCGCGCCGGCCGCCTGTACCGTCAGGCGATGGACGCCCGCGCATCCTGAAGCCACCCCGCCAACGAAACCAGTGAGAGAGCAACGATGAGCCGACGCAAGCAGTTCGCGCAGGCGTACCGCATGACCAAGAAGACCGACCGCTGGATCGGTCTCGTGCTGCTGGGGGTCTTCCTCCTCGGCGCGGCGGTCGGGACCGGGTTGTTCTGGGCGTTCCCGCCGCGGGACATGACCTGGTACAAGATCATCCTGATGGTGGCCGGCGGCCTGATGCTCGGCCTGTTGGCGGCGCTGATGGTCTTCAGCAGGCGGGCCGAGCGGTCGATGTACGCCCAGATGGAGGGTCAGCAGGGCGCCGCCGGCGGGGCGCTGCAGATGCTGCGGCGCGGCTGGAAGACCGACCCGGCGGTGGCGTTCACCAAGCAGCAGGACATCGTCCACCGGGTCGTCGGTCGGCCCGGGATCATCCTCGTCGGCGAGGGCAACGCCAACCGGCTGCGGCCGCTGATGGCCACCGAGCGCCGCAAGCTCGAGAAGGTCGCCTCCGACACCCCCGTCCACGAGCTGATCGTCGGGAACAACGAGGGCGAGCTGCCGCTGAAGAAGCTGGTCAAGAAGATCCAGAAGCTGCCCAAGGCGATCAAGCCCGCGCAGATGACCGACGTGATCCAGCGGCTGAAGGCGTACGACGCGCAGCGCTCCGCCGTGCCCATGCCCAAGGGGCCTGTGCCCACGAACCTGCGCGGGATGCGGCAGAGCAACCTGCGGGGCCGCTGAGCCTCTCTTTCGGGGCTCCTTCGGGCTCCTCGTTTCGGAGCTCCTCGTTTCAGGGCTTCGGCCGCAACGGCACGACCGCGGTGCCCGCAGCCATGTCGTGGAGGCCCCGGCCATCGGCCCTGAACACCAGCGGCGGGATCACCAGGCAGATCAGCGCGCTGCGGATCGCAGCCTTCAGGAACGGCGGGGGCACCTGTGAGGGACCGGCGTGCGCGTCGTACCGGACGACGCGCAGGCGCGCCAGCAGTTGACCGAAGGAGCCGCCCATGGTGGCGGTGAGGATCGTGTTCTCGACCAGGTAGATCAGGAGCGTGTAGGTCCCGGCGAAGGGGTCCGCGCTCCAGCCGCCGGGGCCGAGGAAGGCCACGACGATCAGGCTGCACGCCAGCCAGTCGATCATCAGCGCCAGCACGCGGCGCGCCCACGATGCGGTCTCGAGCACCGGGCAAGGCTAGTCGATGGATGCTGGTACGACGTGGGCCGCGTCGTACCGGATCCCGCGACCAGCCTTGTGACGCGCGGCACGCCCTGCGGGTCGCCCGTGTTACCTGGGTGAAACAATGGCGACACCCTGGGGTAATCGCCGCGGCCTACCCTCAGGGCGTCGGTGTGACACCGCACCGTTCGTGACGAGTCGACACGCTGGCGCCATCGAGCAGCCGGCCAGGAGGAAGCCCATGTTCGCCACTAGCGACGAACTGTTGAAGTACATCAAGGACGAGGGCGTCGAGATGGTCGACGTCCGCTTCTGCGACCTGCCCGGGATCATGCAGCACTTCACGGTGCCTGTGTCGTCCTTCGACCAGAGTGTCTTCGAGGACGGGCTCAGCTTCGACGGATCGTCCATCCGCGGCTTCCAGGCGATCAACGAGTCGGACATGTCGCTCTTCCCCGACCCGACGTCGGCCTACATCGACCCCTTCCGGGCCGCGAAGACGCTGAACGTCAACTTCTTCATCCACGACCCGATCACCGGCGAGGCCTACAGCCGCGACCCGCGCAACATCGCACGCAAGGCGCTGGCCTACCTCAACTCCACCGGCGTCGCCGACACCGCCTACTTCGCGCCCGAGGCCGAGTTCTACATCTTCGACAACGTCCGCTACAGCACGGGCGTCAACGAGGGCTTCTACCACATCGACTCCGTCGAGGGCTGGTGGAACTCCGGCAAGGCAGGCGAGGAGAACAAGGGCTACAAGACGCGCCTGAAGGGCGGCTACTTCCCGGTCGAGCCCTACGACCACTACAGCGACCTGCGGGCCGAGATGGTCAAGCACCTCGAGTCCGCCGGCCTCCACGTCGAGCGTGCGCACCACGAGGTCGGCACCGCCGGCCAGGCGGAGATCAACTACCGCTTCGACACGCTGCTGCGCGCCGCCGACGACGTCATGAAGTTCAAGTACCTCGTCAAGACCACCGCCTGGGAGGCCGGCAAGTCGGTCACCTTCATGCCCAAGCCGATCTTCGGCGACAACGGCTCCGGCATGCACGTGCACCAGTCGTTCTTCAAGGACGGCGAGCCGCTGTTCTACGACGAGACCGGGTACGGCGGCCTGTCCGACATGGCGCGTTGGTACATCGGCGGCGTTCTCCAGCACGCCCCCGCGCTGCTGGCCTTCACGAACCCGACCGTGAACTCCTACCACCGGCTCGTGCCCGGCTTCGAGGCGCCGATCTCGCTGGTCTACTCCTCGCGCAACCGCTCCGCCTCGGTCCGGATCCCGATCACGGGCGCCAACCCGAAGGCGAAGCGCGTCGAGTGCCGCTTCCCGGACCCGTCGGCGAACCCGTACCTCGCGTTCTCCGCGCTGATGCTCGCCGGTCTCGACGGCATCCAGAACAAGGTCGAGCCGCCCGAGCCGATCGACAAGGACATCTACGAGCTCCCGCCGGACGAGGCGGCCGAGATCGCCCAGGTCCCGACCTCGCTCGGCGCCGTACTCGACGCCCTCGAGGAGGACCACGACTTCCTCACCGTCGGCAACGTCTTCACCCCCGACCTCATCGAGACCTGGGTCGACTACAAGCGCGCTGCCGAGATCGCTCCCGTCCAGCTCCGTCCTCACCCCCACGAGTTCGAGCTGTACTACGACATCTGATCCGACCCTCCTAGCGGACCGGCCCCTGACCTGCGGAAACGCAGGTCAGGGGCCGGTTCGTTTGGTTCTGGTCCGCACAACATTCGCAAGACTCTTGACACGATCAATGCCGCAAGGACGCCCGTTTCGCGATGCGCCTGACGCCCCGATCAGGACGCCTTGATCCGTGACGCCGCGGCCGCGACCGGGGAGTCACTCACTGAGTTCGTGACGACTGCCGCCGTGACCCGTGCTGAGGACACGCTTGCTGGCCGTAGCGTCTTCCGTCTTGGCGACGCCGCATGGTCGGAGTTCAACGCGATTCTCGATCGACCGGCCCAGCGCATCCCGAGTTGGCGAGACTGCTCAACGAGCCCGCCCCCTGGGACAAGTGAATCCCCAGCAACCGCGCCCATCGAGGCGACCGACAACACGACCGGCTTCGTATCGGGCGAAGAGTCCCTCGACCGCTACCTCGCCGTTCGGGCGGGGCGTGTCATCGAGGTAGGCGATCTGAGGCCTTGAGATTGTTTGCTCCCTTTCGGACAGTCTGCTCCCCCTACCAAGAGGTGCAAACTGTTCCAAAGGGAGCAAAAACCCGGAACGGGCCACAACGCGACGCACGTCGACGACCTACTAGCCAAGGGCTTCGGCCGCGACTGATCGTGATCCTGGTCGACAGTGGCCTAAGCTGTCGAAGTGAGTCTGGTCAGACCTGGCCAGCAGACGTACCCTTGACGGCATGACCACCGTGAACGTCTACGAGGCGAAGTCGTCGCTGAGTCGGCTGATCGCTGCCGCCGAGGCCGGCGAGACGATCCTCATCGCCCGTCACGGCAAGCCAGTCGCTCAGCTCGGCCCGATACCGAAGCGCGCTCCGCGAATCCCGGGCCGGATGAAGGGAAAGGTCCGGATCTCCGACGACTTCGACAAGTGGACCGGTGACGACGAGGCCGCCTGGTACGGCAACGACTCCGATCCGCTGGTCTCATGAGGCTGATCCTGGACACCCACATCCTGTTGTGGTGGTGGGACGACTCTCCGAAGCTGCCGACCGACTTGCGTGGCTTGATCGCCAACGCCGACCACGAGGTCTTCGTCTCAGCGGTGTCCATCGCCGAGATCGCGGTGAAGACGTCCATCGGCAGACTCGAGATCGGCGACGATTTCGCCGATGGCATCGCATCCGACGGCTTCACCGAGCTTCCCCTGACTGCGGCTCACAGCGGTCAGCTCACGACCCTCCCTCTCCTTCACCGCGACCCGTTCGACCGGATGCTCGTTGCGCAGGCCCAGGTCGAGCAGGCGACGCTGGTCACGGTCGACCACATGGTGAAGCAGTACGACGTAGCGACCCTGCCCTGACGCACATGGCACTCGGCGAGGGCCGCAGGGTCCTCAGGGGGTGGCCTGGAAGGAAGGCAGCGTCATGAGCTGGGCCGCTGCCATGACCAGGGCGGTGACGGCGTACGTCAGGCCGATGCCGCCTCCCGCGAAGACGAGCACCAGTGCCACCGGGACGATGGCAATCCACATGGCCCACCACGCCCAGACTTCCCAGCGTCGATAGGGGATGACGAGCACGACGAGGGCAAACAGGTTGAGCGCCCCCATCAGCTCGAACATCTGCGCCTCGTCGGTCGAGCTCGCGATGAACCAGATCCCGGCGATGTGGTTGACCGCGAAGGCGGCGAGCACGAAGGCGAGCAGCCACCAGCCGATCCGGAACAGAATCGGGCTGGATTGCGATACTGACGGTTCGTTCATGAGGCAATCTCCTTGTCATTCGGGTTGGTTTCCGGCGTCGCCGCCGATTCGGTACGACGAGGTCACACCCGCGTACATCAGATGGGCGATCAGGCCCTCCTGGGCGTGGGAAAGGTTGTGGCAGTGGTCGACCCAGATGCCGGGGTTGTCGGCCACGAAGGCGATCTCGTAGCTCTCGCCGTTCTCGACCTCCAGCGAGTCGACCCACAGCGGGCTGCCCGAGGCCGGTACGCCGTCGCGGCTGAGCACGAGCGCGTGATGCCCGTGTAGGTGCATCGGGTGCGGCTCACCGCTGCGGTTGGAGATGGTGAACACGACCACGTCCCCCTCGGCGACCATGAACATCGGCACGTGGGGGAATTGATGCCCGTTGATCGTCCACCACATCCCGGGCTTGCCGTCGAGAAAGCCCGGCCTGCGCCCGATGGAATAGTCGAACGCCCGGTCGGGACGGGACGCATCCAGGCCGGGATCAGCCGGCGCGCCATAGCTGAGCAGGTCCAGCGACTCACCGGGCTGGCGTTGCGCGCCAGGATCGGCGCCCAGGACGAGAGCGGTGCCGGGGAACTCGACCCGAGCACCGCCCGTGGGCACTCTGACCAGCAGGTCGACTCGTCCGCCGGCCGGAACGACGACCCGCTTGCCCTCGACGGGCGTCGGCTCGTGCAGGTCGGTGCCGTCGACGGCGGCCACGACGTACGGCGCCCCCGTCGTCCAGACCGGCGTGACCTTGTTGTCGGTGTTGACGACCCTGACCCTGACCACGTCACCGGGCTCGGCGGCGATCGCCTGGTCACCCTCGCGGCCGTTGAGGGTCTTGGTGCCGTCGTACTGATCCTGACTTGGGTCAAACGGCTTAGTGCGTGAGTCCTCGGTGGTGTCCGAGCGCGCTCAGGATCTGCTGGTGGCTGGGGGTGATTTCGGGGTGGAAGGTCTGCTCGATGCCGTTGATCGCGA
>JBDHZS010000170.1:0-7845 GCA_039812025.1 Nocardioides sp. | reverse complement strand
GCGAACGCGGCCATCGCCATCAGCACGATCCCCGCGATGGGATCACTGACCGAGGCGAGGTCGGCGTCGATCGGTGCGGAGACCTGGGTGATCGCGACGAGGAACATCACGACGAGCACGAGCTTGGAGCAGACCAGGGCGACGACGAACATCGCCCACTTCCCGATCCACCCGCGCGAGGCATCCCACGAGGCACCCGAGAAGGCGAGCGGCGCGAACACGACCGCGACCAGGAGGAGTGCTTTCCTGACGAGGAGGGAGAGCCACACGATCGCGGCGGCGGTGATCGCGAGTCCTGCCATGAAGATCGTGATGATGGCACCGACACCGGGGGCGGCGATGTTGATGCCGACCAGTCCCGCGGCGAGGAGTGCGATCTTGTCGCCCATCGACTCGGTGGTCTCTCCGGCGGCCTGCACGATCCCGATGCACAGCTGGTCGACGACTTCCAGCAGCAACGCAGTGAGCGTGATGACCACGAACGATCCGAGGACGGACTTCGCCAGCCCGAGCGCGGCGCGGGTGAGGGCGGTCGGGTCTCGGCGGATCAGGCCGGTGATGAGTTGGAGGCAGAAGAAGATCAGCATCACGAAGACAGCGATGCCGAACAGCAGGTTGTAGACGGCGAGGTAGCCGGGCTTGGTGACATCCACCAGGGTCGTGGTGTCGAACACCGACCAGACCGCCTCGAACAGCCACCCCGCGGCGGCACCCATCGCCTGGGCGAGCCAGTCGAACGGGGCCGCAACCAGAGAGGCGGCTCCTTCGCCGACGGCATCGCAGACCGAGGAGATCACGGGAACGTCGCACACGCCCATCACGAACACCAGCACTCTCGACGACGACGGGGCGGGTCAGACGGACTGGCCGACGTTCCAGAAGAAGTTGATGAGCGTCACGCTCGCGCCGCAGATCACCGCAGCGCCGCAGGAGACGAGAACGCCGATCTTCCCGCGGGAGGCGAGGTGCGGGTTGGAGGAGTTCGCGCCGAAGCCCCACACGATCGCGGACACGATCAGTGCGAGCACGCTGAGGATCAGGCCGATGGTCATCACCGCGCCGACGATGGTGCGCAGCTGGTTGATGCCCGGCAGGCCGTTGGTATTGGGGTCGATGTTGATGTCCATCGGCACCAGCAGCGGCGCGGACATGACGTTGGCGAGCAGATCGAACACGGTAGGTCTCCTTGGCGACGGGCGGCCCGCCCACGGACTCGCAGACGGGGTACACGCCACAGGTGCACCCGCAGCCCCTCGACAGCGGATACAGCAATGCCCACGTCGAGAACGTGGGCATTGACAGGCTCGGAGGCGGTTGGCGTCAGAGCTGTTGGCCGAGGTTGAGTAGCCAGTTCATCCACGCCACCCCGCCCCCGGCGAGGACGGCGGCACCGACGGAGACGAGCACACCGACTCGTCCCTTGCTCGCGGTTGCGTAGTTGCCGTGGGCAGTGGCGATGGCCCACACAATCGCGGAGACGATGAGCATGAGGACGGCGACGATGAGGACGAACGTCAGGAGCGCGCCGACCGCGGCGCGGAGGTCGCCGATGCCGCCGAGTCCGTCGAAGTCGGGGAAGACACCCATCGTCGATCACCCCACCGGCAGGGTCGGATGATCGAAGTGCCGGAGTAGTCGGGGTTCTGGGCTTCGATGGAGCCTGGTGAGTGGTGCGAGCTTCATGCCGTGCAGGTGCGTCTGAAGCTCCTGCGAGGGGCGGCGTTCAGGTGTTGGGGCTGGCGCGGCGAAAGAGCCAGCGGCCGGCGGCACCGACGAGCAGGACTGCTGCGCCGGCGAGGACGGAGCCGATGGGCAGGGCCAGGGCGAGGGCCGTGCACGCGACCAACCCGGCGATGTTGAGTGCGCGTGGCCACCGGCGTTGTTCGGGTGGTTGCCGGAACGCGGCGAGATTGGTGATGGCGTAGTAGACGAGCACGCCGAAGGAGCTGAATCCGATGGCGGTGCGCACGTCGGCGAGGCAGATCAGCACGATGATCGCGGTGGCGATGACGAGCTGGGCGTGATCGGGGACGCGGTAGGTGGGGTGTACCGAGGTCAGGGTGCGCGGCAGGTCGTGCTCGCGTGCCATTGCCAGGGTGGTGCGTCCGACGCCGGCCAGAAGTGCCAGCAATGCTCCGAGACACGCGGCGGCCGCACCGATGCGCACCACCGTCCCGGCCCACTCGCCGCCGGCGATCGTCGCGGCGGCCGCGACTGGGGTGGGCTCGTGGGCGAGGTCGGTGCCGAGCACGAGCAGAAGCGCGAGCGCGACCAGGGTGTAGATGGTGATCGCGATGCCCAGCGCGATGAGGATCGCCCGGCCGAGCATCTCGGGTCGGCGTACTTCCTCGGCCAGGGTCGCGATCCGCGCATATCCAGCGAAGGCGAAGAACAATAGACCCGCAGCTTGGAGGACCCCGAGCAGCCCGCCCAAGCCCCCGGCTGTAGCCGATGGGTCGGGTGCTCGCGCCTCTGTGGCGAAGCAGACGATGAGCGCGATGGTCAAGGTGAGAAGCGTGGCTCCGAGCAGAACTCTGGCGAGCAGCGCGGTGCGCGTGATGCCGCGCAGGTTTGCCCAGGTCAGGGCCGCGACGGCCGTGATGGCGAGGCCGCGGTGCCACCAGGTCGAGGCGTCCGGTAGGGCGTAGGCAGCGAAGGTGATCGCCATTGCCGCGCAGGAGGCGGTCTTGCCGATCACGAATCCCCAGCCGGCGAGGAAGCCCCACCCCGGGCCGAGCATGACTCGCCCGAACAGGTAGGTGCCTCCGGAGGAGGGGTGCGCCATCGCGAGCTGGGCCGATGCCACGGCGTTGCAGAACGCGACGACCGCGGCAATCCCTAGCCCGAACAGCAGCCAGGCGCCGGCGGCCTGCGCTGCGGGTGCGAATGCCACGAACACGCCTGCGCCGATCATCGCGCACAGCCCGACCACGACCGCATCGGTTGTCCCGAGGCGTCGCTGCAAGCCTGGCTGTCTCACCTGTCCATCCTTCCCGACCTCGATGAACGAAAGGTGACCATGACCGCTACCGGGTTCGACCTCCTTCGGCGACTTACGAAGCGAGTTCGGCGAGGAGTGTTCGCACGCGGCGCTCGATTTCGTCGCGGATCGGTCGGACGGCCTCGATGCCCTGGCCGGCGGGGTCGTCGAGCTGCCAGTCTTCGTAGCGTTTGCCGGGGAAGATCGGGCAGGTGTCGCCGCAGCCCATTGTGATGACGACATCGGCGGTCTTCACGGCGTCGGTGGTGAGCAGCTTGGGGCGCTCGTTGGTGATGTCGATGCCGACCTCGTTCATGGCGTCGATGACGGCGGGGTTGAGCTGGTCGGCGGGTTCGGACCCGGCGGAGCGGACCTCGATCCGGTCCCCGGCCAGGTGCGTGAGGAGCCCGGCGGCCATTTGGGAGCGGCCGGCGTTGTGGACGCAGACGAACAGGACGGTCGGCTTCGGCTGGGGCGTGGTGGTCATCGTGGGCTCGTTTCGGGTTGGTAGGGATCGGTGTGGAACCACCGGCGGGCGGTCCAGAGGGAGACGTAGACGAGGGCCACGAGGACGGGCACTTCGATGAGCGGGCCGACGACACCGGCGAGGGCTTGGCCGCTGGTGGCGCCGAAGGTGCCGATCGCGACGGCGATGGCGAGCTCGAAGTTGTTGCCCGCCGCGGTGAACGCCAGTGTCGTGGAGCGGGCGTAGCCCAGGCCAAGGCTCTTACCGAGCCCGAGCCCCGCGAACCACATCAGCGCGAAGTAGACCAGCAGCGGCAGCGCGATCCGGGCGACATCCAGCGGCTGGCTGATGATCTGGTCGCCTTGGAGGGCGAACAGCAGCACGATGGTGAACAGCAGCCCGTAGAGCGCCCACGGGCCGATGCGCGGGAGGAACGTGTCCTCATACCAGGCCCGGCCGCGACGACGCTCGCCGATCCACCGGGACGCGAACCCCGCGATCAGGGGGATGCCGAGGAAGACCAGGACGTTGAGCGCGATCTTGCCGACCGACACGTCCAGGCCCTGGGTGTCCAGGCCCAGCCAGCCGGGCAGCACGGTGAGGTAGAACCAGCCGAGGAATGAGAACGCGACGACTTGGAAGATCGAGTTGATCGCCACGAGCACGGCGGTGGCTTCCCGGTCGCCGCAGGCGAGGTCGTTCCAGATCACGACCATCGCGATGCAGCGGGCGAGGCCCACAATGATGAGCCCGGTGCGGTACTCGGGCAGGTCGGGCAGGAAGACCCAGGCGAGGGCGAACATGACTGCCGGCCCGACCAGCCAGTTCAGCACCAGCGACGAGACGAGCAGCTTCTTGTCGCCGGTGACGGCGGCGATCTTGTCGTAGCGGACCTTCGCCAGCACCGGATACATCATCACCAGCAGCCCCAGCCCGATCGGCACCGAGATACCGGCGACCTCCATCCGCGTGAGCAGGTCCGAGATTGCGGGGATGAAGCGGCCGAGCAGGAGCCCGGCGATCATCGCGAGCCCGATCCAAGCCGGCAGCCATCGGTCGAGCGTCGATAACCGCCGAGCGCCCGCGACGACCGGGACGCTCGCGGTGCTCACGTCGTTGAGTTTCGTCACTTCAATCAGGCCGTGGGCTTGGTGGCGCGGATGATGGCGGAGTGCATGCCGTCGGCGGCTTCGTGGGTGAACTCCACGGTGGCGTCGGCGAACCCGACCGCGGCGAGCCCGTCAAAGTATTCGGATCGCGAGAGGGCTCCGGCGATGCAGCCGACGTACGACCCGCGCTCGGCGCGCTGGTCCGGGCTCAGGTGGTCTTCGGCGACGACATCGGAGACCCCGATCCGCCCGCCGGGGGTCAGGACGCGGAACATCTCGGCGAGCACGGCGGGCTTGTCGGTGGAGAGGTTGATGACGCAGTTGGAGATCACCACGTCCACCGCCCCGTCCGGCAGGGGCACGTCCTCAATGGTGCCCTTCAAGAACTCGACGTTGGTGGCTTCGGCCTTGGCAGCGTTCTCGCGGGCGAGGTCCAGCATCTCGTCGGTCATGTCCACCCCGTAGGCGAACCCGGACTCACCGACCCGGCGAGCCGACAGCAGCACGTCGATACCGCCGCCGGAACCGAGGTCGAGGACGCGCTCGCCTTCGTGCAGCTCGGCCACGGCGGTCGGGTTCCCGCAGCCCAGGCTCGCCTCGACCGCCTCGACTGGCAGGCCGGCGGTGGTCGCGGCGTCGTAGAGGCCCGCGCCGAAGCTCCGCTCCGTCGCGGTGGTGTCGCCGCAGCACGACGAGTCGCAGCACGAGTCCTCCGCCGTGGGCTGGGTGGTGTCACGGTCGGCGGGCGCGCCGCCGCAGCAGGACGTGCCGCAACAGGCGTCCTCGACCAGCAGGTCCGCGTTGCGGGTGCCCTCCTTGACCGCGGTCGCGGCCCCGGCGTAGCGGGCGCGAACCTGCTCCCGCAGCTCGTTGCTCTCGGCCTGGTCGGTGTTCGTGCTCATGGCGGGTTTCCTTCGTCGGAACGGATCAAGTCATATTGATGATGGTCGATGCATCGACAGATGTCAATACGTCTAGTATGATGGACGCATGACGACTTCGCTGCCTCTGCTGACCACGGACGCGTCCGGGTGCTGTGCGCCGGTGACCGCGGGCGTGATGGAGGTCGCCGATGCGCAGCGGTTGGCGCGGGTGTTCAAGGCGCTGGGCGATCCGACCAGGGTCAGGTTGCTGTCGATGATCGCCGCACAGTCCGGTGGGGAGGCGTGCGTGTGCGACCTGACCGAGCCGGTCGGCCTGTCCCAGCCCACGGTGTCGCATCACATGAAGCAGCTCGTCGACGCCGGACTGGTCACCCGCGAGCAGCGCGGCAAATGGGCCTACTACACGATCGTCCCCGAGACCCTGGCCGTGCTCTCCGGTGTCCTCGACCCGCAGGCGTTGCGCGCCGGAGCCGCCTCGTCCTGCTGAACGCGGCTGGTCAGCGCCGCAGGGCGGCGTAGCTGTTCCAAGCAGCGCCGGAGAGTTCGGCCCAGCGGGTCGCGGTGGTGATGTGGACGCCGACGAGACTGGCGAACACCGCAGGCGGCGTCGTGGCGGCCAGGTGCAGCAGCGCGGTGTTCCGGCTGACGCGAGTGGTGATCCCGAGCTGGTTCATCCGCCGCATCAGCGAGGCCGGGTGCAGGTGGGTGCCGGGGTTCTTGCCGGTGAACAGCCACCGGGCATCGGCCAGCGAGCTTGCGGCGCCGAACGGCTGGGCGACCGGCAACGCTGCAACGAGGGCGTCCAGCGGCGGGATGAGCAGCAGCGGTTCGAGACCGAGCCGCAGGTAGGTGCCGTCGTCGCGGACCTCGATGTCGCTGGTGGTGAGGGCGGCGATCTTGGCGGCGGGTTGGGCGTAGAGCAGGATCAGGCAGGCAGCGGCGCGGTCCTCGACGCTCGCGCTGTCGGGGTCGTGCAGGAGCCGGCGGGCGAACTCAAGCTGCTCGGCCGGGTCGATGTCGTGGCCGGGGTCCTTCCGCGCCACCGGCGCGGGAAGCCGGGTCCGGGGCAGGTAGCCGCCCCGGTGGAGCCAGCGGATGAAGCCGAGGCGTCGGCCCCGATCAGTCGTGGTCAGCCAGGCGTCGAGCACGATCTGCGGGCAGTCGTCCAGGTCATGACCCTGCGCGACCAGGTGGTCCAGGAACGCGCGGGCGGTCTGGATGTCACCCCGGCAGCGATCGGCGACCGTCACCGACAGAAGCCCGTGCCGGGTGGTCTTGGCGCGGCCCACGACGTGCCAGCGGGCGTAGCGGCCCAGCACTCCGCGCAGCTCGGGATCGGCGACACCGGCGACGACCTCGGTCGTGTAGCGGTGCAGGCGGGCGGCGTTCTCATCGCGGGTCGCGAGCGCGCCGGCGGCGACGAGCATCGCGCGCAGGTAGGTCACCGAGAACACCTGCGGCCGGGCGTCGAGGGCGTCGTGGCTCAGCTCGACCCGATCCTGAGCGATGTCGGCCAGCAGTCGGAGGCTGGGCAGGGTGTGCCAGTTGCTCAGCAGCGACCGGGGACGCTCCAGCTCGGCCAGAGCGTCGCGGACGGGTCTCAGCTCGGCCCGGATCAGCCCGTCCGGGCCGGTCAGCGCCGCGTCGATCTGCTGCACCGCTTGGCAGGCGAAGCAGCGCGGCCGGCCGTGGTTCGTGGTGCGCCGGCCAAGTGCGCTCTGGCCGCAGATGGAGCAGTCGATCACCGGCGCCTGGTAGCAGGTCGGGCAGACATCCGGGCTCGTCACGGTCGCCTTCAACGCGACCCGCCGCGACCTGCCGCAGACCCCGCACGGACGGTGCGGGTTGCGGTAGCAACGTGCGCAGAGACTCCGCGAGCCCGGTCGCGCACCGCCGGCTCGGGTGGCGAGCGGTCCGACGCGGCCGCAGTCGTCGCAGGCGTCCTCCGCCGTTCGGGTGCGCGCATAGCAGGTCACGCAGAGCGCGCCGCCATCCGCGGTACGGGCGTTGACCCGCCGCGTTGTGCCGCAGCCGGTGCAGGGCTCGTGCTGTGCGCGGCGGGCTCGGCAGGCCCGGCACTCGCCCCGGTCCAGGGCATGGTTCCAGCGCAGGTTCTTCACCCGTCCGCAGCGGAAACACGCGCCGAGGACGATCGTGGACGCCACCCGGTCGCTCAGTCCCCAGCGGGCTTGATGACCGCGCGCGTCGGACGGTTCTTGCTCCCGCTCGTCGGCGGCTTGGCCTTATCGGTGGTGCCGGTCTTGCGGCCCCGCCGCGACGACGACGCGACGTAGGGCTCGATGAGGTCGCTCGGCGTGCAGCCGAAGATGTCGCAGAGCGCGGCGAGGAGCTGCATGTTCATCCGCTCCGGGGTTCCGCTGACGATCCGGTAGACCTGGCTGGCGT
>JBDHZS010000169.1:0-7939 GCA_039812025.1 Nocardioides sp. | reverse complement strand
ACCCACTCGGTCCCCTGGATCCCGCAGACGCTGCTGAACCGGTCCCACAGCTCGGTGCGGGGGCTGCCCGGCGGCGGCACGGTGATGACGGTGACGTGCTCGGGCCCGAGCACCCTGGCCCATCTGGTGACCGCACGTCCGGCATCCTGCTGGCGCCAGAAGCGCCGCCCCGCGTCGCCGCCGTCGCGCACCTGGCCGAGGAAGTCGTCCCAGTCCCAGGCCTTGCGGTTCTTGATCGTCTCCTGCCACATCGCGGGAACCGAACGGCCGAGGTCGCGCACCGTGAAGACCGCGTGGACCTCGCGGTCGGGGAAGGAGGCCACCGCCTTGGTGATCAGCGGTTCGCCGATCGGGCCGAGATACTCCATCGAGACGATGCTGGTGCCCTCGTGGGCGTTGATCTCGTCGCGGAGCGACGCCCAGGCGCCGGCCTTGCCGCCCTTGCCGCCGATCAGGTCGGAGACCGCACGCGCGTGCCGGGCCCACGACGGGCCCGGGAAGTGGATGCCCTCGGCGGCGAGCGCGTCGCGGTTGGCGTTGAGGCGGCCCTGCAGGTACGTCGTACCGGACTTCATCAGGCCGACGTGGAGGATCACCCGCCGGGGGGTGACGCCGGCTCGCGGGGTCAGCCCCCCTGGCACGCGGGGTCCTCGGTGGCGGCCGGGTCGCAGTTGGTGGGCCGCGGCGGGACGCCACCCTCCAGGGTGGCGGTGGCCCGGATCATGAAGTGGTCCGAGGCCTTGGCCAGGTTGCCGCTCTTGTCGGCCACGTGCCCGGAGAAGGCGATCGAGTTGGAGCCGAGGATCCAGTCCACGTTGGTGCGCCGCGGCATCCGGCACGAGCCGCCCTCGGAGTGGGCGCCGTTGGAGGAGCGCATGCCCGTGCTGCGCGTGATCGGGCAGACGAACCGCTCCCGGTCGTTGAAGTCGCCGGTGAAGATGACCGGCTCGCCCCCGGACTGCAGGCGGTTGGCCAGGGCGGCCTCGATCGAGGTGGCGCGGTCGCGCCAGTGCTGGGCGTTGCCGTGCGCGTTGGCCGGGTTGTGGAAGCTCGCGACCCACACGGTGTGCCCGGTCAGCTTGTGCTGGAGCCTGACGTAGGGCATCGGCACCTGGTTGCCGCGGAAGTACGGGATCTTGACCATGTGGGTCTCGAGCGCGGTCCACTCGGAGTTGCGCCAGATCACGTGGTTGTGGAGCCTCGGCGCGCTGTTCCCGGGGTAGACGGAGTATTCGCCGCCGGTGCGCTGGAGGAACGTCCGCAGCTGGGGGGTCTGCAGCTCCTGGAGCCCCGCGACGCTGACGTTGTGCGAGCGGATGGCGTCGGTGGCGTAGCCCATCCGGACGTTGCCGTTGCCGTAGTGGGCGCGCCCCTTGCCCGGGGTGGTGTGCCCGTAGCCGAGCACGTTGTAGGAGCTGACCGTGAACGAGACCGACTGCTGGATCTCGGGGATGTCCTTGGGGATCACGATGTCGATCGGGTCCGAACCGTCATTCGTCTTGCGCGGCTTGGGGACCAGGTCCTGGCCCTCGACGACGCGGGTGGGTCCGGTCGAGCTGTCCGGCGTCGAGGAGGTCGAGCCGTCGGCGGTGGCGCCCGGGTCGGTGGCTGTCCCCGGGTCTGCCGGGTCCGTGGCGGTGTTCGACCCGGGGTCCGACCCTGGGTCCGCCGGGCTCGTCGGGGTCTCCCCGGTCGCGTCGGAGGCCGCCCCGGACGGGTCCGCGGACGAGTCCACCCCGGAGTCCGCGGGGGACTCCTCGCCGGAGGCCACCGAGGAGTCCGGCGCCGGGCCCGAGGACGGCGGCGTGTCCGCCGCGACGCTCTGGCCGTTGACGGCGGGGTCCGCCGGAGTGAGGTAGTCGACGGCGTACCACACCCCCAGGCCGGGCAGCGTGATGAGCAGCAGGCTGACGACGGTCGCGCCGGCGAGACGCACGGGACGGGGCCACTCTCGACGGCCGGGCTCCGAGGACATGACGACTCTCTAGGGTCAGGGAAACAACCGAAACAGGCCCCCAGCTGAGCGCACGGAGAACCCGGGCGTCATCGTAACCCAGGGGCCCACGACCCCGGGCGGGAACGGCTAGCATCGCCTCGACGCGGAAGGAGCGACGCTGATGGGCAGACTCTGCGAGACCGACGGATTGACCGAGGACCAGGTCGAGATCCTCAAGGCCGTGCGGAGGTTCGTCGACGAGCGGATCCTCCCGGTGGCGACCGAGCTGGAGCACGCCGACGAGTACCCGACCGAGATCGTGGAGGGGCTCAAGGAGCTGGGCGTCTTCGGGCTGATGATCCCGGGGGAGTACGACGGGCTCGGGGAGTCGCTGCTCACCTACGCGCTGTGCGTGGAGGAGATCGCGCGCGGCTGGATGAGCGTCTCGGGCATCATCAACACCCACTTCATCGTCGCCTACATGCTGCTTCATCACGGCACCGAGGAGCAGAAGCGCCACTACCTGCCCCGGATGGCGGCCGGAGAGGTCCGCGGCGCCTTCTCGATGTCCGAGCCGGGCTGTGGCTCCGACGTCTCAGCCATCAAGACGCGGGCGGTCAAGGACCCCGCCGGGGACGACTACGTCATCGACGGCCAGAAGATGTGGCTGACCAACGGCGGCTCGGCCAACCTGGTCGCGGTCCTCGTGAAGACCGACGAGGGCGCGGACTCGGTCTACCGGAACATGACGACCTTCCTGGTCGAGAAGGAGCCGGGCTTCGGGGAGACGGCGCCGGGCGTCGTCGTACCGGGGAAGATCGAGAAGATGGGCTACAAGGGGGTCGACACGACCGAGCTCGTCTTCACCGGGCACCGGATCGGGGCCGGCCAGATCCTCGGCGGCACCCCCGGCCGCGGCTTCTACCAGATGATGGACGGCGTCGAGGTCGGCCGTGTGAACGTCGCCGCGCGCGGCTGCGGGGTCGCGCTGCGGGCCTTCGAGCTCGGCGTCGACTACGCCCAGCAGCGCGAGACCTTCGGCAAGCCGATCGCCCAGCACCAGGCCGTCCAGTTCCGGCTCGCCGAGATGGCCACCAAGGTCGAGGCCGCACACCAGATGATGGTGCGCGCGGCGCGCAAGAAGGACTCCGGGTCGCGCAACGACCTCGAGGCGGGGATGGCGAAATACCTCGCCTCGGAATACTGCGCCCAGGTGGTCGAGGACTCCTTCCGGATCCACGGCGGCTACGGGTTCTCCAAGGAGTACGAGATCGAGCGGCTCTACCGCGAGGCGCCGATGCTGCTGATCGGCGAGGGCACCGCCGACATCCAGCGGATGATCATCGGCCGCCGGATCCTCGAGGACTACAAGCTGCGGGGCTGATCCCGCTCGCCCCCGGCTCTGAGGAAATCGCTCGACCGGCTCACCGGACGCCTGACAGGCTGGAGGAGCACACCGACCCACCGACCCAGGAGGAACCATGCCGGATTCCGCACACGCGAACGACGACCTCAAGGCCAAGATGCGCGAGGCGCTGGACCGGAAGAACGCCCGTCACCACGGTGTCGAGGAGGCGGTGGCGGCGGAGAAGGTGCACGGCTCCGAGGTCGCAGGCACCGCCCGGCCCAAGATGCACCGGCGCAAGGCCGGGGGCGGCGGGGTGTAGACAGCCACTCCCTTCGGGCTCATCGATGCGGCACTATGTGCCTCATGCAGTTCGGACGCAGCTACGAGGAGTTCGAGGTCGGCGCGACGTACAAGCACTGGCCGGGCAAGACGGTCACCGAGTACGACGACCACCTCTTCTGCCTGCTCACGATGAACCACCACCCGCTCCACCTCGACGAGCACTACGCGGGGGAGACCACCCAGTTCGGGCGGAACGTGGTGGTCGGCAACTACGTCTACTCGCTGCTGCTGGGGATGTCGGTCGCCGACATCTCCGGCAAGGCGATCGCCAACCTGGAGGTCGAGTCGCTGCGGCACGTCGCGCCGACCTTCCACGGCGACACGCTCTACGGCGAGACCACCGTGCTGGACAAGTGGGAGTCGACCTCGAAGGACGACCGCGGCGTGGTGTCCGTCGAGACGATCGGCTACAACCAGGACGGCACCGTGGTGTGCCTCTTCCGGCGCAAGGTCATGGTGCCCAAGCAGAACTACCTCGCGGCACGCGGCGGCGAGCAGCCCGGACGGCCCGTGCCCAAGCCCGACCGCAACTGGCCCGGCCCCGCCTGACGGTCCCGCCTGCCGTTGGCCCTCGACGTTCCCTCTTGACTGGGCCGGCCCTCTTGACTGCGGGCGGCTCGCGGTCGCACGCTCAACGGGTGAGCCTGATCGCGCAGTGCCCGCGGTGCGCCGCGGCCGATCCGGTGCCGGATCCTGCCGGCGACCCAGAGGCGGGTGCGGAGATCCTGTGCCCGGCGCACGGGCCGGTGGCGCCGCTGTGGCGGCCGGGGGTGGCGTCGTACGACGACTTCGGGGCGCACCTGCTCGCCGCGGGCTCCTTCCCCACCTGGCTGCCGTGGCCGCTGCGGCCGGGCTGGCGGGTGGTCGACTTCGGACGGGTCGGCGGTGAGCGCACCAGCGCCACGATGACGCGCATCGCCGGCGAGTCGCCGGTGGACGGACGGGTCGACTTCTCGTTGGTGGCCGAGGAGCCCGGCACCGGGCTGGGCGCGCGCTGCGCGGGGCTCGCCGTGCTCGATCCCGGCGTGGACGTCGGCGTCGGGCGCCCGGTCGCGCAGGTGCGGATGGGCAGCCACCCGGTGCCGCTGTGGCAGGTCTCGACCAGCACCGAGTCCGACCGCGACTTCGACCGCACCGTGCTCGCCGGGGAGGCCGAGGGCCGGTGGCTGTGGCTCGTCGTCCGGCCGGCGCCCGCGGTGCTGCTGCTCGCCCGCGACTGGCAGCTCGCCGACGCCGCCGCGATGGGGCCCGCGCTGCTCGAGGTCCCCTTCGGGCCCTGACTCCTCAGAGCCCGCGGCTGGCGAGCCGCAGCACCCGCTTCGGGATGATCCGGGTCGCGGACGCGATCGTCTTGTACTGCGCGCCGGGGACCGAGTAGACGCGGCCCTTCTCGAAGTCGGCGAGCGCCTTGGTGACGACGTACGGCGCCTCCAGCCACAGGTAGCCCGAGCCGGGCCTGCCGCCGAGGCGCTGGTGGAACTCCGTCTTCGTGAAGCCGGGGCACAACGCCATCACCCTCACACCCTTCGGGCCGTAGGCGGCGGCCGCCCACTCGCTGAACGAGTTCACCCAGGCCTTGGCCGCCGAATACGGCCCGCCCGGCAGGAAGCCCGCGACGCTGGACACGTTGATGATCCCGCGGTTCGCCTCCCCGGGGTCGCGCTCGACCATCGTGCCCAAGGCCGCGTGCGAGAGCCGCAGCACGGCGGTGACCAGCACGTCGAGCTGGGCCTGCTCACGCTCGATCGGGTGCTCCAGGAAGGTGCCGCCCAGCCCGAAGCCGGCGTTGTTGACCAGCAGGTCCACCGGGTGCTCACGGTCGGCCAGCCGGGCCTCGACCAGGGCGAGCTGCGCCGGGTCGGCGAGGTCGGCGCGGAGCACCTCGGCACGGACGCCGTACGTCGTGGCGAGCTCGTCGGCGACCTCGCCCAGCCGCGCCTCGTCCCGGGCGACGAGCACCAGATCGTGGCCGCGGCTCGCGAGCTGGCGGGCGAACTCGCGGCCGATCCCGGCCGTCGGTCCGGTGATGAGTGCGGTGGGCGCAGACATATCCACAGTCAACCCGTGTCTGCACGGGCTGGGCAACCCGGGGGTGTCATGATGGCCGCGATGACCCGGGACAGCGTGACACTCGCGATCGCCAACCAGAAGGGCGGCGTCGCGAAGACGACGACGGTCGCGTCCCTCGGCGTCGCGATCGCGCAGGCCGGTCGCAGCGTGCTGCTGGTCGACCTCGACCCGCAGGCGTGCCTGACCTTCTCGCTCGGCATCGACCCGGAGGACCTGGACGTCTCGGTGCACTCGGTGCTGACCAGGGGCCTGGACCCCGGGGAGGCGATCCTGACGACCGAGGAGGGCGTCGACATCCTGCCCGCCACGATCGAGCTGGCGCGCGCCGAGGCCGAACTGCTCACCCGGACCGGGCGCGAGCGCGTGCTGCGCGCCGCGCTCGACGATCTCGCCGCGGCAGGCCGGGCCTACGACTGGGTGCTCCTCGACTGCCCGCCGTCGCTCGGGGTTCTCACTGTCGCCGGCCTCACCGCCGCCGACGGGGTGCTGATCCCGCTCCAATGCGAGACCCTCTCGCACCGCGGCGTCGGGCAGCTGCTGGACACCATCCACGACGTCCGCCGCTACACCAACCCTGGGCTCGAGGTCTGGGGCGTCCTGCCAACGCTCTACGACCCGCGCACCAAGCACGCGCGGGCGGTCCTCGAGACCATCTCCGAGACCTACGGTCTCGACGTGATCGGGCCGCCGATCCCGAAGACGATCAAGTTCGCCGAGGCGCCCGCGATCGGCCGGTCGATCATGGCGACCAGCCGCCGCAGCCGCGGCGCCACGGCCTACCGGGAGGTCGCCGCGAGCCTGCTCGCGCGGGCCGCCACCCAACGGAACGGAGCCCTGTGATGGACCGCCCCACGAAGACGCCGGCCGCCGGTTCGCGCTCTGCCGGCTCGCCCGCCGCCGGCTCGTCTGCTGCCGGTTCTCCCGCTGCCGGGGAGGCGGCCTCGCGGCTGCGCTACGGGAGGCTGACCGCCGTCGGTGGAGCCGCACTGGTGACGTGCGTGGCGTTGCTCTCGGCCCTCGGGCTGCTGCCCAGCGGCGGGGAGCCGGCCTACGCCGACCCGCCCGCAGGGATCGCGCTCGAGAGCGCCGTACCGGCGTCCGGCCAGAAGTCCGTGCAGAAATCTGAGTCCAAGACTGGGGCGAAGGCTGAGTCGAAGGCTGAGTCGCAGTCCGGGGCCTCCCCGTCGGACTCCGTCTCGTCCTCGACGGATGCCGCCGAGCGCGCCGGGTCGGATCCGGGCTCGGCCGAGGCCGCGAAGCGGAGTGGTGCCGGCACTGGTGCCACACGTCCCGACGCTGCCTCCGGGAAGCGGTCAGCCTCGAAGGCCTCCGCCACACTGCCGGCCGACTCCGGGACGGGACGCCGGGCGGTGTTCAGCCAGTCCGAGCAGCAGGTCTGGATCGTCGGGGCGGACGGCGAGGTGCGCCGTACCTATCTAGTGTCGGGCTCGGTCTACGACAACCTCGAGCCGGGGACCTACGAGGTCTGGTCGCGCTCGGAGAACGCGGTGGGGATCGAGGACTCGGGCACGATGAAGTACTTCGTGCGCTTCACGCGCGGGCCGAGCGGCGCGGCGATCGGGTTCCACGACATCCCGGTCAAGGACGGCGAGCTGCTCCAGTCCTTCGCCGACCTCGGCACCGCCCAGTCGCACGGATGCATCCGCCAGAAGCGCTCCGACGCCCGCGCCATGTGGCGGTTCGCCGGCCTCGGCACCACCGTGGTGGTCACCGCCTGATCGGGCGCTTCTTCAATGGGTCCGTTTGGTGCCGGGCCTGTTGCTTCATCAAGTTATGCAGGCGGCGCTGCACTCTTCGGGGTGTGTACGCCCTGCGGAGTGTCGCTTGGTCTGGATAGCTAGACGGAGCGCGGGTCAGGCCGTTGCTTCATCAAGTTATGCAGGCGGGGTCGCACTTCTCGGGGTGTGTACGCCGTGCGGAGTGCGGCCCGCCCTGCATAACTTGATGAAGCAGGTGCGGGTGTGAAGGGTGGGACGTACGTGACGTCCCGCGGGCACGGACGAGCCAACCCGGGCTGAGGTCGACTCAGTCGGCGGCGGGCGCGCTGCCGGAGGGGGTACGACGACGACGGCGGCGCCGACGGCCGCCACTGCGTGACGAAGCGCCCGCGCCAGCGGGCTCGGCCGGGGAGTCGCCGGCCGGGACGGTGGCGGCCTCGGCGGGCTGGCCGCCGGGCTGGGCCACGGGCTGACCGCCGCGGGTCCGGTTGCGCGACCGGTTGC
>JBDHZS010000168.1:0-7940 GCA_039812025.1 Nocardioides sp. | reverse complement strand
AGGTACCAGCCCCCGACTCGGACACGGCGAGACCGACCAGCCCGGACACCGAGACACCCCCGAAAGCCGCCGTCCCGGAGTCAACCCCGGGCGAGACCCCGGCCCGGACCGACCGGCCAGCTCACGAGCCCGAATCAGCTGCAGACCAAGAGCCCTCAACCGAACCCGGTCCCGAGCCAGTCGCACCCGACGACGTACAGCCCGTCACCACCCCCACCCTCACGCTGACACCCACACCACTCCAACAAACCGCCGACCCCACAACCCCCGACTCCCCCAAACCCCCCGCGCCGAATGCGGCATTCGTGTCGGAAAGAACCGCCAGAACGACACCAATCCCGCACTCGGCACCCGCCCCGGCACCCCTGGTTCAGCGCGCGCATGCTTCGAGCAAGTCGCGGGTTGAGGTACCAGCCCCCGACTCGGACACGGCGAGACCGACCAGCCCGGACACCGAGGCACCCCCGGAAGCTGCCGTCCCGGAGTCAGCTTCCAGCGAACCCCCATCCCGGTCGGACGAGCCAGTTCCCGAGTACGAATCTGGCGCGGCGCATGAGCCCTCAGCCCAACCCGGTCCCAAACCAGTCGCACCCGACGACGTACAGCCCGTCACCACCCCCACCCTCACGCTGACACCCACACCACTCCAACAAACCGCCAACCCCACAACCCCCGACTCCCCCAAACCCCCCGCGCCGAATGCGGCATTTGTGTCGGAAAGAACCGCCAGAACGACACCAATCCCGCACTCGGCACCCACCGGGACGCCCCTCGTCCAGCGATCGGCAGGTGCAACACCTGTCAGGCCCGAGCCCCCGGGACAATCGCCATTCATCGAAACCGCGCTCCCACCCCGGCCGAATGCGGCATTTGTGTCGGAAAGAGCCTCCAGAACGACACAAATCCCGCACTCGGCACAGCAGCAGGGGGGACAGAAGTGGGCGGTGCAGCGGGTGTGGGGCGGGGTGAGTCCGAGCAGGGCCAGGCGGCAGCTGATCGGTACGACGCGCACGCCGGCCCCAACAACGCTGCCGCACGCGCCGCAGCCCGACCCAGCGAGCCCAACAGACAACGACCAGCAGCCCGTCGAGGCGGCCCCCCAGCCCGACCAGGGTCAGGCCCAGGAACAACACCAGGAACAAGAGCAGCAAGTCGTCGTCCAAGCGCCCCCGCCCGCACAGCAGGGCGAGAAGAAGGAAGCACAGGACCAGAGCCACCAGGACATCGAGGCCCTGGCGCAGCGGCTGATGCCGCCGCTGCTGCGCAGGCTGAGGGCGGAGCTGCTGGTGGAGAGAGAACGACGCGGCGCGCGGACGGACGCGTGGCGGACGGGAGGACGGTGAGCGATGACCATGCTCGAGGACGTCGATACGGCAGTCAGCCTGCGCTACGTCGTACTGATCGACGACGACAACCTGGGCGCCTTCACCAGCTGCGAGGGCCTGGGCTGCGAGGTCGTGATGGAGGTGCGCGAGGAGGGCGGCAACAACACCTCGGTGTGGCAGCTGCCGACGCGGCTGAAGTTCCCGAACATCAAGCTCACCCGGCCGCTGGGCAAGGAGACCGAGCAGATCGCGAGGTGGTTCGCGTCGATGGCGACCGGCTACAAGCGCCAGACCGGCACCATCCAGGCGATGCGCACCGACGGCAACATCGTCGCGGAGTGGGAGCTGCTCGACGTCGTACCGGTGCGCTGGTCCGGCCCCAGCCTCAGCCCCGACCAGCCCAAGGTCGTCACCGAGACGGTCGAGATCGCCCACCACGGCTTCGTGTTCAAGCCCAAGTAGCCAAGCCGAAAGAGGGAGGGAGCAAGCCGATGCCCAATCCGGTCAGCATGGACGCCGCGGCGGCGGGCGGCGCCAAGGGCGCGCCCGGGGACCACCCGAAGCTCGAGCACGCCTTCCTCGAGGTCCACGAGCCCTCCAAGGACGGCTCGTTCGCCCAGGCGGGCCCGCTGATGTACAAGGTCGACTTCCAGTTCAACCCCAAGGAGCTCGCGCTCACCAAGGGCGCGAGCTGGACGCGCGAGCCGGCCAAGGGCAGCAAGAAGAGCAGCGCCCCGCAGTACCAGGAGCCGCAACCGTCCAAGCTCACCCTGGAGATGTTCTTCGACGCCTCGGCGACGCAGGACAGCTCGGTCGTCAAGGCGGTCGAGCAGCTCTTCCGCTGCTGCGTGCCGACCGACGCCTCCCACCAGCGGAAGAAGGAGTCCCCGCCGTGGGTGACCTTCCGGTGGGGCGCGCTGACCGGCTTCCTGGCCTACGTCAGCCAGGTGCAGGCCAAATACACCCTCTTCACCCCCAGCGGCGTGCCGATCCGCGCCACCTGCACGGTGACGCTGGAGGAGCTCTCCGGCGAGACCCCCAAGCAGAACCCGACCTCCGGCACGCTGGTGCCGCACCGCATGCACGTCGTGGTCGAGGGCGACTCGCTGCCGGCGATCGCGTACGACGAGTACGGCGACCCGGCGCTGTGGCGCACCGTCGCCGCGACCAACGGGATCGACGACCCGATGCGCCTGCGGCCCGGGACGACGCTGCTGCTGCCCGCGATCGACGAGCTCGAGGCGGCGGCCAGGGAGGCGATGGCCCGTGCCGCTGGCTGAGGAGTACAGCAACACGCTGGTCGTCAAGGTCGACGGCCGGCCGCTGCCCGACGACGTCGCCCCGCTGCTGGTGGCCGGGTACGTCGACGACGCCAGCAACCTGCCCAGCCTCTTCGAGCTGCGGTTCACCGACCCCGACGCGCTCGTGATCGCCAAGGGCGGCTTCAAGATCGGCGCCAAGGTGGAGCTCGGCCTCCAGTCCAGCGACCCCGGCGGCGTGGACAAGCTGTTGGTCGGGGAGGTCACCGCGCTCGAGATCGACCTGGACCAGCACGGCCGGCACGCCACCGTCCGCGGGCTCGACGTCCTGCACAAACTGCTGCGCGGCACCAAGGTGCGGGCCTTCCACGACGTGCTGGCCAGCGACATCGTGAGGACCGTGTGCTCCGAGGCCGGCCTGCACGCGAAGGTCACCACCACCCAGATCAAGTACCAGCACTTCGCCCAGGACGCGATCAGCGACTGGGAGTTCCTGGAGCGGCTCGCGGAGGACAACGGCTACACCCTGAGCGCGACCGACGGCACGGTCACCTTCGCGCCCAGGATCCAGGCGTCGGGCGCGCCGAGCGGCAGCGGCGGCGCTCGGCAGGACGCGCAGGTCCTCGAGTACGGCGTCAACCTGGCCAGCCTGCGCGGCACGGTCTCGGGGCAGGAGCAGGTCCCAGACGTCCAGGTGCGCGGCTGGAACCCCGGCACCAAGCAGCCGGTGGTCGCGACCAAGCAGGCCCTCACCCACAGCGCCGCGCTCGACCAGGAGACGCCGGCCAAGCTCGCGCAGGCGGGCGGCGGCGCGTCGTACCAGGTCAGCGCGCCGACGCTGGCGACGCAGCCCGAGTGCGACCTGATGGCGACCTCGCTGGCGGACCACCTGGCCGGGGGGTTCGCGGAGCTGGACGGGGTGGCCCGCGGCAACCCCGCGCTGCGGTCGGGGGTCCCGGTCGCGCTGGTCGGGGTCGGCGCGCCGTTCGAGGGGCGCTACGTGCTCAGCGCGACCCGGCACACGTTCTCGGGCGAGCGCGGCTACCTCACGAGCTTCACCGTCGGCAACACCTCCGAGCGGTCGCTCTACGGGACGATCACCGGGCGCGGGGGCGGGTCCGCGGCGGGCGCGCCTCCCGTCGTACCGGCGCTCGTGACGAACCTCAAGGACCCCGAGAAGCTGGGCCGGGTCCGGGTGAAGTTCCCGTCGCTGGCCGACAACTACGAGAGCTGGTGGGCGCGGCCGGTCCAGGTCGGCGCGGGCGCCAAGCGCGGCCAGGCGTGGCTGCCGGAGGTCGGTGACGAGGTGCTGGTCGTCTTCGGGGGCGACGGCCACCTGCACCCCTACGTGATCGGCGGCCTCTTCAACGGCAAGGACAAGCCGGACAAGGCGTGGGAGGAGCACCTCGACTCCGGGAGCGGCGCGGTGAAGCGGCGTGCGCTGGTCTCGCGCACGGGGATGTGCGTGGAGTGGCTGGAGGCGCCCGGCGGCGAGCGGCTCCAGATCACCACCAACGAGGGCAAGCAGCTGGTGAGCCTGATCCAGAAGCCGCAGCCCTCGATCGAGGTGACCACCACCGGGCCGCTGAAGGTCACCGCGGACAAGGACGTCGAGGTGACCAGCAAGACCGGCAAGGTCAGCGTGAGCGCCGCCGCCGGCGGGGTGAGCGTCAAGGGCCAGAAGGTGGAGGTCGAGGGTACGGCGGAGGTCACCGTCAAGGCCCCGAAGCTCGCGCTCAACGCCAGCGGGCAGCTCCAGCTCCAGGGGACCGCGGTCTCGCTGCAGGCCAGCGGCCCGCTCGAGATCAAGGGCGCGATCGTCAAGATCAACTAGAGGATGTGAATCGCGATGTCGAGACCCGCCGCCAGGGTCACGGACCAGACCGGCCACCCGGGGGTGATCACCGGTCCCGGCGTGCCCAACGTGCTGATCGGCGGCCTGCCCGCGGCGGTCGTGGGCGACCTGCACACCTGCTCGTTCCCGCCGCCGGCGGTGCACCCGCCGACGCCGATCATCCCGCCGTGCAGCCTCACCGTCCTGATCGGCAACCGCCCCGCGGCCCGGGTCGGAGACATGGCCGGCTGCGGCGCGCCGATCCTGCCGCCCGGCTGCCCGACCGTGCTGATCGGAGGCTGAGGATGGCGCACGAGTTCGTCGGCTCGGGGTGGGCGTTCCCCCTGCGCACCGACGCCACCGGCCGGATCGGGCTGGTCAGCGGCACCCGCGAGATCGAGGAGAGCATGCGGCTGATCCTCGGTACGGCGCCCGGCGAGCGGCCGATGCGGCCGGAGTTCGGGTGCGCGGTCCACGACTACGTCTTCGCCCCCGCCGACGCCTCGACCGCCGGCGACATCGCCCACGCCGTCCGGGTCGCGCTCACCCGGTGGGAGCCGCGGATCGACCTTGGCGACGTCGTGGTGCGCTTCGACGCGGTGGACGCCGGGGTGCTCTACGTCGACATCGAGTACTCCATCCGCGGCACCAACGACCCGCGCAACCTGGTCTTCCCGTTCTACGTGATCCCACCGCACGAGGAGGAGGCGCTCGCATGAGCCTGCCCATCCCCAACCTGGACGACCGGCGGTTCCAGGACCTGGTCGACGACGCCAAGCGGCTGGTGCAGCAGCGCTGCCCGGAGTGGACCGACCACAACGTCTCCGACCCGGGCGTCACCCTGATCGAGTCGTTCGCGTTCATGGTCGACCAGCTGCTCTACCGCCTCAACCGGGTGCCCGACCGGCTCTACATCACCTTCCTGGACCTGCTCGGGGTCACGCTGCACCCGCCGACGGCCGCGCGCGCCGACGTCACCGCCTGGCTCTCGGCGCCGCAGCCCGAGCCCGTCGTACTCCCCGCCGGCGCCGAGGTCGCGACGCCGCGCACGACGGCGGAGGACACGATCGTCTTCGCCACCACCGCCGAGCTGGTGATGCCTCCCCGTTCGCTCGCGCACCTCTTCACCCAGGGCGTCGACGACGAGCACGCGGTGTCGCGGCACGAGGAGCTGAGGCTGGGCACCGACTTCGGCTGCTTCACCGCGGCGCCGCAGCAGGGCGACCTGCTGCTGCTCGGGCTGGACGACGCCGCGCCGTCGTGCGCGATCGCGTTCCGCTTCGACTGCGACGTCCAGGGGGTCGGCGTCGACCCGCTCTACCCGCCGCTGGCGTGGGAGGCCTGGACCGGCTCGGAGTGGACCGCCTGCGAGGTCGACCACGACGACACCGGCGGCCTGAACAAGGCCGGCGACGTCGTCGTCCACCTGCCGGCGCAGCACGCCGCCTCGGTGATCGAGCAGACGCGGGCCGGATGGGTCCGGTGCCGGGTGGTGGCCCCGATCGAGGGCTACCCCTTCTACGGGGCGTCGCCCACGGTCCGCGCCGCGAGCGCGTTCACCGTCGGCGGCACGGTCGCCGCGGTGCACGCCGAGGCCGTCTCCGACGAGATCCTCGGGCTCTCGGAGGGGGTCCCCGGGCAGACGTTCGCCGTCGCCCGGGCGCCGGTGGTCGCGGGCGACGCCTTCGAGATCGAGGTCGCCGGCGGTTCGGGCTGGGAGAGGTGGACCTCGGTGGACTCCTTCGCCGGCTGCGGGCCCGACGACCGGGTGGTGCGGATCGATCGCTCGACCGGCGAGGTCCACTTCGCCCCGGCCGTGCGGGAGCCGGACGGGACGCTGCGGCGGTACGGCGCGGTGCCGCCCAAGGGCGCGCCGCTGCGGGTGCCCGTCTACCGCACCGGCGGCGGGCCGCAGGGCAACCTCGCCGCCGACGCGATCTCGGTGCTGCGGACCCCGGTGCCGATGATCGACCGGGTGCAGAACCGCCGCGCCGCGATCGGCGGCGTCGCCGGCGAGACGGTCGACCAGGCCCGGATCCGCGGCCCGCTCGCGCTGCGCACCCGCGACCGCGCCGTGACCCCGGAGGACTACGAGCAGCTCGCGCGCACCGCGGCTCCGGAGATCGCGCGGGTCAAGTGCCTGCCTGCGACGGACCCGTCCTCGGCCGGGGTGGTCAGGGTGCTCGTCGTACCCTCCGCCCCCGCGGACGCGGCCGGGCGGCTCCGCTTCGAGGACCTGGTGCCGCCGGCCAGGATGATGGAGTCGATCACCGCGGACCTGGACTCCCGTCGTACCGTCGGGGCGCGTGTGGTCGTCGAGCCGCCCTTCTATCAGGGCGTCACCGTCATCGCCCGGCTCGTCGCGCGGCCGCGGACGGCGACCGACGAGCTGCAGCGCGACGCGCTCGTCGCGCTGCACCGCTACTTCGACCCGTTGACCGGCGGGCCCTACGGCGAGGGGTGGCCGTTCGGGCGGCCGGTCCAGGCGGGCGAGGTGTACGCCGTCCTGCAGCGGCTCGGCGGCACCGAGTTCGTCGACGACGTGAAGCTCTTCCCCGCGGACCCGATCACGAAGGAGCGCGACAAGCCCACGCAGCGGATCGAGCTCGACGCCGCCGCGCTCGTCTTCTCCTTCCAGCACCAGGTGCGGGTGACCCGCGGTGGCTGAGCTCTCGAGCCGCGGCCTCGTCGACGGCCTGGCCAGCCCACTGCCGCTCGTCGAGCGGCTGCCGGGGCTGCTGCAGGGCGACGACTTCACCCGGCGCTTCGTCGGGGCGTTCGACGACTCGCTGGCGCCGGTGATCGCGACGATCGACGGCCTGGCCGGGTACGTCGATCCCTGGCTGGCGCCCGAGGACTTCCTCGACTGGCTCGCCGGCTGGGTGGGCGTCGAGCTCGACGACGCCTGGGACACCGAGCAGCGGCGCTCGATCGTCGCGAACGCCGCGGGGATCCACCGGCGGCGCGGCACGCTGCGCGGGGTCGCCGAGGCGCTGGAGCGGGCGTTCGACTGCGAGGTCGCCGTGACGGACACCGGGGGCGTCGCGTGGTCTGCCAGCCCGGGCGCGGAGCCTCCGGGCTCCTCCCCGCCGCACCTGAGCGTCTCGCTGCGGGTCGCCGACCCCGACTCCCTCGATCTGCGGCGGGTCGAGCGGCTCGTCGAGGCCGTCAAGCCCGCGCACGTGTCGTACTCGCTCGAGGTCAGCGCTGCCCCTTCGGGCGGGGCCGACTGACCGATCGGGCGCCCGAGCCGACTCCCCACGGGCCGCGCCGAGCCGCGACGCTGGTCACGTGGAGGTGTGCGGCGACTGTGGGGCGGCGACCGAGGTCGGCGAGGGGTTCTGCGGCGAGTGCGGCGCGTACCTCGAGTGGGACGACAAGCCCCCTGAATCTCCCGAGCCCGAGAAGCCGGGCAAGCCGAAGAAGCCCGCGAAGGAGAAGCCGCCGAAGCCAGACTCGGAGCCACCCCCGGCGCCCGAGCCACCCGCGGCGCCCGCGGCGCCCCGCCAGCCCGCTGCCGCC
>JBDHZS010000167.1:0-7978 GCA_039812025.1 Nocardioides sp. | reverse complement strand
GGAACCTCATCTCGACCCTCCTCCATCTTGCAGCACTAGTGCGGATCTCTTGACTTTGCTCGCGGTGATCGTCCGGCAGCCACCGAACGACATAGGCGAACGAGACCAGTTTGTGCCCAGGGACCGACAGCACCCCGAGTTATCCACAGCCCGCCGCTCGGCGCAGCGGGCCGCGGCCGGGACGTGGGTTCATGGCCCAGACCGACCTCCGACTGAAAGGAACACCCGTGGACACCCTCAACGCTGACGGCACCTGGGACCGCCTCGGCTCGATCGCCCAGCTGCTGCACCAGGCCGCTGCGCAGGTGTGGAGCGACGCCGACGAGGCCGCCCCCGACTCCCCGCTCCACGACCTCGGGCTGGGTGTCTATCTCGCGCACTCCCAGGCCAGCGCCCTGCTGCCCGACGACTACGAGCTGCCCGGCGTCGACCCGCTCCCCGACCTTGAGGAGCGGACGCCGCTGGAGCTGCTCACCGAGGCCGAGGAGCTGACCCGCCCGCTACCGCTGCACCAGGCCGACCTGGTCCACGGCTCGCAGCTGGTCGTCGACCTGTGCGACCTCATCCGGGAAGCCCGCGGCCTTGGCTACTGACCTGCGCCTGGCGTACGCCGACATCGACGAGGAGCTCTTCGACGTCGACCAGATCCCGGTGACCTCGCGCGAGGTACGCAGCGTCGGCGAGATGCTCTTCGACGTCGACTACCTGGCTCGCCAGCTAGTCATGGACGTCGCCGGCGATGACGCCGGCACGCTCCTGCGGAGCTGGCCGACGATGGTCGCGGCCGCGGAGGACCTGTGGGCCTCGCTACCGGGTCGCCGGCCTGGCGTCGACGAGCGCGATCGGCCCATCACCGGTCTGGCGGCGCAGGCCTCGACCATCGAGTCCAGCCTGTCCGGCCGGACGGCCTGGCCAGGTCCGGGCCCGACCGACCCCCGCGTCGACCAGATGACCCAGACCCTGCTCAACGCCGCGGCGCTGGTGCGCCGCTACGGCGCCGAGGTCCCGCACGAGCAGACCGAGGCTCACCGCGACCTCGAGGCGGCCCGGACCAGGATCATGCACGGTCTCTACCTGACCGCCCACGCCGTCAACGTCGCCCTGCACGACAACGGACGCGATCGCGTCAACGACGCCCGTGCGTCGGGCCGCCGGGTCCAGTTGGCCCAGCACCACTCCCCCTACGCGATCGCACCCATCGGGGTCTGGGTCGACCGCATGTCCGCGTGCGAGAACACTGCCCGCAGCTACCTGACCGACCGGTTCGCCCAAGCCCTCGCCGGCGAGGCGATCAGGCCGGTCGACGACCCCGGCCGCCTGGCGCAGGCCCTGGCCAGCTGGGACATCCAGTCCCACCGCGCGCTGGCCCGCGACCTCGAACCGTCCAACATCCTGCTCATCACCCGCACCCAGGGACTCATCGCCGGCGCCAGCATAGTGCTCGTCGACGCGGCCGCCACCGCTGGCATCCTCGAGCCAGACCGCCTGGTCCCCGCGATCGCCGAGGCAGGCCGCTCCTGGAGCAACCTGGCCAGCCGCTGGGGCGACCTCGCTCCCCCGGGCGCCCGCCTCGAAGAGCCCTTGGTACGCGCGGCCGCCGAAGTCCGCGCCGCGTACCGCCAGATCACCCACGACACCACCACCCTCGCAACACCGGAGGTCATCGCCAGCCGCCCCGGACTCCCCCAGGCCACCATGGCGACGCTCCGCGCGATCGAGGCCGGCTCCGAGCTCGCGCACGTCGTCGCCGAAAAGGCCGACGCACCAAATCTCACCGGTCCAGCGCGTGCCCTGTCCCGCCGGGCGCACAATGACGTCGAGGCGGGACCGGCCAGTCCGCCGGCCGAAGGGGACGTCGTCTGGGTCTCCCCCGCCGACATCTTCGCCCGACGAATCGTCCCCATACCGCGCCCTGTAAAAGAGGGGCTCGCAAAGTCGAGCGCGACGGTAGTTGCGTCCTCGTCTGCGGCAGCGGCCGCGGCGACAGTCGCGCTTGGGAACTACCCGTCCAATGCGCGGGCAACTCAGCCACACCCTCGCCAATCAGCCGTGGGCAGGCACGAGGTCGGCGGTGCACCCACACTGTCGGCACCCCAACACACGCGATTTGCGCGCTGACACCCCGGGGGCTCGCTGGGCAGACACGCGTTTCCTGGACGCCGACCCCGACAGGGCCGCCTCTCTCCTCCAGCAGGCGCTCACCGGTCCCGGTCGATGGGGCCACAATCGTAGGCTGGCCGCAATCTGCCGACCACGAAACTTGGACGACTCCTCCACCGATTCAGGTACGGAGCGTCAGGCCGTCGGCCACGCGCATATGCAGGGTCACCATGCCACTTGCGGCGCGAGCGGGCTCCGAGGCTATGCCCCTCAGCGCGGCCTGAGCGAACGGGCCAGCGCACTATGGGATCTGGTCTTCTGACCGGTGTGGCGTCGATCAAAGCCTGACACGGTGCCGGGTGACGCGTTGCGGGCGTGCGCTCACGGCGGCTCACACTGGGCGTTGCCGAGGAAGGCCACCGCGTTGGAGGACAGGAGCAATCGAGCGTCTGCTTCTGAGCATGACCATGCTTCGCCGAGGGCCTTGGCGACTCCCGTGACGTCGGCCGGGCGAGCCGGCCTGCCTCCCGTGGTGCAATACGGGCCATCGGTCTCGCACAGGACCCGTTGGGGCGGGAGCCGGTCGATGAGTGAGCGTCCTTTCGCGCTCCGCGTCATGGAGGGGTTGACGGAGAACCACAAGCCGGCCGTCAGGGCGTCGTCAGCGGTTGCGAGGTCGCCGCTGTACCAGTGCAGCAGTGCGCGTTGACCGGCCTGGGCCAGCAGCCCGACGGTTTCCTTGGCGGCGCCACGGCTGTGCACCGTCATGGGCTTCGCTCGCGAGAGACGGTGTTCAAGCACGGCGGCGAAGGCGTGCATCTGCCGCGTCCGCTCGCGGCGATCGGTGCCGGGCGCGAAGTCGAGACCGACCTCACCGATCCACGGGGCGTCCGGCAGCATCCGGAGGAACCGCTCGAGTTGCCCAGGTGCTGCGGCCGACCGACTAGCCGGGTGCAACCCGAGAGCGACGGACACGCCCGACGCCCTGCCGAGCCGTGTCCTGAACCGCCGGTACGCCTCCGGCGTCTCACTCACGGCCACGACGTCCACGGCTGCCGCGCCGGCCTCCGCTAGGACCGCCCGGGGGTCCGGGTAGGCATCCACGTGGCAGTGGGTGTCTAGTAGCCGGATCACGGTAGGCGCGCTACGACGGCGGCCAGCGAGCCCTGCGCTCCCGCCTTGAGCCAAGACCGGAGCTCTTTGTTCCCGCGCCGCCAGACCGCTAGATGGTCGGCGTGGGAGCCCGACGGAAGCGGCGCATTGCGTAGTAGATCCGAGTCGGGACGTTCGCCGAAGGCACCGTTCAGCACCGCGCGTAAATCGGCTCCACGCTGCAGGTCCGTCTCGTCGATCAGGCCGCTGTCAGAGAGCACGTCCCAGGCGTACTCCTCGTCGTCCCAGCCCGGCACGGCGAGAGAGGCCCGTCGGATAAGGCAGGGGAAGCAGTACCCGCAGTTGCCCTGCGGACGCTCTTGCATCCGGGCCGCCTCCGGGTGGGAGCACGAGACCGTTAGCGGCGCGAGCTCGCGCAGCAGCTCCGGGTTCCGGGAGTCGCGGAGCATTTCGCCCTTTGTCTTGAGCGAGTAGGGGTTGAGCAGCGGATTGGGGACGCCCACGCCGCTTGCTGCCTCGCCGAGCAGCCGCAGGAAGTATGGGTGCGTCGTCCGGGTGCTGGCGCTGCCCGTGCGGGCTCGTGTCAGCGGGACGTTGAGGGCGATGTAGCCGTTCTCGGGTAGGTACACCGGCGTTTGCGGGGCGATGGAGGAGGCCAGCGCGAGCGCGGCTGCAAGAAACAGCAGCGAGCGGCCGCGGGTCGTGGTCTCGACGGGCGGCGGTGACGGATGCTCCTGCCTGGGATCGTGAACTGCGGGCCGCAGCCAGAGCCGCCGAAGGACGACGCGCTGAGCTCCGTAGATGTCTGCGAGGCGCTGATGCAGGACCGTCTGTTTCGAGGACGCCTGACCGCCGTCGTAATGCGCGACCAGCCCGAGCCGCAGGGCGGGATCGCTTTCGAGCAGGTCGATGACGCCGCAGAGGGAGTCCAGTCCGCCGGAGAACAAGGAGACCGCGTCGATGTCGACAATCCGGAGTAGCGCCGACGGAAGCACGGGGAGGGCCGCGAGCGGGTCGGCCGCTGCTTGGTGAGCGGAGATGCGCCAACTGTCGCCCGTTAGGAACGACAGCGCGCGACCGAACGCGCCCACCGGGAACCGGTCCGGGGCCTCGACCGGAAGCGCGAGGCGGAGGTCGCGGGTCCAGGCGTCGACAGCCTCCTGGCGTGGGCTCACCTTGTCGACGCAGTAGGCCGCTGCGGCCAGGAGGAACAGGTCTGCGGCCGGGCGTGTCGGCCGCCACCCGGCGAAGAAATCGGGGCTGCAGTCGATGCTGGCTGACGCCGAGCCGGGTCCCCAGTCCAGCACCGTTGCGCCAGGCGTGTCAGCGTCGGCGGTGGCCTCCGTGCGCACCAGGTAAGACTTCACGGCTCGTCCTCTCCGCCGAGCTCGCTCAGGAGCTCGTACACCTCGCGCATGGCGTCGTTGGCGAAAGCCTTTCCGGCAGCGCCGCCCCAGTCGAACGTAAGGGGGTCCTCTGGCATCCGCAGCGACACGAGGTCGTGGATCATGCCGACGATCTGCTGGTCAGCTTCCTTGACAGCGGCCGGGTCCAGTAGCCGGGCGAGCCGCTCCGCGAGCACCGGCAGCCGGTTGTAGACGTACTTCGCGACGAACAGCGTAAGGAGGCCGCGGAGCTGCTCTGTTGAGACGGCGGTCGCTTCGAGCTCCTCCCAGGTGTCCGCGTCGGCGTACAACTCGTCTAGGACGTCGCAGGCCGCGTCGCGAGCCGCCTGCGACTCGATGTCGGACGCGTCACCGGCGACCAAGGTGATGAGCTCGTCGAGGACCTCGAAACGGTCCCGGCCGACGAGGTGAGCGAGTCCGAGGGCGTCCAGGGTCGGGCCGAGCCCGGCGTCGCCCACGCCGGCGAGCAGGCCGCCGAGCCGGGACAGCCCTGTCGTCCCGGACCGCGCGGAGCCTGCCGCCGCTCCCGCCCCGCCGAGGACCGCGACGTGCCGCCCCAGCACCCGTTCGGCTGGGACGCGGGCGCCGCCCGAGCCACCGGAGGCCGATCGCGCGTAGCCGGTCGCGGCGCGCTTAAGCGTTGTCCAGGCCCCGCCCGACCCAGCGCCCCGGTCCGCGGACGTCCCCACGTCAGGTCCCGGCCCGAGGTTTCAGGGCTGCTGTGGCAGCCTTCGCCACCGCAGCGACGTTGCTGGCGGCCCAGCCTGCCGCCAGCTCGGCGCTGCCCGACGCTCCCTCGAGCCGCCTGACCGCACCGGGGATCTTGAGGACCGGCAAGGCCCGGTGCGGGATCGCCGCGAGTGCCTCGCAGATCGCGGGAGCCGTCCTCGGCATGCGCGCCGCGAACTCGCAGGCGGCGAAGAAGCCCGGACCGTCGGGCCGACGGGAGACCGCGTCGATCAGCGCACCTGCGACGAGGTCTTGCTCGTCCTCCGTCAGCTTCTTGCACGCATCGAGAGCCGCCCGCGACTGGGCCGGGGCATCCGACAGCAAGTCGCCTAGCAGGACCTGCAACCGCGGCCGCAATGTGGCCGTCACGCTGCCGACCATCAGCCGGTCGCGGAAATATGAGAAGTAAGGTCGCAGGTCGATCCCGCCGAGAGCAGGCGACAGGCGCAGCCACGCACGGGTCTTCGGACGCGCCAGCCACGACGCCGCCGCGTCGGCCGCGGGGTCTGCCTCCTGAACGGTCGCGGCCCGCGGCGACGCGTTGTCGCCGCCCGGTGCTGCCCGGCGTCCCTTGCGTGCGGACGGAACCTGCTCACCGTCCTCAGCTTCTGCCTGTGCGGGCGCCTCGGTCGCTCGTGCCTGCGCCTCCGCTAGGGCCAATTCGGGCGACGGGCCGCCGGCCTGCCGGTGCCAGTCGAACAGGGTCTGGAAGTCGGCGGCGTTCTGCTCCTCGAGGACCATCAGCTTCGCCAGCACGTCGTGCCGCAGGTCCACGCCTCGCCGGGCCGCTGCCCTGCGCCGCCACGTCAGCTCATTGAGGAACCGCTTAACCTGCCGCGGGTTGCCGCGCAGGAAGCCCAGCACCTCGCTGATCTCGCCGGTCCAGCCGAGATCCGCGTCGATCTCGTCGGTCAGCAGGTCCTGCAGCGCCTCCCGGGCCGTCGCGGCGTTGAACGTAGGCGCGAACGGGTCGCCCTGCTGGCGCTCGCGCAGCGACTCCCGCACCGCGTCGAAGTCCTCCACCGACAGGTGCAGCTGGGTGATGAGCAGGTTGATGTAGCTCTCGGTCTGGCCGGGGGACAGCGGCGGAACGGAGACCTGAAACTGCAGCATCTTCTCCAGATAGTCGTGCCCGATGCCGCGGCCGTCCTCGCGGGCGAGCTCGGGATATCGCGAGTCGATCGCCGACTCGACGATCTCGCGACTCGCGGCGACGACGTAGGCCGTCTGCTGGGAGTTAAGGAACAGCCGGATGGCCTCGAACGTGTCCACGACCGTCTCTGGCAGGCATCGGTCCAGGTCGTCGACGAAGACGACCACCGCGTCGACACCGTCCAACGAGGCGATCAGCTTCGCGAACTGCTCCCGGAAGGCGGGGAGGTCTCGGATCTCGTCGGTCTCCGCATCAGGATCCACGTCGTCCTTGAGTGCGTCCGCCGCTAGCGGTGCCATCGCCTGGGCGGCTCCTTGGACCGCGCTGGCAGTAGCGTCCGCCATCCCCAGGTCGGCCACGCCGAGCGCGACCGGGAGGACCGCAGGTGCAGCCGTCACCGCGACCCTGCCGAAGGCCCGGCTCCGCCTCCCCAGCAGCCTCGCGAACCGACCGAGCCGCTCAACTGTTTCCTGCGCGTCCTGAGTCGTCGCTCGTTCGCGGCACGCTCCGAGGACCTGCCTCATCAACGCCGTCTTGACGTCCTCGTAGTCCTCGTAGAGCCACGGGCTGAAGTCAACGCACAAGTACCGGCAGATGCCGTCTCCATCAGTCTCCGCCTCAAGCTCGCGGCGGGCGATCTTCAGCAGGCTGCTCTTCCCTGAGCCCCAGTCGCCGAGCACTCCGACCGTAAGGGGCAGCAGGGCCGGCGTGGTCAGTGCGACGAGGAGCTCATCGACCAGTTCGTCGAACCCCAAGAGGTCAAGATCGGTCTCGTTGTCCGCCCACACGGTGGCCTCCCTTCGTCGCACGAACGGTACAGACCTCCTGCGGCAGCCGGGGCGACTGAGCGAGCGCGGATCGCATTGCTCATCACTAGACCGAACAGCGCTAGCGGGCAAAACTCGATGTCCGCGGCCTTGGTGATGCGAGACAGCCTCGGCTGTTTTCGGTCTGCGTCCGAGGCCAGCACTGACGCACCCGAATAGAAGCGCCGTTCTGATCGTGAGGCGCTGAGCGGCACCGCGCGCTCACCGGCATCCGGTAAGGGTTTGTCGTGCTCTTCGCGCGGCACACGGCCATGCCGCCGGGCTCGCCCGCGGCCTACGAGGACGCCGCATTTGCGACGTTTGCGCAGGCTTCTGACATCACGCCTTCGACCGAGCCCTAGCCACCGGTGCATTCGCCAACCGCGCAGACCATGGCATCAAGAGTCCGCCCTGATGGGCGCTTGTCCACGCACGTCCGTGGACGTTTTGCCGCAGCGGTTGCCCACAGATTGCCCACAAGCGTGCATCGAACGCATCAGAGGCGGCCCCCGGAACTCTCCGGAAACCGCCTCTGACCTGGTGTTTCTCTTTGTAGCGGGGGCAGGATTTGAACCTGCGACCTCTGGGTTATGAGCCCAGCGAGCTACCGAGCTGCTCCACCCCGCGTCGGCGAACCCGACTCTACCCGGTCGCGACCGGGCACCCAAATC
>JBDHZS010000166.1:0-8077 GCA_039812025.1 Nocardioides sp. | reverse complement strand
TCGTTGGCGGCCACGATCTCGACGTCGGCGCCCGACGCCGCGACGGCGCGGAAGAAGTTGCGGCCGATCCGGCCGAAGCCGTTGATACCTACGCGAACAGTCACTGGGTCCTCTTTCTGGTCCTGCTATCGGGGAGGGCTGGTGGTCAAGATTCCGGGCTGGTACGCCGTCGTACCAGGGGCTTTGTCCCTCCGACCCTATATGCCGCGACCGACAACGCGCCTCACGCGTCGTCGGAGAGCATCTCGGGGGTGAGGGAGGATTCGGTGTCGGGTACGCCGAGCTCCTCGGCGCGCTTGTCCGCCATCGCGAGCAGTCGGCGGATCCGCCCAGCGATCGCGTCCTTGGTCAGCACCGGGTCGTGCAGCTGCCCGAGCTCCTCGAGGGACGCCTGCTTGTGCTGGATCCGCAGGTCGCCGGCCATCCGCAGGTGGTCGGGGACCTCGTCGCCCAGGATCTCCAGGGCCCGCTCGACGCGGGCGCCGGCGGCGACCGCGGCGCGGGCGGAACGGCGCAGGTTGGCGTCGTCGAAGTTGGCGAGCCGGTTGGCGGTCGCCCGGACCTCGCGCCGCATCCGGCGCTCCTCCCAGGCCATCAGCGACTCGTGCGCGCCGAGCCTGGTCAGCAGCTCCCCGATGACGTCGCCGTCCCGGATCACCACCCGGTCGACGCCGCGCACCTCGCGGGCCTTCGCGACGATCCCCAGCCGGCGCGCCACCCCGACCAGGGCGAGCGCCGCCTCGGGCCCGGGGCAGGTGACCTCCAGCGACGAGGAGCGGCCGGGCTCGGTCAGCGAGCCATGGGCGAGGAACGCGCCCCGCCAGGCCGCCACCGCGTCGCAGCCGCCGCCGGAGACGACCGCGGGCGGCAGTCCGCGCACCGGGCGTCCGCGCTGGTCCAGCAGGCCGGTCTGGCGGGCCAGTGCCTCGCCGTCGCGGACCACCCGCACCAGGTAGCGGCTGCCCTTGCGCAGGCCGGCCGCCTGCACCACGACCACCTCGGAGCGGTGGCCGTAGACCTCCGCAATGTCCTTGCGCAGCCGCCGGGCGGCCGCGCCGGAGTCGAGCTCGGCCTCCACCACGATCCGGCCGCTGACGATGTGCAGCCCGCCCGCGAACCGCAGCGTCGTCGCGACCTCGGCCTTGCGGCAGCAGGTCTTGGTGATCTGGGTGGCGGCGAGCTCCGCCTTCACCTGAGCCGTCATCGCCATGGGCGGAATCCTCCCATGCGCGTCAACGACCGGGGGTGGGTACGTCGGCATCCCGGGCTGAGCCCTCGTCGAGCAGGCCCTGGAGGATCGGCGCCAGCTTCTCCGGGTCGTGGCGCGGCGAGCCGTCGTCGCTGCCGATGTCGGCGAGGACGAGCCGGGCGCCGAGGGCCTCGCACTCGATCGTCAAAGGTCCGTGAGCGGCCGCGCCGTCGTCGTGGGCGACGACGGCGTGGATCCGCAGGCCGGGCGCGTGCTGCAGCAGCACCCGCAGGTGGTCCTCGGGCGCGAACCCGTGGGTCTCGCCCTTGTGGGGCTCCAGGTTGACGACCACGACGATCCTCCCGGAGGCCGCCACGAGGGCGTCGCGGAGCGCGGGGACGGTCAGGTGGGTGATGACGGAGGTGTACCAGGAGCCGGGTCCGAGGACGATCAGGTCCGCGTCGCGGACCGCGGCGAGCGCCTCGGGGCACGGCACCGGCTCCGGTTCGAGCGCGATCGAGAGGATCTGGCCGGGCGTGGTCGCCACCTGCACCTGGCCGCGCACCTCGCTCACGGCGGCCGGGTCGGCCGGGTCGAGCCCGGCCACCTGCGCGGCGATGTCCAGCGGCGTGAGCGCCATCGGCAGCACCCGTCCGCGCGCGCCGAGGAGGCGGCCCACCCAGTCCAGCGCCTGGACGTGGTCGCCGAGCTGCTCCCAGAGCGTGACGATCAACAGGTTGCCGGTGACGTGCCCGCGCATCTCGCCATCGCCGGCGAAGCGGTGCTGGAGCACCTCGGCCCAGGTGCTGCCCCACTCGTCCTCGCCGCACAGCGCCGCCAGCGCCATCCGCAGGTCGCCCGGCGGGAGCACGCCGAACTCCCCCCGCAGCCGCCCCGACGAGCCGCCGTTGTCGGCGACCGTCACGATCGCGGTCACCTCGGCCGGGCCGCCCGCCAGCGCCCGGAGCGACGCGGAGAGCCCGTGCCCGCCGCCGAGCGCGACCGCCCTCCTGCGCTCACTCACGGCCGAGGTCCCGGTGCCGGGCGCGGACGTCGAAGTCGAGCGCGGTCAGGCGGGACGCGATCTCCTCGGTCATCGCGACACTGCGGTGCTTGCCGCCGGTGCAGCCGATCGCCACGGTCATGAACCTTTTGCCCTCCGACAGGTAGCCCTGGGCGACCTCGGAGATCAGCGGCACGTAGCCGTCGAGGAACGCGGCGGCGTGCGGCTGGGAGGTCACGTAGTCGGACACGCTCGTGTCGCGGCCGTCGTGCTCGCGGAGCTCGGGGATCCAAAACGGGTTGGGCAGGAAGCGCATGTCGGCGACGTAGTCGGCGTCGACCGGGATGCCGTACTTGAAGCCGAAGCTCAGCACCGTGATCTTGAGCCTGGTGGTCTCGGGGGTCCCGAAGTGCTGGGCGACCCGGCCGGTGAGCTGGTGCACGTTGAGGTCGGTGGTGTCGATCACAAGGTCGGCCTGGCCGCGCAGCTCGGTGAGCGCCTCCCGCTCGCGGGTCAGGCCGTCGAGGAGCCGGCCGCCCCACTGCAGCGGGTGCGGGCGTCGCGCGGCCTCCTGGCGTCGTACCAGCACGTCGTCGTCGCACTCCAGGAAGAGCAGCGTGGTCTTGCGGCCGGTCGCGCCCTGGGCGAGGTTGGCGGTCAGGGAGTCGAAGAACGCCCCGGAGCGCACGTCGACCACCACAGCGATCGGCTGCTCGACGCCGCGGGACTCGTCGACCAGGCGTACGACGTCGCGCAGCAGGCTCGGCGGCATGTTGTCGACGACGTAGTAGCCGAGGTCCTCCAGCTCCTTGGCGGCCGTGCTGCGGCCCGCGCCGGTCATGCCGGTCACCACCACGAGCTCGCCCGAGCCGCCGGGTGCGTTGGTCATCAGTCCTCCAGGATCTCGCCGGTCGCGGTGTTGACGGACACCATCTTGGACCCTGCCTTCGCGGCGGCGTCACGGCGGCCGCTCGCCGCCACCGCGACGACGATCGCCTCGGCCGTCCGCGGGCCGATGCCGGGGACCTCGCCGAGCTGCTCGACGGTGGCCGTGCGGAGCTTGCGCAGCGACCCGAAGTGCTTGAGGAGGGTCTTGCGGCGCACCTCCCCCAGGCCCGGTACGTCGTCCAGCACGCTCTCGACCATCGACCGGGAGCGCCGGTTGCGGTGGTGGGCGATCGCGAACCGGTGCGCCTCGTCGCGGATGCGTTGCAGCAGGTAGAGCCCCTCGGACGTGCGGCCCAGGATCACCGGGTCCTCCTCGCCGGGCAGCCAGACCTCCTCCAGCCGCTTGGCCAGCCCGACGACCGGGATGTCGTCGATGCCCAGCTCGTCCAGCGCGCGCCGCGCCGCCGCGACCTGGGGCGGGCCACCGTCGACCACCACGAGCCCTGGGGCATAGGCGAACTTGCGCGGCCGGCCTGTCTCGGGATCGACGAGGAGGGGTCTCTGGGCGTCGTCCGACTCGACGAGGAGGGGCGCCTGCGGGTCGTCGGGCTGAGCCTGCGAAGCCGAACGACCCGCAGGCGCCGCCCGAGGAGCATCTTGAAGCCCAGACCGCGCCTGCTCGTCGAGGAGCCGCCGGAACCGGCGGGTGATCACCTCGTGCATGGAGGCGACGTCGTTCTGGCCATCGACGCCCTTGATGACGAACTTGCGGTACTCCCCCTTGCGGGCCAGGCCGTCCTCGAAGACGACCATCGACGCGACGACCTCGGTGCCCTGGAGGTTGGAGACGTCGTAGCACTCGATCCGCAGCGGCGCCTCGTCGAGCTCGAGCGCCTCCCGGATCTCCTCCAGCGCCCGGTTGCGGGTGCTCAGGTCGGAGGCGCGCTTGGTCTTGTGCAGCGCCAGCGCCTCCTTGGCGTTGCGGGCGACGGTCTCCTGCAGCGCGCGCTTGTCGCCCCGCTGGGGGACCCGGATCCGCACCCGGGTGCCGCGCAGTTCGCCGAGGAGTTCCTCGAGGGTGTCGGCGTCGGGCGGCAGCGCCGGCACCAGGATCTCGCGCGGGATCGCGTCGGCGTCGCCGCCGTACAGCTGGAGCAAGAAGGTCTCGACCAGCTCGGCCGTGCCGCCGTCGTCGGTCCGGTCGGCCACCCAGCCGCGCTGGCCGCGGACCCGGCCGCCGCGGACATGGAACACCTGGACGCCGACCTCGAGCGGGTCCTCGGCGAGTGCGATCACGTCGGCGTCGGTGCCGTCGCCGAGCACCACCGCCTGCTTCTCCAGGGCTCGGTTGAGCGCGGCCAGGTCGTCGCGGAGCCGCGCGGCCCGCTCGAACTCCATCGCGTCGCTGGCCGCGTACATCTCCCGCTCGATCCGCTTGACGAACGGCCTGGTGTTGCCGGCCATGAAGTCGCAGAAGTCATCGACGATCTCGCGGTGCTCGTCAGCGCCGATCTGGCCGACGCAGGGCGCGGAGCACTTGTCGATGTAGCCGAGCAGGCACGGGCGGCCGATCTGGCTGGAGCGCTTGAAGACCCCGTTGCTGCACGAGCGCATCGGGAAGACACGCAGCAGCAGGTCCATCGTCTCCCGGATCGCCCAGGCGTGGCTGTAGGGGCCGAAGTAGCGGGTGCCCTTGCGCTTGGCGCCGCGGCCGACCATCACCCGCGGGAACTCCTCGCCGACCGTGACCGCGAGCCACGGATAGGACTTGTCGTCGCGGTACTTGACGTTGTAGCGCGGGTCGAACTCCTTGATCCAGGAGTATTCGAGCTGGAGCGCCTCGACCTCGGTGGCGACGACGGTCCACTCGACGCTCGCGGCGCTGGTGACCATGCCGGCGGTGCGCTGGTGGAGCGCGCCGATGTCCTGGAAGTACGACGTCAGCCGGGCCCGCAGGTTCTTCGCCTTGCCGACGTAGATGACCCGGCCCCGCGGGTCGCGGAACCGGTAGACGCCCGGCTGGGTCGGGATCGACCCGGGCTCGGGACGGTACGACGCAGGCGAGACCACTCTTGAACCTTACGACCCGGCGCCGACAGTCCCGGCGCGACCGATGGTGGGCTCTAGCGGGCGCCGTCGAGCAGGGGCGCGAGGAACCGGCCGGTGTGGCTGTCCGGGTGGGCGGCGAGATGCTCCGGCGTACCCTCCGCGATCACCATGCCGCCGCGCGAGCCGCCCTCGGGACCCATGTCGATCAGCCAGTCAGCGGTCTTGATGACGTCGAGGTTGTGCTCGATCACCAGCACGGTATTGCCCTTGTCGACCAGGCCGGAGAGCACGTGCAGCAGCTTGCGGATGTCCTCGAAGTGCAGGCCCGTCGTCGGCTCGTCGAGGACGTAGACCGTACGCCCGGTGGAGCGCTTCTGCAGCTCGCTGGCGAGCTTGACCCGCTGCGCTTCGCCGCCGGAGAGGGTGGTCGCGGGCTGCCCGAGCCGGACGTAGCCGAGGCCGACCTCGCAGAGCGTCTTCATGTGCCGCGCGATCGCGGGGACGGCGGCGAAGAAGTCGGCCGCCTCCTCGATCGGCATGTCGAGGATCTCCGCGATCGTCTTGCCCTTGTAGTGGACCTCCAGCGTCTCCCGGTTGTAGCGGGCGCCGTGGCAGACCTCGCAGGGGACGTAGACGTCGGGGAGGAAGTTCATCTCGATCTTCAGCGTGCCGTCGCCGGCGCAGGCCTCGCAGCGGCCGCCCTTGACGTTGAACGAGAACCGCCCGGGCAGGTAGCCGCGCATCTTCGCCTCCGGGGTGGCGGCGAAGAGCTTGCGCACGTGGTCGAAGACGCCGGTGTACGTCGCCGGGTTCGACCGCGGGGTCCGGCCGATCGGCGACTGGTCGACGTGGATCACCTTGTCGACCTGGTCGGTGCCGTTGATCCGCGTGTGCCGGCCCGGGATGGCGCGGGCGTTGTAGATCTGCTTGGCCAGGGCGGCGTAGAGGATGTCGTTGACCAGCGTCGACTTGCCCGAGCCGGAGACCCCGGTGACCGCGACGAAGAGGCCGAGCGGGAAGGCGACGTCGATGTCGCGCAGATTGTGCTCACGGGCACCCTTGACGACGAGTTGGCGGGACTTGGTGCGGGGGCGGCGTACCGTCGGGAGCGGGATCGACCGGCGACCGGAGAGGTATTGCCCCGTCAGCGAGTCCTCGTGCGCGAGCAACCCCGCGACCGACCCAGAATGGACCACCTGGCCGCCGTGCTCCCCCGCACCCGGACCGATGTCGACCACCCAGTCACTGGTGCGGATCGTGTCCTCGTCGTGCTCGACCACGATCAGTGTGTTGCCGAGGTCCTTGAGCCGCACCAGGGTCTCGATCAGCCGCTGGTTGTCGCGCTGGTGCAACCCGATCGACGGCTCGTCGAGCACGTAGAGCACACCGACCAGGCCGGCGCCGATCTGCGTGGCGAGCCGGATCCGCTGCGCCTCGCCGCCCGACAGCGACCCGGTCGGGCGGTCGAGCGAGAGGTAGTCCAGCCCGACGTCGAGCAGGAAGTTGAGGCGCTCGGTGATCTCCTTGAGCACGCGCTCGGCGATCTGCCGCTCGCGCGCGGTCAGGTCGAGGGTCGCCAGGAAGTCCGCGGTGCCCTGGATCGAGAGCGCGCAGACCTCGTCGATCGACTTGCCGCCGATCGTGACCGCCCGCGAGACCGCCTTGAGCCGGCTGCCGCCGCAGGCAGGGCAGGGCACCTCTCGCATGAAGCCCTCGAACCGCTCTCGGCTGGTGTCGGACTCGGCCTCGCGGTGGCGGCGCTCGACGTACTGCCTGACGCCCTCGAACTCCGCGTAGTAGGAGCGCTGCCGCCCGTAGCGGTTGGTGGTGACGACGTGCACCTTGTGCGGGTGGCCGTTGAGCAGCGAGTTGCGCGCCTTGAGCGGCAGCCGCCGCCACGGGGTGTTGAGGTCGAAGCCGAGCTCCTCGCCCAACGCGCCCATCAGCTTGAGGAAGTAGTCCGAGATGTGCGCGTGGCTCCACGGCTGGATCGCCCCCGAGCCGAGCGTGGCGTCCGGGTCGGGCACCACCAGCTCCGGGTCGACCTCCATCCGGGTGCCGAGGCCGTGGCAGTCGGGGCAGGCGCCGTACGGCGAGTTGAAGGAGAACGAGCGCGGCTCGAGCTCGTCGGTGTCGATGGTGTGCTCGTTGGGGCAGGCCATCTTCTCGCTGAACCGCAGCTCCCGGCCAGGGTCGTCCTCCGCGACGTCGACCAGGTCGATCAGCACCAGCCCGCCGGAGAGCCCGAGGGCGGTCTCGACCGAGTCGGTGAGCCGCCGCTTGGCCGTGGGCTTGACCGCGAGCCGGTCGACCACGACCTCGATCGTGTGCTTCTGCTGCTTGTTGAGGGTGGGCGGCGCGTCGAGGGTGTACGACGTGCCGTCGACCCTCGCCCGCGAGTAGCCCTGGGTCTGCAGCTGCTTGAAGAGCTCGACGTACTCGCCCTTGCGGCCCCTGATCACCGGGGCCAGCACCTGGAAGCGGCTGCCCTCCTCGAGTGCGAGGATCCGGTCGACGATCTGCTGCGGGGTCTGCCGCTCGATCATCGCGCCGCAGACCGGGCAGTGCGGCCGGCCGGCGCGGGCGTAGAGCAGGCGCAGGTAGTCGTAGACCTCGGTGATGGTACCGACCGTGGAGCGGGGGTTGCGGGAGGTCGACTTCTGGTCGATCGAGACCGCCGGGCTGAGGCCCTCGATGAAGTCGACGTCCGGCTTGTCCATCTGGCCCAGGAACTGGCGGGCGTAGGCGGAGAGCGACTCGACGTACCGCCGCTGGCCCTCCGCGAAGATCGTGTCGAACGCCAGGCTCGACTTGCCGGAGCCGGACAACCCCGTGAAGACGATCAGGGAGTCCCTCGGGAGGTCGACGGAGACGTCCTTGAGGTTGTGCTCCCGGGCGCCCCGGACGATGAGCTGGTCGGCCACGTGTGATCCCTCGTGTGTGTCGCT
>JBDHZS010000165.1:0-8173 GCA_039812025.1 Nocardioides sp. | reverse complement strand
TGCGGCGACGAGCAGCGTCGTACCACCGCCCACGTGACCGAGCTCGACGACTTCCACGGCAGGGTCCGGCTCGGCGACGACACCTTCCGGATCGTCCGCGCCACCCACGGCCCGACCCACCTGATCGAGGTCGAGGGCGTCACCCACCGGGTCAGCCGCGACGAGGGCGGCGTGATGCGCTCGCCCGCCCCGGCCCTGGTGGTGGCGACCCCCGCGGCCGTCGGCGACGAGGTTGAGGCCGGGGCGCCGGTGCTGGTGCTGGAGTCGATGAAGATGGAGACCGTGCTGCCCGCGCCGTTCACCGGCCGGGTCAAGGAGCTGCTGGTGATGACCGGCAGCCAGGTCGAGACCGGCGCGCCGCTGGTCCGGCTGGAGCCGACGGGGGACGAGGACGACGACGCCCCGGGGGCCGACGCTGCCGTGGCGGGGCCGGGCCTCGACGTACCCGAGCCCGCGCCGCCCGCCGACGCCGCCGGCCGCGCCGCCGAGGGCCGGGCCGGCCTGCGCGCGGTGCTGATGGGCTTCGACGTCGACCCGCAGGCACCGGACGCGGACCTGCGCGGCTACCTCGCGGCCCGCGAGGAGCTGGTCGACGACGAGATCGACGTGATCGCCGACGAGCTGGCGATCCTCCACCTCTTCGCCGACTTCGCCGAGCTCAGCCGCAACCGGCCGGCCGACGAGGAGCAGCACACCGAGCTGCGGGTGCACTCGGCGCGCGAGCACTTCCACACCTACCTGACCAGCCTGGATCCCGATCGCGGCGGGCTCCCCGACGGCTTCCGCGACCGGCTCGCCGCCGTGCTCGCCCACTACGGCGTCGACGGGCTGGACCGCACCACCGCGCTCGAGGAGGCCGTCTTCCGGGTCTTCCTCGCCCAGCAGCGCACCGGGCTCGACGTGCTGGTCGTGACCTCGCTGCTCGAGCGCTGGAGCGCCGAACCGCCCCCGACCGACGGGCTCGCCGCCGACGTCCGCGCCGTCCTGGAGCGGCTGGTGGCCGCCACGCAGCTGCGGTTCCCGGTGATCGGGGACCTAGCGCGCAGCGTGCGGTTCCGCTGGTTCGACCAGCCCCTGGTCGACCAGGAGCGGCTGGAGGTGCTCGGCAGCGTCACCGCCGAGCTGGCGAGCCTCGCCGCCGACCCGGACACGCCCGACTGGAGCGAGCGGATCGACCGGCTCGCGGCGATCCCCGAGCAGCTCGTCGAGTTCCTCGCCGAGCGGCTGGAGGCCGGGCCGTCCCCGGTCGAGCCGATGCTCGAGGTGCTGATCAAGCGCCACTACCTGGAGTTCGACCTCCACGACCTGCGCTCGTTCGACATCGACGGGCGGCCGTTCGCGGTCGCGGACTACCGGCTCGACTCCCGGCCGACGCGGATCGTCACCACCGTCGGCGAGATGACGGAGCTCGACGACCCCGACAGTCCGCTCAACCAGGCGGTGGCCGAGCAGATCGCGGCGCGCCCGGCGGGGCACCAGGCGATCGCCGAGCTCTACCTGACCTGGCCCGGCGCGCCGACCTGGGGCGGCAACGCCTCCTCGGTCGTGATCGAGAAGATCGCCGGGCTGGAGTGGGTGCGCAACGCCCGGCGGGTCGCGATCGCGGTCACCCCCGGCGGGGGGCGGCCCGTCAGCTACTTCTCCTACCGGTGGTACGACGGCAAGCTGGCCGAGGACGAGCGGGTGCGCGGCGTCCACCCGATGGTGGGGCGCCGGCTCAACCTGTGGCGGCTCCGCGACTTCGAGGTGACGCGCCTGGAGGCGCCCGAGGACGTGCTGCTGTATGAGTGCGTCGCCCTCAGCAACCCCGCCGACCGGCGGCTGGTCGCGCTGGCCCAGGTCCGGCAACTGGCCGTCGTCCGCGACGAGGACGGCCGGGTCATCGGGCTGCCGCACGCCGAGCGCGCGGTGGAGAACTGCCTGGAGGCGATCCGCAGGGTCCGCACCTCGCGCGGCGCCGCCGGCTCCAAGCTGGACATGAACCACGTCTGGGTGCAGGTGTGGCCCCCCGTCGACGCCGACCCCGAGCAACTCGCCACGCTCCAGGGCAAGATCACGCCGCTCTCGGAGGGCGCCGGGATCGAGGAGGTGCTCGCCCAGGGCCGCGTCGCCGGCCCCGACGGCGAGCTGGTGCCGCTGGCGATCCGGTTCCGCGCCCAGCCCGGCGCGGGCGTCGTCGCCGACGTCATCGCGCCCCCGACCGAGCCGCTGAAGCCGATCGACGAGTACGCCGGCAAGGTGCTGCGGGCCCGCCGGCGCGGGCTGGTCTACCCCTACGAGCTGGCCGAGGTGCTCGCCGGCGAGGGCGGCACGCTCGTCGAGCTCGACCTCGACGACACCGGTGCGCTGGCCCCGGTGGGCCGCTCGCCGGGGCTCAACAAGGCCGGGGTGATCGTCGCGCTGGTCAAGACGCCCACCGTGCTCCACCCCGAGGGCATCACCCGGATCGTGGTCTGCGGTGACCCGACCAAGGCGCTCGGCTCGGTCGCCGAGCCCGAGTGCTCGCGGATCATCGCGGCCATCGACCTCGCCGAGCAGATGCGGGTGCCGGTCGAGTGGTTCGCGCTGTCGGCCGGCGCCCGGATCTCGATGGACTCCGGCACCGAGAACATGGACTGGATCGCCGCCGCGCTGAAGCGGATCGTCCACTTCACCCAGGCCGGCGGCGAGATCAACGTCGTGGTCGCGGGCATCAACGTCGGCGCCCAGCCCTACTGGAACGCCGAGGCGACGATGCTGATGCACACGCGCGGCATCCTGGTGATGACGCCCGACTCGGCGATGGTGCTCACCGGCAAGCAGTCGCTGGACTTCTCCGGCGGCGTCTCGGCGGAGGACAACTACGGCATCGGCGGCTACGACCGGGTGATGGGCCCCAACGGCCAGGCGCAGTACTGGGCGCCGGACCTGTCCGGGGCGATGGACGTGCTGATGCAGCACTACGAGCACACCTACGTCGCGCCGGGGGAGTCGCGGCCCCGCCGGGCGGTGACCGAGGACCCCAGCGACCGGGACATCACGTCGTACCCGCACAGCTCGCCGGACAGCGACTTCACCACCGTCGGGCAGATCTTCGCGCCGGAGACCAACGGCGAGCGCAAGAAGCCCTTCGACATCCGCACGGTGATGCGCGCGGTCGCCGACCAGGACCTGCCGACGCTGGAGCGGTGGGTCGGGATGGCCGATGCGGAGACCGCGGTGGTCTTCGACGCGCACCTCGGCGGCCACCCGGTGTGCCTGCTCGGGATCGAGTCCCGGCCGGTGCCGCGGCGCGGCTTCCCGCCCACCGACGGGCCCGACACCTGGACCGCCGGCACGCTCTTCCCGCGGTCGAGCAAGAAGGCCGCGCGGGCGATCAACGCCGCGTCCGGCAACCGGCCGCTGGTGGTGCTGGCCAACCTGTCGGGCTTCGACGGGTCGCCGGACTCGATGCGCAACCTGCAGCTGGAGTACGGCGCCGAGATCGGCCGCGCGATCGTCAACTTCTCCGGTCCGATCGCGTTCGTGGTGATCTCGCGCTATCACGGCGGCGCGTTCGTGGTCTTCTCCAAGGCGCTCAACCCGTCGATGACGGTGCTGGCGATCGAGGGGTCCTACGCGTCGGTGATCGGCGGCGCCCCCGCCGCGGCCGTCGTCTTCGCGGGCGAGGTCGACCGGCGGGTCGCCGCGGACCCCGCCGTGGTGGCGCTGGCCGAGCAGGTCAACGGCGCCTCGGGGGCCGCCCGGTCGGCGCTGGTCGTCGAGCTCGCCGAGGTCCGGGCCGCCACCCGGGCCGCCAAGATCAGCGAGGTCGCCGCCGAGTTCGACTCCATCCACGACATCCACCGCGCCGTGCGGGTCGGGTCCGTGGACGAGGTGATCGCCGCCGCCGAGCTGCGGCCCAAGATCATCGACGTCATCGAGCGGGGGTGACCCTGCGCCGCGTCGTACCCCTGTGGGCGGGGTGGCTTCCCGGCGGCTCTGGTTCGGGGTCCGGCCCTGTCGCTTCATCAAGTTATGCAGGTGGAGTCGCACTCTTCGGGGTCGGTACGCCGCGCAGAGTGCGACTCGGTCTAGATAACTAGCCGGAGCGCGGGGCCCGGTCCCAGGCGCCTCCGCTTCATCAAGTTATGCAGGTGGAGTCGCACTCTTCGGGGTCTGTACGCCGCGCAGAGTGCTACTCGGTCTAGATAGGTAGCCGGAGCGCGCGGCCCGGTCCCAGGCGCCTCCGCTTCATCAAGTTATGCAGGTGGAGTCGCACTCTTCGGGGTCTGTACGCCGCGAGAAGTGCCGCCCCGCCTGCATACCTTGATGAAGCAGCGGCGTCCGGGGCGACTGGGACGCCCGGGGCAGACGGGGCGCCCGGGGTGGACGGGGTGGCTGGGACGCGGCCGGCTACCCGCGATCACACCGACGATGAGTCACTCGAGGGAGGGTCGGCGTCCAGCCAGGCCCGGATCGCGTCGCCATGCTCGTCGAGCAGCGGCGGGGGCTCGTGGCGCTCCCGCCCGCCGGAGAACGCCTCGTCATCGAAGCGCAGCGGCGAGCCGGGCAGGGTGAGGGGGCCGTACGACGGGTGCTCGACGTCGAGCAGCAACCCCTGCGACCTCGTCTGCTCCCAGCCGTAGACGTCGTCGAGCGAGCGCACCAGCCCGGCCGGGACGCCGACCGCGATCAGCTTCGCCAGCGCCTCCTCGGTGTCCAGCGGCGCGAGGGCGGCCTCGATCGCCGCGATCAGCTCGTCGCGGTGCGCGACCCGGTCCCGATTGGCCGCGAACCGCGGGTCGTCGCCGTCGAGCCCCAGCGCCCCCACCAGCCGGGCCCACAACCCCTCGGAGCCGACGCAGATCTGGATCGGCAGGCCGCCGGTGCGGAAGACGCCGTAGGGGGCGATCGAGGCGTGGTGGGTGCCGGTCAGCCCCGACACCTCGCCGGCGATGGTCCACCGGGTGCCGTGGTAGGAGTGGATGCCGATCACGCTGGCCAGCAGCGAGGTCCGCACGACGCGGCCGCGGCCGGTGCGGTGGCGTTCGTGGAGGGCGGCGACGACGCCGTACGCGAGGTTCATGCCCGCCAGCAGGTCCGCGATCGGGGCCCCGACCTTGGTCGGCTCGGTGGTGCCGGTGATCGACATCAGGCCACCCTCGCCCTGCGCGATCTGGTCGTAGCCGGCCCGGTGCGCCTCGGGGCCGTCGTGGCCGAAGCCGGTGATCTTGCCGATCACCAGGCCGGGGTTGAGCTCGTGGAGCCGCTCGACGGCGAAGCCGAGCCGGGCCAGCGTGTCCGGCCGGAAGTTCTCCAGCAGCACGTCGCTGCGGGCGACCAGCCGCTCGAACACCTCCCGGTCGCCGGGGTCCTTGAGGTCGAGGACGATCGACTCCTTGTTGCGGTTCGCGCTCATGAAGTACGTCGAGTCCTCGGCATGCCCCAGCTCCGCGCCGGCCCACGGCGGCCCCCAGGCGCGGGTGTCGTCGCCGGCCGGGCTCTCCACCTTGATCACCCGCGCGCCGAGGTCCCCGAGCATCATCGACGTCTGCGGACCGGCGAGCGCCCGGGTGAGGTCCAGCACGACCAGATCGGCAAGCGGCGCTGACATGCCCCCGACGCTAGTGGGTAGATTCGCGCCCGTGAGCATCCTGACCGTGCCGGACACCGCGCAGGCCGCGGCTGCGCTCGACCTGATCGTCGCCTGCCAGGCCGATCCGGCGCGCGCCTGCCCCTACGTCGGCACCGAACGCGACGGCATCCTCGCCGAGTTCGCGGAGCTGCAGCCCGAGTGGCTGGCGACGCTGCGGGTCGGCGTCCGTGACGGGGTCGTGGTGGCGGCGTCGTGCGGCGACTACGACGAGGAGACCCACCGCAGCTGGATCCAGGGTCCGTGGGCGGCCGACGACGCGGCGTGGGCGTCGTACGCCGACGCGCTGGTCGACGCCGTGATCGCCCAGGCGCCGGCCGGCGTCGACGACCACGAGATCTGCGGCACGCCCCGCAACGCAGGGCTGGCGGAGGTGGCGGCGCGACGCGGCTGGCACCCGAGCGAGGTCAACATCGCGTACGTCGCCCGCGCCACCGACGGCTGGCCCGAGCCGAGCACGGGCGTTCGGGCCGGCACGATGGCCGACCTGCCGGCGCTGAGCGTGCTCCACGACCTCGCCTTCCCCGGCACCTACGCCGCTGCCCGATTACTGCTGGCCGACGAGGACCGGATCACGCTGCTCCTCGACGGCCCAGAGGCGACGCTGGCGGGGTACGCCTCGGCGAAGGTGCAACCCGACGGTGCCGGCTACCTCGACTTCATCGCGATCGCGCCGGGCGCGCGCGGCCAGGGGCTCAGCAAGGGGCTGCTGTCCGCGATCGGCCGGCGCATCCTCGCGGCCGCGCCCAACGACGACGTCAACCTCACCGTGGTCGAGACCAACCGGCCCGCGGTGGCGCTGTACGAGAGCTTCGGGTTCGTCCGCGACATCGAGATGGTCGCCTACCGGTCCCGCCCGCGCGCCTGAGCCGGGGTCGCCCCGCCCGAGACTGTCGGCGGCGGGTGATTGGGTGTTCGTTGTGAGTGAAGCGAGAGAGCGCGGCGGTCCGCACCCGGACGCTGGCCGTGAGGGTGCGCTCGGACTGCGAGCTCACCAGAAGGCACCGAGCCCGACGTACCGTCTCGTCCGGCCCGCCGAGGGCGGGTCGCCGCCGCCCGTCCTCGCCGCCGACCAGCGCCGCGTCGTGGAGCACCCAGGCGGCCCGCTGCTGGTGCTCGCGGGCCCCGGGACCGGCAAGACCACCACCCTGGTCGAGGCGATTGTGCGCCGCATCGAGGACGGCGCGGACCCGGCCTCCGTGCTGGCGCTGACCTTCTCCCGCAAGGCCGCCGAGCAGCTGCGCGACCGGGTGATCGCGCGCCTGGGCCGCACGGTCTCCTCGACACTGGGCACGACGTTCCACTCCTTCGCCTACGGGCTGATCCGGCAGTGGTCGCCGCCCAGCCTGTACGACGAACCGCTGCGGCTCCTCTCCGCGCCCGAGCAGGACGTGGTGCTCCAGCAGATCCTCACCCGCGAGGCCGAATCGGTGAGCTGGCCGGCCGCGGTGAGCGGCGCGCTCGGCACCCGCGGCTTCGCGCACGAGGTCGCGCAGGTGCTGGCGCGCGCCCAGGAGAAGGGGCTCGGCTTCGAGTCGCTGCGCTCGCTCGGGGAGGCCGAGGGGCTTCCCGAGTTCGTGGCGGCCGCGTCGTTCATGGAGCAGTACGACGCCGTCACCGGCGCCCAGAATCTCCTCGACTACGCGAGCCTGATCGCGACCGCCGTGCGGATGCTGCAGGACCCCGAGCAGCCGGTGCGCGACGAGCTGCGACGGCAGCTGCGCCACGTCTTCGTCGACGAATACCAGGACACCGACCCCTCCCAGGTCGCCCTGCTGAAGTGCCTGGCCGGCGACGGCCGGGACCTGACGGTGGTCGGCGACCCGCACCAGGCGATCTACGCCTTCCGGGGCGCCGACGTGCGCGGCATCGGCGACTTCCCGGACAGGTTCCGCCGCGCCGACGGCGCCCCGGCCGACACGGTGGTGCTCGGCACGACCCGCCGGTTCGGACCGCGGATCCTGGCCGCCGGCCAGCGGGTCGCCGCCCGTCTGCCGCTGCCCGCGGCGCTGCCCCACCAGGCGCATCGGGCCTTCACCGAGCCGGTCTCGCTCAACCCCGACCCCGGTCTCGTCGAGCTGTTCACCTACGACACCGCCCGCGCGGAGGCTGAGCACCTCGCCGACCTGCTGCGCCGAGCCCACCTCACCGAGGGCGTGCCCTGGTCCGACATGGCCGTCCTGGTGCGGTCGGGCCGGGCCACGATCCCAGGCCTGCGCCGGGCGCTGCTGGGTGCGGGCGTGCCCGTCGATGTCGCCAGCGACGACACGCCGCTGACCGCGGAGCCCGCCGTGCAGCCGCTGCTCGCCGCGCTCGGATTGGTGGTCTCGCTGGCCGGCGATGACGGGAGCGCAGCCGCCGACTCGCCCATCGATCCGCAACGGGTGGCGGACCTGTTGGCGACGCCGCTGGCGGCGATGGACGCCACCGACGTGCGGTCGGTGGCGCGGCGGCTGCGCGCCCGGGAGCGGGCCGCGGCGGCGGAGCGGGAGCGTCCCGTCCGGCGCTCGCCGGACCTGCTGGTCGCCGCGGTGCTGGATCCCGAGGTGCTCGCCGGGC
>JBDHZS010000164.1:0-8204 GCA_039812025.1 Nocardioides sp. | reverse complement strand
TACACCTCGCTGACGGCGTCGATCGCGGCGATCGCCTCGGCGACCTCGCCGATCCGCTCGACGGCTGTCTTGACGAAGACGATGGCGGTGATCATGAGCCAGACCATAGCCCCCGGTGGCGCGCGGCGCCCCGGACCGGGCACGTCCACGCGCCCGTGACTTCGACCAGGCGGATGCCGGGGGACTCCAGCCAGCCCAGCAGCCGCTCGGTCTCCTCGGCGCTGGCCGCGGGCACCGGCCCCGGCGCGGGCCGGACGCTCTCCGCGGACGTCCTCAGGCTCGCGACGAACGCGCGGGCGTCGGCCCGCGGCGGGATCACGCCCGCCGCGGCGAGCCGGCCGTGGCGGATGACGTGGACCGCCCATCTGCCGTCGTCCTCGCGGCGTGCGGCGATCACCTCGGGGCAGGACGTCAGCGCGCCGAGCCGCTGGGTGCGCCACGCCGCCCGCACGAAGGACGCCAGCCGGTCGCGGTGCTTGCCGGCGTCCTCGAAGCGCTCCTGCGCGGCGAGCGCGTCCATCCGGCGGCACAGCGCGTCGACCACCTCGTCCGGATCGTCGAGGAGCGCCTGCCGGACCCGGCCCACCACCTCTGCGTAGGTGTCGTGATCGACGCTGCCGTCGCACGGGGAGAGGCACCGGCCGAGCTCGGCGAGCACGCAGGGGATGCCCGCCGGCGTCCGCCGGAGCCGGCCGGTGCACTGCCTGATCCCGAAGACCTCGTGGAGCGCCGCCACCGATCGCTCCGCCGCCCGCTTGCTCGAGAAGGGGCCGAGGTAGTCGGCGTCGTCGTCCAGCACGCGACGCACCACCGACAGCCGCGGCCACGCCTCCCGGGTGAGCTTGAGGAAGGTGACCTTCTCCGGGAAGCGGGAGCGACGGTTGTAGCGCGGCTTGTGCTGCGCGATCAGGCGCAGCTCCCGGACGGCGGCCTCGAGGGCGGTGGCGCACACCACGTGGTCCACCGACTCGGCGATCCGGACCATCTCGCCGATGCGGGTCCGGGTCTCCGAGGCGGTGAAGTAGCTGCGCACCCGCCTGCGCAGGTCGCGCGAGGTGCCGACGTACAGCACGCGACCGTCCGGATCGCGGAAGAGGTAGACCCCCGGCTCGTGGGGGAGCCCGGCGGCGAGGTGGCGCTTGCGACGCAGCTCGGGGCTGACCCGGGAGGTGTAGCCCTGCAGCTCCTCCAGGGTGTGGACGCCCAGCCCGCCGAGGCGCTCCATCAGGCCGTGCAGCACCGCGACGGTGGCGCGGGCGTCCTCGAGCGCCCGATGGTTGGGCGTGGTCGGCGAGCGGAAGACGCGGGCCAGCGAGGAGAGCTTGCAGTCGGGCGCCTCGTCCCTGGTCAACACGCGGCGCGCGAGACGCACGGTGTCGACGACCTCGAACGACGGCCACGCCAGGTCCAGGCGGGCGGAGGAGTGCTTGAGGAAGCCGACGTCGAACGGCGCGTTGTGCGCCACCAGCACCGACCCCGCCGCGAACTCCAGGAAGGCCGGCAGCACCGAGGAGATCGGCGGCGCGTCGCTGACCATCGAGTTCGTGATGCCGGTGAGCACCGCGATGAAGGCGGGGATCGGCTCGTGCGGGTTGACCAGCGTCTGGAACTCGCCGAGCACCTCGCCGCCGCGCACCTTCACCGCGCCCACCTCGGTGATCATCGAGCCACCCTCGGGCGACGCGCCGGTGGTCTCCAGGTCGACCACGCAGAAGGTCGTCTCGCGCAGTGGACGCCCCAGCTCGTCGAACCCCCGCTGCTCCTCCCACCGGTGGCGCCGTGTCGAGCCGGCCGGGAGGTCTTGGGGGACGGCGTACGACGTGTTGCCCACCGTGCCGATCGTGCCCATCGCAGCCATGGTGGGACCGTAGGCGTCGCCACCGACAGTTTCGGGTCAGACTGGCGGGCGGACCGCCGGAAGGGCTCGTCCGCACGAGATTGTCGGTGGTGCCTGGCAGCCTGCGGCGCATGGTGACCACGATCGATTGCGATTCCTGCCTCGTGCGCGGGCTGGCCTGCGACGACTGCGTCGTCACGGTGCTGCTCGGGCCACGGGTGGACCTGAGATTCGACGACGACGAGCGCGCCGCGCTGGACACGCTCGCGGCGGGCGGGCTGGTGCCCCCGCTGCGCATGGTGCGACCGGTGAGCGCGCCCGAGGTGCACTCGGCATGAGCACCCGCCGCCCGCGGGCTCGTCGCCAGCGCTCCCCGCCTCACGCGGGGGCGGCTGTCCACAGGACGGGACGGGCGGGGTTGGCGACGTCGGCGTCGCCGGGTTAGCCTCGGTGACTTCGGCGCCTGTCGTCGTCGGCCACACAGGTCGCGCGGGCGCCACGTCACACCCCCACACGCAGCCTCCGGGATGCACGGCCGTCGGGGGACCGGCCGAGCCCCCGGGCAGACCGGGTTGCGTCCTGCCAGGGTGCTGACGCCGACATCCGAGGAGAACGACCGATCGTGCCCCACGGCCGGAAACGACTCGCCAGCATGCTCGCGTGCGGCTGCGTCGCGACCCTTGTCATTGGGCTCGGGCCCGCTGCTCCCACCCACGCTGAGCCCGACATCGACACCGTCTCCGATCGGGTCGACCGCCTCTACCACCAGGCCGAGCAGGCGCAGGAGCGCTATCACGACCTCCAGGTCCGCCTGGACCGCCTGCGGGGCGAGCTGAAGGGCCTGCGGGCCGACCAGCGCCGCCAGCAGCGGCGGCTGGACGCGGTCCGCGGCGAGGTGGAGGAGTCGATCGTCCACCAGTACCAGCAGGGCCAGTCCGTCGCCACGGTCAGCCAGCTCCTGGTCGCCGACGACCCGAAGGCCTTCCTGGGCTCGCTCTCGACGATGTCGGAGTTCAACACGCTGCAGGCGCAGCTGTACGACGACTACGCCACCGAGCTCGAGGGCCTGGACCTGCGGACGCGTGCGACCGCCGACCGGGCGGGCGAGATCGAGAAGGACGAGAGCGCCGCCGCCAAGGAGAAGGAAGCGGTCGACGACAAGCTGTCCGAGGCCAAGGAGCTGCTCTCCCGGCTCGAGGCCGAGGAGCGCGCCCGCCTCGCCCAGGTGTCACGGTCCTCGGGCCGCGAGGACGTCGCGCTGCCCGACGTGCCGGCGTCGGGCAGAGCCGCCGCCGCGGTGCAGTTCGCGCTCGCGCAGGTGGGCAAGGCGTACGTCTACGGCGCGGCCGGCCCCAGCGCCTACGACTGCTCGGGGCTGACCATGCGTGCCTGGGGTGCGGCGGGCGTCGGGTTGCCACACTCCTCGAGCGCGCAGATGGGCTCGGGAGCCCGCGTGTCGTCGTCCGCGCTGCAGCCCGGCGACCTGGTCTTCTACTACAGCCCGGTCAGCCACGTGGGCATCTACATCGGCGGTGGCCAGATCGTGCACGCGGCCAATCCGGGGACGGGTGTGGCGGTCTCCGGGGTGTTCTCGATGCCGTTCTCGGGCGCGGTCCGCCCTGGCTGAGCGGACCGGACTCGCCGTCGCCGGGGTCGCGGGCCTGTGCTTCGTGATCCTGGCCGCGGTGCTGGTGCCGTGGCACCCCGTGCCCGGCGGCATGCCGCCGGCCGTCGCGCCGGGGGAGCTGTTCACTCCCGCGGAGCTGGCGCGGGCCGAGTCGTACGCCCGCTGGGCGCGTGCGTGGAGCTGGACGGCGCTGGCGGTCTCGCTCGCCGTCGCCTGCTGGCTGGGTTTCACGAGCGCGGGACGGCGGATGACCGCCCGGTTGCCCGGCCCGTGGCCGGTGCGCGTGCTGCTCGCGGTCGCCGCGTGCCAGGGCGCGGGCCTCGTGGCGACGCTGCCGCTGCGCATCGCGGGACGGGTGCACGCCCGCCGGGCCGGGATCTCGGTCCAGACCTGGACCGGGTTCGCCCGGGACGTCGTCGTCGGCTGGGCCGTCGGGGTGGCGGCGGTCGCGCTGCTGCTCGTCGTACTGATGGCGCTCGCCCGGCGGTTCCCACGCCGCTGGCCCGCGATCGGCGCCCCCATCGCGGCGGCGCTGGTGGTCGCCGGGTCGTTCGTCCACCCGGTGCTGGTCGAGCCCCTCTTCGGCCGCTTCGCGCCGCTGGACGACGACCGGTTGCAGGCGTCGATCCTCCGGCTCGGCGAGGAGATCGGCGTCGGGGTGGACCAGGTGCTGGTGACCGACGCCTCGACCCGTACGACGTCGCTCAACGCCTACGTCTCCGGCTTCGGCTCCAGCCACCGGGTGGTGCTCTTCGACACCACCCTCGACCGGCTCACCAGGCCCCAGATCGAGGCGATCGTCGCCCACGAACTCGCCCACAGCCGGCATCGCGACGTGCTGGTAGGGACCGCGCTCGGCGCGCTCGGGGCGGCCGCCGGCGTCGGGATCCTGGCGGTGCTCCTCGGCTCGGGCGGGCCGGGACGGCTGGGCCGATCGACAGGGAAGGGACAGCGGCGACGGCGACGGCGACTGTCCGGCCTGGCGGAGGTCTCGGCCGTGCCGACGGTGCTGGCCTGGGTCGCGATCGGCACGCTGCTGGCCGCGCCGGTGCAGAACGGGATCAGCCGCCGGCTCGAGACCCGCGCCGACGTGACCGCGCTCGTGGCGACCCGCGACCCGGAAACGTTCGTCCGGATGCAGCGCGAGCTCGCGCTCGCCTCCCTGGCCGACCCGACGCCGCCGCCGGTCGCGCAGTGGCTCTTCGGCACCCACCCGACGGTGCTGGAGCGGGTCGCGATCGCCCGCACCCGCTGACGAATCGGAGTCAGGGAGGCGAACCGGAGTCAGGTCGCGAAGAGGGCGGCGATGTCGTCCTTGCACTGGCTGGTCACCAGGTTGCGCTTGAGCTTGAGGTTCGGCGTCAGCTGGCCGTCCTCCTCGGTCCACTGGGTGGCGAGGACGCTGAACTTCCGGATCGACTCGGCCTTCGACACCGCCTTGTTGGCCTGGTCGACCGCCTGCCCGACGGCCGCGATCAGGTCGGGGTCGTGCGCCAGCTCGGTCAGCGACAGCGACCCCTTGCCGCGGCGCCCGGCCCAGGCGGCGGTCGTGTCGGGATCGAGCGTGATCAGCGCGGCGACGTAGGGCTGGCCGTCGCCCACTACCAGGCACTGCGAGATCAGCCGATGGGTGCGCAGCCGCCCCTCCAGCAGGCTGGGCGAGACGGTCTTGCCACCGGCGGTCACCAGGATCTCCTTCTTGCGGCCGCCGATCCGCACGAAGCCCTCGTCGTCGACCTCGCCGACGTCGCCGGTGCGCAGCCAGCCGTCGACCAGCACCTGGGCGGTGGCCTCGGGAGCACCCCAGTAGCCGGCGAAGACCTGGGGCCCGGAGAACGAGAGCTCGCCGTCGTCGGCCACGCGCACCGTCGTACCGGGAACGGGCTGGCCCACCGTGCCGATCTTGGTCGCGTCGGGCCGGTTGACCGCCACCGCGCCGGTCGTCTCCGACAGGCCGTAGCCCTCGAGGATCGAGATCCCGACGCCGCGGTAGAAGTGCGCGAGCCGCTCGCCCAGGGGCGCGCCGCCGCTGACGGCGAAGGTGCAGCGTCCGCCGAGCGCCTCGCGTAGCTTGCGGTAGACGAGCCGATCGAAGACCCGGTGCTGGATCTCCAGCACCGGCCGCGGGCGCTGCTGGTCGCGGGCCCGCGACCAGGCGATCGCGACCTGGGTGGCCTTGTCGAACGACGCGCCGCGACCGTCGGCCGCCGCCTGCTGGGAGGCGGTGTTGTAGACGTTCTCGAAGAACCTCGGCACCGCGAGCACGAAGTTCGGCGCGAACGCCCGGAGGTCTACGGGGAGCGCCCGCACGTCGCTGGAGTGGCCCAGCCGCACCCCCTTGCGGACGCAGCCGACCTGGATGACGCGGGCGAGGACGTGCGCGAGCGGCAGGAAGAGCAGCGTGGCGGCGTCGTCGTCGAAGAGCTCGGCGAGGCTCTCGGTCGCCGCGGTCAGCTCGGCGTCGAAGTTGCCGTGGGTGAGCATGCAGCCCTTGGGCCGGCCGGTGGTCCCGGAGGTGTAGATCAGCGTCGCCAGGTCGTCGGGTCCGGCGGCGTCCCGCCGTTCCTGGAGTACGACGTCGCCGACCCCCTCGCCCCTCCGGGCGAGGCCGCCGATCGCGTCGTCGGAGAGCGACCACACGTGGCGCAGCTCGGTGAGCCCGTCGCGGACGCCTGCCACGCGGTCGGCGTGCTCCGGCCCCTCGACCACGATCGCCCGGGTGCCCGAGTCGTGGAGGATCCAGGCGATCTCCTCGGCCGTGCACGTCTCGTAGACGGGCACGGTGATCGCCCCCGCGAACCAGATCGCGTAGTCGAGCAGCGTCCACTCGTACCGCGTGCGCGACAGGATCGCCACCCGGTCGCCGGCCTCGACGCCGGCCGCGATCAGCCCCTTGGCGACGGCGGTCACCTGGTCGCGGAAGGCGGCCGCGGTGATGTCCTCCCAGCCGGGGGCGTCCGGAGCGGTCGACGGACGGCTGAAGAGTACCCGGTCGGGCGTCTGCGAGGCATGCCGGACGACGTCCCGGGTCAGGTTGCCGGCCTCGGGCACCACGACACCTGGCGTGGAGTACTCGCGCACTGCTCTCCTTGGACGAAATGGCGGTTCGACCACCCGGCGGATCCCGGTCAGGCTACCGTCGCGAGGTCCGGTAGGCTCCACGACATGGCCGAGCAGACCACGTCGTCGATCGTCATCGATGCCGACCCGGCCACGATCATGGAGGTCATCGCGGACTTCGCGGCCTACCCGACGTGGGCCAAGGGCGTGAAGGTGGCCGAGGTGGTCTCCACCGGGGAGGACGGCCGCGGGGAGCGGGTGCGGTTCGTGCTCGACGTACCCCCGATCCGCGATGAGTACACGCTCGCCTACGAGTGGCGCGGACCCCACCTCGTGACGTGGACCCTCGTGGAGGGAAGGGTGCTGACCAGCCTCGACGGGGAGTACGCGCTCGCGGAGCTCGGCGGCGGCCGCACCGAGGTGACCTACCGGCTGATGCTCGACACCGCGATCCCGCTGATCGGGATGATCAAGCGCAAGGGCGAGAAGATGATCATCGACGCCGCGTTGCGCGGGCTCAAACAGCGCGTCGAGTCCCGCTGAGCGTGCGGGTCCTGCTCTTCACCGGCAAGGGCGGCGTCGGCAAATCGACGATCGCCGCCGCGACCGGCGTGCTCGCCGCCCGCGACGGCAGGCGCACGCTGGTGCTCTCCACCGACGCGGCGCACTCGCTGGCCGACGCGTACGGCGTGCAGGTCGGTGCCGACCCGACCCGGGTCGCCGAGGATCTCTACGTGCAGCAGGTCGACGCGCAGTTGCGGTTCGAGCAGTCCTGGGCCGACATCCAGTGCTACCTGCTGTCGGTGCTCGACGTCGCGGGTGTCGCGCGGGTGGCCGCCGAGGAGCTGACCGTCCTCCCCGGCGCCGAGGAGGTGCTCGCGCTCCTGGAGCTGCGGTGCCAGGCCGACTCCGGGGACTGGGACACGATCGTGGTCGACTGCGCGCCCACCGCGGAGACGCTGCGGTTGCTGGCGCTGCCCGAGGCGCTGGGCTGGTACCTGGACCGCGTGCTGCCGAGGGAGCGCCGGATGGTGCGCGCCCTCACGCCGGTGCTGACCCGCGCCGCCGGGGTGCCGATGCCCGAGGAGTCGGTCTTCGACGCGATCACCTCGCTGCACCGGGATCTCGGCGAGGTCCGCGAGCTGCTGGCCGGTCCGGACGCCTCGGTGCGGATCGTGCTCACCCCGGACTCCGTCGTACTCGCCGAGTCGCGGCGGACCTACACGACCCTCTCGCTCTTCGGCTACCGCGTCGACGGCGTGATCGCGAACCGGATCTTCCCCCGCGAGGGCGCGGACGACTGGCGCGCCCGCTGGGTGGCCGCCCAGGACGAGGTGCTGGCCGGACTGCCCGACTCGTTCCCCGGCCTGGCGATCTGGCGCTCGCCCTACCGCGCCGGTGAGCCCGTCGGCGTCGACGCGCTCGCGGCGCTGGCGCGGGAGGTGTACGACGGCGAGGCCGGCACCGTGCTGGCGGCCCCGACCGGCAGCGGACCGTTGCGCCTGACCGACCACGAGGGCGGCGCGGTGCTGCGACTCGCGCTCCCCGGCGTGGGCCCGACCGACGTCGACCTTGCGCGGCACGGCGATGATCTGGTGGTGACCGTGGCGTCGTACCGCCGGCTGCTCACGCTGCCGCCCGGCATCGCCCGGCAGCGTGTCGCGGGCGCCCGCGTCCTCG
>JBDHZS010000163.1:0-8278 GCA_039812025.1 Nocardioides sp. | reverse complement strand
CTGCTAGCCGAGGCCGTGGCGCTCGACGGCGTCGCCCCAGAGCCGGTCGAGGAGTGGTCGGGTACGTCGGTAGTAGCCGCGCGACACCGCGCCGGCTCCCTCCGTGAGCAGCTCCGCCAGGGTGGTCGCCTCGACGGCGGCCACCGACATCCCGGCCCCGGAGACGGCGTCGAGGGTGCAGAGCGCGTCGCCGACGACCACCATCCGCGGGTGGTCCACGAGCTCGAAGCGCCGCCTGATCAGCGCCGGCTCCCGGCCGTTGAGCGGCGCGCCGGACGGCTCGAGCCTGGACACGAGGTCCGCGGCGGGACCGCCGGCGTCGGCGGCGTAGGCGAGGAAGGCCGGCAGGTCGGGCGGCGGTCGCAACCCGTCGTACCCGGCCAGGGAGAGCAGCCAGGCCCGCTCCGCCACCCGGATCAGTGCCGCGGACCGGTGCCGGGGCGACGGCGTGCCCGAGACCACGCCGTCCCAGGTGGCGAGGCCGTCGGGCGGCGCCTGGCCGGCCGGCCGGGTGAAGCGGCGGGTGACGTACCGGCCGTCGATGCGTCGGCGCTCGACCGGCGGTACGGCGCAGCCGTGCGTGGCCAGGCACTCGACCAGCCGCGAGCCTCGGCCCGACGCGTCGATGACGAGCGAGGCGGGCAGCGGCTCCGCGGGCCGGCTCGGGTGGTTGAGGTCGGCCACCGCCACGCCGGCGACCTCCCCGGCGCTCAGGAGCAGGCCGAGCACCGTCGCCCGGCTGCGGATCTCGACCGTCGGCAGCGTCGCGACCCGGGAGCGCAGCCACGACTCGAGGGCATCCCGGTCGACGACCGCGACGCCCTCCCCGTCGTACCCGGGGAGAGACGGCCCGGACAAGCCGGCGCCGGCGACGCGCAGAGTGACGCGACGCCCGCCGGCCACCGCGCCGGCGGCCTCGAGCTCGGCGAGGGCACCCGGGAGCAGCGACTCCAGGGCCGCGCAGCCCGACTCGAGCAGCACGTGGGGGTGGCGGGCCTGCGGCACGCCCCCGCGCGGGGCCGGCTCCAGCGGGAGCCGGTCCCGGTCGAGGACCACCACCTCGCGGTGGTGCGGCGCGAGCGCCGACGCGGCCAGCAGCCCGCCGACGCTCGCGCCCACCACGACGGCCCGACCCCCGGCCCGATCCCCGGACCGACCGTCGGCCCGACCGTCAGCCCGACCCGCAGTTGGGGGCATCGGAACGGACCGTCAGGCGACCGGAGCGAGGATCTCGCCGGTGACGCCCTTGACCTTCGCGAGCTTCACCGGCTTGAACTCCGGGTACTTCACGGTCAGGTCGGCGACCAGCGCCTTGCCGGCGTCCGGGGAGGGGCAGTAGACCTTCTCCACCGACGCCTGCCGCACCGTGACGGCCGGCACGTCGTTGACGTTGAACCGGACCAGGAAGTCGAAGCCGAGCTTCTGCTTGGCCGGCACCTTCACGATCGTGCAGCTGAACTGCGGCGACGCGTCGATCTTCACGTGCGGGATCTTCCGCTTGTACTTGTCGGACTTGGTCAGCAGCAGCTTGCCGTTGGGCTTCTTGACGAACGGCGCGAAGACCATCGTGTCGTAGCCCTTGTCGCCGAGGAACGCGTCGCTGCCGTCCCCGGGGGCCCAGATGTTGATGTCGTCCCCCTCCTCGCCGAAGAGCACGTCGCTGTTGGGCGCCGTGAAGCCCTCGGGGCCGCCGATCAGGATGTCGGAGCCGTAGCCGCCGAGCAGCGCGTCGTCGCCGAGGTTGCCGATCAGCAGGTCGTCGTTGTCCCGGCCGAAGATGATGTCGGTGTTGTCCATGTGCTGCTTGGCGGCGACGCCCGGCGGCTGGACGAACGGGTTGTCGGCGTTGTCGTTGTCGAGGCCGGCGTGCACGTCCTTGCCGGGCGTGCCGGGGATGAAGAAGCTGTTCGCCGGCACGCCGGCCAGCACCCCGGTGACGGCCACGGCACCGGCCGCGGCCGCGAGCCCCATCTTGCGCAGGTGGTTCATCGCGATGTCCTTTCGATTGACTTGGTTGCGATGAGGGCGACGCTAGGAAGCCGACGGCTCCCCCGGCATCGGGAAGCCCCCTTAGATTCCGGGCCGGGGGCCTTACGTGCGCCGGCCCGACTCGGCAGCTCTGTCAGGCCGAGTGCGGGATTTGTGTCGCTCTGGGGCGTGAGAACGACATGAATCCCGCACTCGGCACGGGCTGGGCACGGACTCGGCACGGGCAGACACGGGCCAGGCACGGCGGTAACGGGTGGCGGGTCGGGCGGGGCGGGTGCATGATGATCGAATGCCCGACGTGTCCGGCACTCGCACCGGCCTGGTCGGCCGTGACGCGAGCCTGGCCGAGTTGCGCGCCGCCGTCGAACGTGCCGAGCAGGGGTTGCCCTCGGTGGTGCTCCTGAGCGGCGAGACCGGCGTGGGCAAGACCGCCCTCGTCCGCGAGGCCGCCCGCGACGAGCGGTTGACGCTCCTGTACGGCGGTTGCATCCCCGTCGCGGGTGAGCCGCTGCCGTTCGCGCCGCTGATCCAAGCGCTGCGCCGGCTCGGGGCGACCGCGGCGGTACGACGCCAGGTCCAGCGCTCCCCCGACCTCGCCCGACTGCTGCCGACCTGGGGGCCGCCGGAGGCCGCCGGGGTCGTCGAGGAGACCGCGACCGACTCGACCAAGCTCGCCCTCTTCCAGGCCGTGCTGGAGCTCGTCGAACGGCTGGGCGCGCCCGGCCCGGTGCTCTTCGCGGTCGAGGACCTCCACTGGGCCGACCGGTCCACGCTCGACCTGCTGCGCTACCTGGCGACCAACCTGACCGCCGAGCGCGTGGTCCTGGTGGCGACGTACCGCGCCGACGAGGTGGCGCCCACCTCGGCCCTGGCCGGCTGGCTGGCCGAGCTCGGCCGGCTCCCGATCACCCGCCGGCTCGCGCTGGACCGGCTCGGCCCCGAGCAGACGACGCTCCTGATCGCGCGGCTCGTCGCCGACCCGGATCCCGCTCTGGTCGGCTCGACGCTGGCCCGCTCGGCCGGCAACCCCCTCTTCGTGGAGCACCTGCTCCGGCAGCCCGCCGGCGACCCCGCGCTGCCGACCACGCTGCACGATCTCCTGCTGGCGCGGGTGAGGACCCAGTCCGAGGACACCCAGGCGCTGCTCCGGGCGCTCGCCGTGCTGGCCCGGCCGGCCGAGATCGAGCTCGTCGCGCAACTGCTCGCCGCCGAACCCGCCGAGGTCGAGCGCCAGGCCCGCCCCGCGCTGGACCAGCACGTGCTCGAGGCCCGCTCGGACGGTGATGCGATCGGCTTCGCGCATCCGGCCTTCGGCGAGGTGGTGTACGGCGGCCTGCTGGGCACCGAACGCACCCGGCTCCACCGCCGCGCCGCCGAGGCCCTCGAGTCTCGCCCCGACTCCGCGCCGGGTGAGCTGGCGAGGCACTGGCTGGCGGCCGGCGACGACCCGCGCGCGCTGACCGCGTCGATCGCCGCCGGCGAGGCGGCGGAGACGATGTACGCCTTCGCCGACGCCCAGGTCGCCTTCGGCCGGGCCGCGGAGCTGGCGCGGGCGCTCGGTCAGGGCCCGGACCTGCGGTCGCTGCTCGGCCGGGCCGCCCAGGCGTCGTACCTCGCCGGCGACGCCGAGGAGGCGATACACAACGCGGAGGCGGCCCTCGCCGAGCCCGGCGACGCCGAGAGTGAGCTGCACCTGTGCGAGCGGCTCGGGGCCTTCCATTTCGTCGCCGGGCACGGGGAGGAGTCCGAGCGGTGCCTGCGGCGCGGGCTCGATGCGCGAGGCGACGCGCCCGACTCGACGCTGACCGCGCGGATCTACGCCCGGCTGGCGATGGCCACCGCGGCATGGTCGCGGCCCGACGACGCCGAGGTGTGGTGCGAGCGCGGGCTGGAGGCGGCCCGGGCGGTCGGCGCGCGCCGCGAGGAGGGGCTGGTGCGCAACGCGCTCGGCATCGTCGCGGTGCTGCGCGGCGACGTGCCCACGGCGATCGAGCACGAGCGGTCCGCGCTCGCGATCGCCCGCGACACCGGCGGCGCCGACGACCTGGCGCTCGCCTACGTCAACCTGACCCATGTGCTCGGGCTCGGCGGCGACCTCGACGAGGTCGCCCAGATCGGCCGGGAGGGCAGCCGGCTGCTGACCCGGATCGGGCTGGCGAGCCAGTTCGGCAGCCTGCTCGAGGCCAACGCCTGCGAGGCGCTGATCAGCTCCGGGCGGCTGGCCGAGGCGGAGGAACTGGTCGCGGAGGCGCTGGCCCACGAGCCGCGCGGGATCATGGGCGCGCCCGCGCTGATGCAGGCCGGACGGCTGGCGGCGCTGCGGGGCAGGCTCGACATCGCCTGGGACCACTGCGAGCGGGCGCGGCTGGCGCTGGAGTCCGAGGGGGCGCCGGACTCCTGGCTGCGCCTCGTGGCCGAGGCGGCCATCGAGGTCGAGCTGTGGGCGGGCCATCCGGATGCGGCCTACGAGCTGGTGCTCGACCAGCTCAACCAGCTCGCCGGGACCGACGAGGAGCCCTTCACCGGCCTCCTGGTGGCGTTCGCGCTGCGCGCGCTCGCCGACCAGTCCGAGCGGCGACGCGACGCGGAGTCTCGCCGCCGGATCTCCGAGCTGCGGGCGCCCATCGACGCCGCCGCGGCCCGGTGCGCCGAGAGCGGGATGCCGCACGACGCCGCGCTGCGGGCCTGGCAGTCGGCCGAGCGGGCGCGGATCGACCACGTCGCCACCGTCGAGGACTGGGTCGCGGTCCGGGAGGAGTGGGCCGTGCTCGGGCAGGTCGTCGCCGCGTCGTACGCCGCCTGGCGCGAGGCCGAGGCGCGGCTCGACGCCGGGGTGGACGCGGCCGCGATCGCCGCCGTGCGCGAGTTGCACGCCACCGCGATGCGGCTCGGGCTGCCGCTGCTGGCCGACGAGGCCGAGCGGCTGGCCGGGTGGCACCGGATCGACCTGATCGTCGTGCCCGAACAGCGCAGCGGACCGTCCGCCGCCGAGGACCCGCTGGCGGCCTACCGCCTCACCGGACGTGAGCGGGAGGTACTCCAGGCGCTCGCCGAGGGGCGCACCAACCGGGAGATCGCCGAGGCGCTCTTCATCAGCGTCAAGACCGCGAGCGTGCATGTCAGCAACATCCTGCGCAAGCTCGAGGTCTCCGGGCGCCAGGAGGCGGCCCGGGTCGCGCACCGCCTCGGCGTCGGTTGACCGCCCGCCGGCACGGGTCTCACGCTCCGGTTGGCCGGTTTGCGACACCAGATCGCGATTCGGGGGCCAATACCCGCTCTTTTGGCCGTCTGGCGTCGGAAACCGGCCAGCCAGCCCCGTCAGTCGCCCCCGTCAGTCGCCTGGGCGCAGGACGGCGTGCGCGGCGGCGAGCCGCTGGACGTCGGTGCCTCCGGAGCGTCCCGACACCTCGTCGGCCCAGCCGAGCAGCCGTCCCAGGTGATCGCCCGCGGGGCCGGTGAGGATCGGCGCCTCGCCGAGGGCGACCTCGCCGGAGCCGCCGTCGATGGTGACGACGGTCCCGGCCGCCAGCCTCTCCCCGCTCGGCAGCTCGATGCCCGCATCGGACACCGCCAGGCCCGCCACGCCGACCACGGCCGGCCTGCCCATCGCCCGCGCGACGACGGCGGCGTGACTGGCCGGACCGCCGGTCGCGGTGACGACGCCGACCGACGCGGCTAGGCCGCGGACGTCGTGGGGCGAGGTCTCCGGCCGGATGAGGACGACGGGTCCTCGCATCGACACCGCGGACTCCGACGTCGTCGCGATCCGGCCGGCGGCGACCCCGGCGCTCGCGCCGACCCCGCGGGCAACCACCCGCGAACCCGCCGCGTCCATCCGGGCCACCCGCGCGGCGTCGAGGTCGGTCGCCGAGACCCGACACAGCGCCCCGGACCGGTCGAGGACGCCCTCGTCGGCCAGGTCGACGGCGACCCGGATGCCGGCCGCGCCGCGGTATCGCCCCCGCCGCGCCTGCAGCAGCCACAGCTCACCCGAGCAGTACGTGAACTCCAGGTAGCACGTATCTCGGTACTCCCGCTCCACCAGCGCCAGCGCCCCGGTCAGCTCCGCCCACACCCCGGGCTCCCGGTCGGCGAGCGACTCGATCGGGAGGGTCGGCGCGGTCCCGGAGACGACGTCGGTGCCCGGCCTAGTGAAGAGCACGTCCCCGTAGGCGACCGGCTCGCCGGTGTTGGGGTTGCGGCTGAAGACGACGCCGCTGCCGCTGTGCTCGTCGCGGTCGCCGTGGATCATCGCCTGCACCACGACGGCGGTGCCGAGGTCGTGGGAGATGCCGTGCAGTTCGCGGTAGGTCCATGCCCGCGGCGCCTTCCAGGACGCGAAGACGGTCTCGACCGCGGGCGCCACCCCGCCCCGGGCGACGTCGAGGACGGTGTCCATCATCCCGGGCATCGACACGCTCGCCCCGGACCGCACCGACACCGTGGGCGCCTCGAGGTCGCGCACCGCCGCGGCCAGCTCGGCGCGGAGTCCATCCGGCCACCGGCCCGCGGCGAGGTAGGACCGGCACGCCTCGCTCGTGACGACCCAAGCGGGCGGCACCGGCAGCCCGAGGCGCATCAGCATCGCCAGTCCGAGGGCCTTGGCGCCGACCACCTCCGCCGGTGCGGCGAGCTCGGCGGTCAGCGGCCGGAGCCACCGCCCGGTCCCGGGCATGTCAACGGGTCCAGCGGGGCATGCCCAGCGTGACCAACAGGTCCTCGTGGAGCTCGGCCCACACCGCGTGGTACGACGCGGTGCCGTCCGCGACGTAGGCCAACTCGCCCTCGCCCGCTCGCTGCAGCGCCTCGGCGAGCCTGATCCGGTAGCGGCTGAACCGTGGCAATGCCTCCGACAACTCCGCCAGGATCGGCGCGACCCGCCGGTCCAGGTTCTCGAAGAGGGTGAGCACGCGCGCGTCGTACTCGGCATCGCTGTGGTCGTTGAGGACCGACGCGCCCTCGACCGGCCGGAGCTGCCAGGCGGCGCTAAGGTCGAGGAGCTCCGGGTTGAGGGCGAGGAAGCGTTTGAGCGCCCTGTTCACCATCGACCGGGCCCCGGCGCTCTCGAGCTCGGCAGCCACGCGTTCGGTGTCCGCGGCCCGGCCGGCCTCGGTCAGGCCCCAGGACCCGTCGACGCGCGTGACCAGGCCCTCGACGCCGAGGTCGATCAGGTCGGATTCGACCTCGGATTCAGTCTGGCCGGTGGTCGCGGCGAGGCGCGACACGCTGGCATAGCCGCCGCAGCGCAGGGTGTGCAGCACGAGCAGGTTCGTCGTGGCCATGAGGGCAGTATGGCGACCCGAGCGGTCGGCCGCACTCACGTGTCCGCACGATAGCCACTCGGTGTGAAGGAGAGCACCCTGCGGAAGTCCCGCGTGAGGTGCGCATGGTCGGCGTACCCCAGCTCGGCCGCGATCTGGGCCAGGTCCGCGCCGGGGTCCTCGCGGACCCGCTGCGCCGCCTCCTGCAGCCTGCGCCGGCGGATCATCGCGGCCGGGGAGACCCCCACGTAGCGGTGCGCGAGCCGCTGCAACGTCCGCGGCGAGACTGCGAGCCGCTCGGCGGCGTCGGCGAGCTGGAGCACCGACGCGTCAGTCAGGAGCAGGTCGGCCATCGCGTTGGCGAGCAGGGCCTCCGGCGACGGGGCCGGCACCTCGCGGGCCAGCCACGCCGAGAACGCGGCGACCGCGGTGGTACGGCGCTCCGCCGGACCTGCGGCCGCATCGTCGTCCGACATGGCCGCCGCCACCGGACCATGCAGCTCGGGCAGCTCCACCGGGCGCTCGACGTCCACCAACCCGGACGGTTCCCCGATCAGGGCCGCGGTCGCGGCGGGTCGCAGCAGCGCGCCGACGGCCCAACCGCGGCCGACGAGATCGCGGTGGCCGCGCCGGGTGCTGGGCCCCACCAGCGAGACGCCGCCGGGCTCGACGACCACATTGGCGGCGGGGTAGCCGATGACCTCCTGCCGCGACGACCGCCCCGGTGCGATCTCCCACTCGGGGATCCAGAACCAGCGCACGAGCGCGGCGACCTCCGGGCCCGGAGCCAGCCGGGCGAACGACGGCAGCCGGGCCGGGTAGAGCACGCCGCGCGTGGGATCGATCATCGACCCCAGCCTAACCACCCCGAGTCGGCTCAAAGATGCGCCCAAATCACCCCGAGTCGGCTCTAAAGTGCACGCCAACACGCCGAGTCGGCGCAAAGATGCACGCTTGTCCACAGCCCGACGCGCCCGCCTGTGGATGACCGTGCACATTAGCGCCGACTCGGCGCGTTTCAGATGCAC
>JBDHZS010000162.1:0-8301 GCA_039812025.1 Nocardioides sp. | reverse complement strand
GCCGCGGAGGTCGCCGCCGACCGCGCGCGGACGGGCACCGGCGAGCGCACCTGGCTCTACGACTTCCGCTACCGGGCCGCGCGCCAGGACGCCGCCGAGCATTGCCAGGAGCTCCCCTTCACCTGGGGCCTCCCCGAGGCGGAGGGCGTCGTCGAGGCGCTCGGCGCTCTCCCGCCGCCGGCCCTCGTCGAGGCGATGCACGGCGACTGGGTCCGGTTCGTCCGGGACGGCACCTGCGCCTGGCCGCCCGTCGCCGCGGACGTCCGGGGCGCCCAGGTGTACGACGAGGCGCCACGCTACGACGCGGCCGCCTACAGGATCGAGCAAGAAATCCTCGCCCAGGATGTCGAGAACCCTCCGCCGGCTCCGACCCAGGGGTGAACGCGACCACAAGGTCGCACCAACATCGAGGAGACCACCATGGCCAAGTACCTGTTGCTCAAGCACTACCGCGGCGCGCCCGCGCCGATCAACAACGTGCCGATGGACCGTTGGACGCCGCAGGAGATCACCGATCACGTGAACTTCATGCACGACCTCGCGGCGCGGCTGGAGGAGACCGGCGAGTACGTCGACGGGCAGGGGCTCGCGCCGGAGGGCGTCTGGGTCCGGTACGACGGCGAGGGGCGTCCTCCCGTCACCGACGGACCGTTCGCCGAGACGAAGGACCTGATCGCCGGCTGGATGGTCATCGACGTGGACAGCTACGACCGGGCGCTCGAAGTGGCCGGGGAGCTCTCGTCGGCGCCCGGGGCCGGCGGCCGGCCAATCCACGAGTGGCTGGAGCTGCGCCCGTTCATGGGGCCGCCCCCGACGATCGACGAGTGACGACCGACGCATGACAGAGCCTGGCGGGCCGGTGGACGAGGCGCTGATCAGGGCGCTCACGCCGGCCGTGATCGGGGTCCTCGTCCGCCGCGGGGCCGACTTCGCGGCGGCCGAGGACGCCGTCCAGGATGCGCTCGTCGAGGCGGTCCGGGCCTGGCCGGACGACCCGCCGCGCGACCCGAAGGGCTGGCTGGTCACGGTCGCCTGGCGGAGGTTCCTGGACGCGACCCGGGCGGAGTCCGCCCGGCGCCGGCGGGAGGAGCGCGTCGAGGACGAGCCGGCACCCGGGCCGGTGCCCGCTGGGGACGACACCCTGTGGCTGTACTTCCTGTGCGCTCACCCGTCGCTCACCCCGGCGTCGGCGGTCGCACTCACGCTGCGGGCGGTCGGCGGGCTCACCACGCGCCAGATCGCGCAGGCGTATCTGGTGCCCGAGGCGACCATGGCGCAGCGGATCAGCCGCGCGAAGCGGACCGTGGCGGGCGTCCGGCTCGACCGGCCCGGCGACGTCGCGAACGTCCTGCGCGTCCTCTACCTCGTCTTCAACGAGGGCTACTCCGGCGACGTCGACCTCGCGGCCGAGGCGATCCGGCTCACCCGCCAGCTCGCGGCCGCGATCGACCATCCCGAGGTCGCCGGGCTGCTCGCCCTGATGCTGCTCCACCACGCCAGGCGTCCCGCACGCACCGCACCCGACGGCAGCCTCGTGCCGCTGGCTGAGCAGGACCGTGGTCGGTGGGACACCCGCGCGATCGCCGAGGGCGTCGAGATCCTCCAGGCGGCGCTCGCCCGCGACCGGCTCGGGGAGTTCCAGGCCCAGGCCGCCATCGCCGCCCTCCACGCCGACGCGCCCGCGGCCGAGGAGACCGACTGGGTCCAGATCGTCGAGTGGTACGACGAGCTCGTCCTCATCACCCGCAACCCCGTCGCCCGCCTCAACCGGGTCGTTGCCCTCGCGGAGGCCGACGGGCCGCGGGCGGGGTTGGCGGCGCTCGGCGAACTCGACGAGTCGCTGCCCCGGTACGACGCGGTGGCGGCGTACCTCCACGAACGCGACGGCAACCTCCGCCTCGCGGCCGAACTCTATGCGGCTGCGGCCGCGAAGGCGGCCAGCCTCCCCGAGCGCGAGCACCTCACCCGCCAGGCGGCCCGCCTCAACGCGGGTGGGTTCTGAGCGATCCGCACCATCCCGGGGCCGAATCCGGTGCGCTTTGCTCAACCCCCAACGCGCTCTGAGCGATCCGCACCACTCCGAGGCCGAATCCGGTGCGCTTTGCTCAGCCCCGGGACTGACCCGGCCCCCTTAGGGCCGCAAGCCGGGCAGGTACCAGGTCACGTTGCCCGGGAGCTCGTGCTGCCACTCGATCCCCGCGTCACTGTGCCCCTTGACCAGCGACTTGCCGTCTCTGGTGGTCGTGAGCGCCGCCTGGTCGGGCCGGATCGGTCCGAGCAGCTGCCAGCCCTGGACCTCGGCGTACCCGAGCCGCGCCGGACCGCCGGGGCCGAGCACGATCAGCCCGGTACGGCGCCCGTCCTCGAAGACCGTGACCTGCTGAGGAAACGCGGCGAAGCTCGACGGCGGCGGGTCGACCAGCTCCGCGAACCCGTCAGGGCCGGCGAGCGTCTCGGCCGGGGCCATGAGCCCGGAGAGGTCGAGCATCTCGTCGGTCGAGGTCTCTGGCAGCGCGTCGACCGTTCCCGCGGTCCAGCGGTCGTTCGGCTCGACGGGCACGTGCAGTTGGCGGACGGCCGTCAGCCGCGCCCCGGCCCGGGCACGGTCGCTGACCTGCACTCCGACGCCGAACTGACCGACCGGACCGTACCGTCCGGCCTCCGGCGCGTCGACGGCGAAGACCTCGCGATCGGCCAGGTCGGCGTACCCGTAGCGCACGGGGGTCCCGGCCCCGTCGTACTCGGCAAGCGCAGCGCTCGTGTAGCCGCTGCCCCAACCGACCAGCTCCCAGCGGTACGACGGGTCGCTCGGCTCGAACACCACCGGCACCGAGGTGCCCGGCTTGAGCGGGTAAAGCCGGACGGATCCCGCGTTGGGGAGCGCCAGCCATCCCGCGTCGGAGGGCAACGACACCGTCCGGGGGTCCGCGTCGGCGAGCAGCTCGGCCAGGTCGGGGCTGACGTCGGCGACCGGGATCGTCGTACCGTCCGCGCGGACCAGGAGGTGACGGCAGGCCTCGGCGCACCGCCGAGCCAGGGCGGTGCCGACCGGCGCGTGGTCGCTGGGCCCCAGCTGCCCGGGCATCCAGTCCTCGATCCGCTCGGAGATCTCGACGGCTCGGCTCTCGATCGCCGGCGCGGAGTCGGGTGGGGGGACCTCATCGGCCGGATCCGCGGGCCGTTCGGGCGACCACCAGGCGGAGACGCCGACCACGGCAACGACGGCCGCGGCCGCCACGGCCGTGATCAGCCAGCGCCCGCGCCGGCTCCTCGTCTCGGCCGCGCGGCCGAGAGCCACGGCCTGCTCCACGTCCCCGAGTGGCCGGAGCTCCTGGAGCTCTCGCCAGAGGGACGGTTCCGTCTTAGTCATCGACGCTCACCTCCAGGTGTTCGTGCAGTCGGCGGATCGCGGCGGAGGTCTGCGACTTCACGGTCCCCTCGGCGCAACCGAGCAGTCTCGCCGCCTCGGCGACCGGGCGATCCTCGAAGAACCTCAGGTAGAGCACGAGCCGCTGCTTCTCGGTCAGGAGCGCCATCGCCTGCCGCACCGTGATCTGGTCCAGCAGGTCTGCGACGCCGGCCTCGTCAGCGTCGGACCGTTCGGAGCGCTCGATCGTAGCCAGGCCTTCGCGCGCCCTCCGCCGCGCGAACGAACGCGCCGAATCACGCCACTGGTTGATCATCATCTGCGCGGTGTAGCCGGTGGGGTCGTCCGAGCGTCGTACGACGTCCCACTTGCGGACGATCTTCACCATCGTGTCCTGCACCAGGTCCTGCGCGAGATGGTGGTCGCCGCTGAGCACGAGCGCCAGCCGGCTCAGCCGCAGCTGATGGCCGGTCAGGAACTGTGCCACGTCGTCCGCCACCCCAACCTCCTTTCCCCCTCAGACGGCACAGGTCGCGATCTGGTTCGCCTGTTGCTCAATGACCCGTCAGGGAATTGAAGAGCAGGCTCGTCTGGGTGTCGGTGACGCCCGGGACGGCGCGGATCCGCTCCAGTGCGGTGTCGAAGGCGGACATGGAGGGGGCACGCAGTTGTACGACGAGGTCCCATGCCCCGAGCGTGGAGTGCAGGTGCTCCACCTCGGGCAGGCCGCGGACAGCGCGCACCACGTCCTGTCCGTGCCGGGGCTCCGCGCTGACCAGGGTCACGCCGCGGATGGCATCGCGATCGACCTCGTTGCTGAGCCGCACCGTGAACGCCTCGATGACGCCGGTCTCCACCAGCCGGTCGATGCGCGCGGTCACCGTCGAGCGGTTCACGCCGAGCTCGCGGGCGAGCGCCGCCACGGGCGTGCGGCTGTCTGCGCGCAGGATCGAGAGCAGCCGTCGGTCCAGGGCGTCGATCACGCAGATAGCCTATCCTGAACCGACAGATCGTCGTACTAGTGGGCACATTGTGGTCCTGACTCCGATTGCACCACCACATCGCTCGTTCCTAGCCTGGTTGGGCAGCTTTCACAACGACGAGAGGACGACCTTGTCCACCACGATCCGCCCCACCGTGGCGCTGACCCGGTTCGCGGGTCGCGCCGGCGACCACAACAACCACGCGATGCCCGCTTCGGGACTGCTGGCCGACGTACTCGCCGAACGCCTCGACGCGGCCGTCACGACGGTTGGCGAGCCGGCGCCGGCGCTCTCGACGACGTGGGACGTCGAATTGGCCGCGGCACTGCCCGACCTGCGCGCGATGGCGGAGCGCTACCGGAGGGTCTTCGCCGACGGCGCGGTGCCGGTCTCGGCGATGAACCGCTGCGCCGTGGCGCTCTCCACGCTTCCCGTCGTCGCCGCCCACCGCCCGGACGCGGTCGTCGTGTGGTTCGACGCCCACGCCGACCTCAACACCCCGGAGGACACGGGCACCGGGTATCTCGGCGGACTCGCCTACTCGGGTCCGCTCGGGTGGTGGGACTCGGGCCTCGGCGCCGGCCTGGCAGCCGGGAACGCCGTCCTGGTCGGCGCCCGCGACATCGATCCGCCCGAGCAGGAGATCCTGGACGCCGGGACCGTCGCCTGGGTGCCGGTCGGTCCGGAGATGGCTCGGGAACTGCGCGAGGCGGTCGCGGGCAGGCCGGTGTACGTCCACATCGACTGCGACGTCCTCGATGGCGGGACCGTGCCGACCGACTACCACGTGACCGGTGGGATGACCCTCGACCAGCTCCACGCCTGCGCCGAGGCGCTCGCGGAGAGCGAGATCGTCGGCCTCGAGATCGGCGAACTCGAGGTCGGCGACCTCGGGGCCGACGACCGGGGGCACGAACCCGCCCGCCTGGTCGTTGGCGCCCTGGAGCCGATCCTCGCCCGGCTCAGCTGACCGCGCCGACGGGCCGGCAGCGCAGCGTCGTACCCCCGCAACTGGTCTTGTTTGCCACTCGCCGCCCGCAACTGGTCTTGTTTGGCAGGCCGGCTCCGGAACTGGTCTTGGTTGGCAGGTTTCAGCACGAAATTCTTGGCAACCAAGACCAGTTCCGCGGGCGCCGTACCAACTCACACCAGTTGGGAGGCGGCCCGCTCATCGGCGTACGCGCAGCCAGTCGGCGAGCGCTGCCAGTCCGGCCTCGGGATTGGCCCGGCCGATCCCGACGCGGAACCGGTCGGTCGGGGTCGGGGTGAGCTCGGAGGCGAAGACGGTCGGGGGCAGGAGCAGTACGCCGGTCTCCTCGACCAGCCGGGTGCAGAACTCCTCGGCGGAGCCAGGCCCGAGGTAGCGGGGGAAGGCCACGCACCCGCCGTCCGGCGCGCGCCATTCGAAATGGTCGGCGAACTCCTCGAAGAACGCGTCGAAGAGCTTGGTCTTCGCCGCGACCAGGGCGCGGTTGCGGCGCAGGATCGGCTCGCGGGCCCGCAACGCGATGCGGGCGAGGACCTCGCTGGGACGCGAGTTGCAGATCGAGGTGTAGTGCTTGGCACGGACCAGCCGGTCGAGCAGGGCGCGATCCCGGCAGACGAGCCAGCCGATCCGCAGGCCGGGCAGCCCCAGCGACTTCGAGGTCACGTTGAGGGAGATCGCGCTCTCCGACAGGTCGGCGGCCTGGGGAAGCATCGACGACGGGTCGCGCTCGATGCCGCGGTAGACCTCGTCGCTGAAGAGCCGGATCCCCCGCTCGTCGCAGATCCGGGCCAGCGCGGCGAAGTCTGCGCGCGGGATCACCTTGCCGGTCGGGTTGTTGGGGAAGTTGACCGAGACGACCTTGGTGTTCGGGCGGAGTACGGCGACGAGCTCGTCCAGGTCGAGCGCCCAGTCGTCGTCCGGGTCCAGCGCGACCCCGCTCACGTCGCACCGGGCGAGCGGCACGGTCTCGGCAGCCTGATAGTTCGGGGTGATCACCACGGCGTGATCGCCGGGCTCGAGCAGGACGTTCATCGCCAGGTAGAGCGCCTCCTCGGCGCCGGCGAAGCAGAGTACGTCGTCCGCGCCTGCCCGGTCGTAGGTCTGCGCGATCACCTCGCGCAACTCCGGATCGCCCCGATCCTGGGAGTAGCCCAGCCAGGTCTCCTCCCACGCGGCACGGTCGTGGTCGTCGGCGAGCGCCAGCAGGTCACCGAGCGTCATGCTCTCCAGGTCCGAGGCGGTCATGTGGTAGCGGGCGGTGAACTCCCACCGCGAGAAGTAGGTCTCCAGCCGGAAGTCCGGGAGCTGCGACATGTGGTCCATGGGCCCCATCCTGTCGCGTCATCAAGTTATCCAGGCGGAGTGGCACATGTCGCGGCGTACACGCCTCGAAGAGTGCTGCTCCGCCTGCATAACTTGATGAAGCTGGGGAGGGTGATACGGCTGAGGCGAGGGCGACACGCCCGATCACGACTGGCAGCGCGGGCAGTAGAAGAGTCGCCGGTCCTCGGGCGGCCGGCCGACTCGGCCGGTGCGGATCGCCGTACCGCAGCGGGCGCACGACCTGCCGGCCCTCCCGTAGACCTGCATCCGGGGTCGCGTGGTCTGCGCGGCGGCCCGGAGCAGCGCCGCGGCGCGCTCCGCGACCTGGTCGAGCGGGGCCTCGGCCGGCCGCACCCACGGCGAGACGCCCACGTCGTACAGCGTCTCGGAGACCCAGATCGTGCCGAGCCCTGCGAGCAGCCGTTGGTCCAGCAGCGCCGCCCCGAGGCTCTCCGCCCGAGAGGCGCCGAGCCGAGCGGCGGCCTCCGAAGCGGACCAGGAATCCCCCAGCGGGTCCGGCCCGAGGTGACCGACCAGCCTGTCCTCCGCGGCCGTGGCGACCAGGTCGACTCGCCCGAGCCGGATCCCGAGCGCCCAGGTGTCCTCGACGCCGAGTACGGCGCGCAGGTCCGGCCGGCGCAGCGATCCCGGCGACGTCGAGGCCTTGTCCCGCACCTGCCAGGACCCCTCCATCCGCAGGTGAGTGTGGAGGGTGTGGCCCGAATCCAGCCGGTGCAGGAGGTGTTTGCCGCGCGAGGTCACCCCGATCGTCGTGGCGCCGCGCAGGTCGGTGGTGGCCCAGCGCGGCCATCGGATGTCCCACTCGGTGAGCGCCCGTCCGCCGAGCGCGCGGTGCAGCCGGTCGGCCGTCCGTCGTACCGCATCACCCTCGGGCATGCGGCGATCGTGTCACGGTGCACCGCCCGCGCGCCGTCACGGCGTAGGCTTGCGGGGTGTCCGATCGCTTCAGCTTCTCCCGTCTCGGCCCCGGCGACGACGAATCATGGTTCCGGATCGGGACGCTGGAGGTGACCACGACCTGGCTGGTGACCTTCATCTCGATCTTCGGGGTCATCGTCTCGGCGTTCGTGCCCAGCCTGATGGTCGCGATGGCGCTCTTCCCGCAGGAGGTCCTGCACGGTCAGGTCTGGCGGCTGATCACGTGGCCGCTCGTCAACGATCCGTCCCGGACGATCTGGGCCGTGCTGACGATTTTCTTCTTCTGGTATTTCGGGACGCAGCTCGAGCGCAACCTCGGCCGGATCCCGTTCGCACGGTTCCTCGCCTGGCTCACCCTCGCGCTGAGCATCGTCGCCGTCGCGCTCTCGGCCCTGCTGAACTCCGCCCAGCCGATCCTCGCCGGGCTCTCCTCGATCCAGCTGATCGTCGTCCTCCTCTTCATCGGCGAGCACCCGACCGCGCGCTTCTTCTTCAACATCCCCGGCTGGGTGATCGCCGCGGTGCTGGTGGGCATCCAGGTGCTCGCCTACGTCGGCGCGCTGGCGGCCGGCCAGGGCGGCGCCGGCGTCCTGCTGCTCAACCTGCTGATCGGGCTGCTCGTCGCGGCCGCCCTGGCCCGGCGCTACGGGATGCTCGACGAGGTGCCGGTCATCAACTCGCTGCCCGGCGGCGGCCCGGCC
>JBDHZS010000161.1:0-8347 GCA_039812025.1 Nocardioides sp. | reverse complement strand
GGCCCGTCTCGTAGGCGAGCACCACGAGCTGCACCCGGTCGCGGGAGCCGGTCTTGGCGAGCAACCGGCCGATGTGGGTCTTGACGGTCGCCTCCGAGACGACGAACTCCGCGGCGATCTCCGGGTTGGAGAGCCCCCGCCCGACCAGCACCAGCGTCTCCCGCTCGCGGTCGGTCAGCGCCGCCAGGCGGGCGTCGGGGTCGGCCTTCGCGGCGCCGGCGTCCGGGATCGTCGCGGCCAGGTGCTCCAGCAGCCGGCGGGTGGTGCTCGGCGCGACCACCGCGTCGCCCGCGTGGACGGTGCGGATCGCGGCGAGCAGGTCCTCCGGCGAGGCGTCCTTGAGCAGGAAGCCCGCGGCGCCGGCCTTGATCGCCGCCAGCGCGTACTCGTCCAGGTCGAAGGTCGTCAGCACCATCACCCGCGGCGCCCTCGCCATGGCGGCGATCCGCCGGGTCGCCTCGACGCCGTCCATCCGGGGCATGCGCACGTCCATCAGCACGATGTCGGCGTCCGTCCGCGCCAGCCTGGCGAGCGCGTCCACGCCGTCGCCGGCCTCGCCGACGACCCGCAGGTCCGGCTGGCTCTCGATCAGCATCCGGAAGCCCGCCCGCACCAGCTCCTGGTCGTCGACGAGGAAGACCCGAATCACTGTGCCTCCTGGTGAGCTCGCAGTTCGAGCGCAGTCTCACGGTGGGCGCCCGGGTCCGGATCGACGCGCTCTCTCGCTTCGCTCACAGCGGAATCCTCGCGCGGACAAGGAAGCCGCCGCCGGGCCGGGGGCCGGTGGTGAGCTCGCCACCGTGGACGCGGACCCGTTCGGCCATGCCGAGCAGGCCGTGTCCGGCGCCGCCCGAGAGCACTGCGGGCGCTGCGGCCGCTGCGGCGCCCCTCCCGTCGTCGCTCACCTCGATCTTGAGCGCCTCGCCGATCGTGACGATCACGGCCGCGGACGCCCCCTGACCTGCATGTTTGCGCACGTTGCTCAGGCCCTCCTGGACGATCCGGTAGGCCGTGAGGCCCACCGCCTCCGGGACCCCGACCCCGGCCGCGGGAAGGGTCGCGGTCACCGTCGTACCGGCGGCGCGGGCCTCCTCGACCAGGGTGGCGATGTCGGAGAACCGCGGCTGCGGACGGGTGTCGGCATCGGCGTCGCGCAGCAGCCCGAGCAGGTTGCGCATGTCGACCAGGGCGGCCCGCCCGGTCGCCGAGATGGTGGCGAGGGCCTGGTGCGCGGCGGCGGGATCCTGCGCGGACGCATACCGCGCGCCGTCGGCCTGCACCACGATCACCGACAGCCCGTGGGCGACCACGTCGTGCATCTCGCGCGCGATCCGGGCACGCTCCGCACCGGCGGCGAGCGCGGCCTGCTGGGCGGCGTCGCGCCGCAACTGCTCGTTGCGTTCGACCAGCGCGGCGACGTACTCGCTCCGCACCCGGCCCAGGGTCCCCAGCGCCCACGCCGCGACGACGATGGTGCCGATCGTGAGGATGTAGGCGGTCAGCGAGTTGGGATCGAGGGAGTCCCAGGCGGAGAGGAACCGCAGGGACGAGACCACCGCGCCGACCAGCCCGACGCCGAGCGCGGCCAGCCCCCACCGCGCCGTGGAGAAGCGGGCCACGGAGTAGAGCGCGATCGGGTAGGCGACCTGGCCCCACAGCGGCTCGCCGGTCAGCACCGCCTGGGTCGCGCTGGCGACCGAGACGACGGTGAAGACCGCGAGCGGATGGGCGCGGCGCCACCAGAGCGGGACGATCTCGGCGACGGTCAGGACGGTCTGCACCGGCGTGTAGATCGTGAAGCCGAGCGCCGGTACGGCGAGCAGCAGCAGCCCGACGATCGCCCGGTCGAACCACTGCTCGCCGCGCGGGCCGAGTCGCCACGGCCCGGCGATGCCCTGAGCGTCCCTCACGTCGTACGACCGTAGTCGCCCGCGCCTCCCCGCGCGTCCGACCCAGGGTGGATCTACGCCGAGCCTTGCGCAGATCGAACAAATGTTCGATTATGTGTGGATGGTCGGTGTGGCGGGTCGCGGGGGGCTTGCGGCGATCCTCCACGCCGACCTCGACTCCTTCTACGCCTCGGTCGAGCAGCGCGACGACCCGCGGCTGCGCGGGCGGCCGGTGCTGGTGGGGGCCGGCGTCGTGGTGGCCGCGAGCTACGAGGCGAAGGCCTGCGGAATCAGCACGCCGACCAACGTCCGGGCGGCGCGGCGGCTGTGCCCGGAGGCGGTCGTGGTGCGGCCGCGGTTCGCGTCGTACGTCGAGGCGAGCCGGCGCGTGTTCGAGATCTTCCGCGACACCACCCCGCTGGTCGAGGGCCTCTCGGTGGACGAGGCGTTCCTCGACGTCGGCGGGCTCGCGAGGCTGGTCGGGCCGGCGCCGCAGATCGCCGCCGACCTGCGGCGCCGGGTCCGCGTGGAGGTCGGGCTCCCGATCTCGGTCGGCGTGGCGCGGACGAAGTTCCTGGCCAAGGTCGCCAGCGCGGTCTCCAAGCCCGACGGCCTGCTGGTGGTGCCGCCCGATCGGGAGCGCGACTTCCTGCACCCGCTGCCGATCGAGCGGCTGTGGGGCGTCGGCCAGGTGACGGCGAAGAAGCTGCACGCCGACGGCATCCACACGGTGGGTCAGCTCTCGCGTCGCTCGTCGTACGAACTCGAGTCCTCCCTCGGGGGCGCGTCCGGGCAGCACCTGTGGGCGCTGGCGAACCTGCTCGACCCGCGGCCGGTGGAGGTCGGGCGGCGGCGCGGGTCGGTGGGTGCGCAGTGCGCGATGGGCCGCCGGCCGCGCGGGCACAGTCGTGCCGACCTGGACGCCGTCCTCGTGGCGCTGACCGACCGGGTGACCCGGCGGCTGCGGGCCGGGGAGCGGAGCGGTCGCACCCTCACGCTGCGGCTGCGCTTCGACGACTTCGCGCGGATCACCCGGTCGGTCACCCTCGCCGGCCCGACGACCTCGACCGCACGGTGGCTCGCGGCCGGGCGGGGTCTGCTGGATGCGGCGTGGCCATTGATCCAAGAGCGCGGCTGCACGATGCTCGGGATCGGCATCTCCGGTCTGCGCGACCGGTCGGGGGAGCAGCTTGAGCTGCCGCTCTTCGACAGCGCCGAGGAGGCCGCGGTGGACGAGGTGCTCGACGACGTCCGAGCCAGGTTCGGCAAGGCCGCCATCACCCGCGCCGTACTCCTCGGCCGCGAGGCGGGGCTGGAGATGCCCACGCTGCCTGATGCTGGGCCCGATCGCGGGCGCTCAGCCGGAGGAGGCGCCGGCGGCCCCGGCGGAGATGGCGACCATGGCGGCGACGATCGTGGCGTTGGCGGCTTCGATGGCGGTCCGTACGGCGCGTGAGACGTTCGCGTCGGCCAGCGCGCGGGCCTCCATCTCCTTGACGCGGCGGCGCTGCTCGCGCGCGGAGATCGGCAGCCGGCCCAGCAGTTGCCGCAGGCCGTAGGCGGCGGAGATGACCGACAGCACGCTCGCCGTGTGGAGTGTCGGCTCGAGGTCGCCGAGCAACGTCGCGCGCAGTTCGTCGCGGCTCCGCTCCCACCCCGTGGCATCGGTGACCGGCCACCGGGTCACAGGGAACACCCCGAGCGACGTGCCCGGCTCGGGCTTGACGAGGCCGGCTTCGGTCAGGTGGTCGCGGGCCTTTGCCGTCAAGCCCTTGCGCAGGCTCGCGAGCACGGAGTTCGCGCGCTTCCCGGCGCGCCGCACCACGACGGCGTACCCGTGGTCCAACAGCGCGTCTCCGGTCGGGTTGCCGGGGACCGCGCTGACGCGGCCCTTGGCGTCGACCTCCACCCGCCCGGCGAGCGTGAGGTCGATCAGCAGAGCCCCGGCGAGGACGACGTCGAGACCGCCGCCGAGCTGCGCGGCGCTGCCGTTCGGCCGAGTGGCCTGATAGAGGATGCGATCGATCACCAGCATGTTTGTGACGCTAACCAGATCAGGGCGACGGGGGCACCGTCGCGCGGATGAACTTTGTCTCCGCCGGATGACGGAGGGCAGGACCGCGGGTGGGCTAGGGCTCGAGCAGCGAGCGGTGTCGTAGCTCCGTGACCTCGGCGATCGCCTCGAAGTCGGCGTCCTTGTGCAGCAGGACGACGTCGTTGCGGATCGCGACCGCGGCGATCAGGCAGTCGACCTTCGACCGGACGGTCCGGCCGCTCCGGCGAACCGCCCGGTAGATCTCCGCCGCCGCCCGGAAGTCCAGCTCCGGCTCGACCGGCAGCTTCCCGAGTCCATTGATGAGCTTCTCGATCCGGCGCAGCGCCATCTCGTCGGTCGGTCCGGCCAACAACTCCATCTCGATGGGCTCGGTGACCACGGCGGAGTCGCTGTCCAGCAACTCGCCCAACGCGGGCGGCATCGCCTCCAGTGGCTGCCGGATGAAGTCGATCCAGACCGAGCTGTCGACGAGCGTCACCAGGTCTCGAACGGGTCGTCGCGCATCTCGTCGAGATCGCCGTCCCAGCCCGTGCCTGCCAGCGCGAGGAGCTCCCGCTGCCTGATCTTCGGCCCGGCCGCCCGGCGCAGGGCGAAGTCCACCGCCTCCCGCTTGGTCTTCAGGTTGTACTTCGTCATCACGCGGTCGAGCAGCTCGACGTCGATGTCGATGTTTGTGCGTGCCATACACACAGGATACACCTCCTGGATCGGATGCCGCCGACGTTAGATGACCCCGCCGACAGAACCCACCGGTCGTCGCGCAGCCTGTGGATAACTCGCGGATGACTCGGGCCTGTGGATAACTTTCTTGGCCTGTCGGCGATCGCTGGTAGACACAGGGCATGACTTCAGCGATCACCGAGACCACGGAGCCGGCCGAAGGCGTGGACGAGCCCGTCGGCCCGGACAAACACAGCGGCGACACCCGTGCCCGCGCCGAGGAGCACCTGCGCGCCCTGGTCGGCAGGGACAGGGTGACGCTGTACGACGACCAGTGGGCCGCGATCGCCGCGCTCGTGGAGGATCGGCGCCGGGCCCTGGTCGTGCAGCGCACCGGATGGGGCAAGTCGGCGGTCTACTTCGTCGCCACCCTGCTGTTGCGTGCCGCGGGATCCGGGCCGACCGTGATCATCTCGCCGCTGCTGGCGCTGATGCGCAACCAGATCGCCGCCGCCGAGCGCGCCGGGATCCGCGCGGTCACCGTCAACTCCACCAACATCGAGCAGTGGGAGGAGGCGCACGCCGCGATCGCGGCCGGCGAGGTCGACGTGCTGCTCGTGAGCCCCGAGCGGCTCAACAACCCGGGTTTCCGCGACGAGGTGCTGCCACGGTTGGCGGCCACCTGCGGGCTGCTGGTGATCGACGAGGCGCACTGCATCTCCGACTGGGGGCACGACTTCCGGCCGGACTACCGGCGGATCCGCACCCTGCTCGCGGAGCTGCCCGACGGGATCCCGGTGCTGGCGACCACCGCCACCGCCAACCAGCGGGTCACCGACGATGTCGCCGAACAGCTCGGCGCCGACACCCTCGTGCTTCGGGGCAGCCTGGACCGGGAGTCACTCCTGCTCGGCGTGGTGCGCCTGAAGACCGCCGAGCAGCGGCTCGCCTGGCTGGCCGACCACCTGACGGAGCAGCCGGGCAGCGGCATCGTCTACTGCCTGACGGTCGCGGCGACACAGGAGGTCGCGGACTACCTGCGCTCGCGCGGCCATCGCGTAGCGGCGTACTCGGGGCAGACCGAGCCGACCGAGCGGCTCGCCCTGGAGCAGGCGCTGCTCGACGGCGAGGTCAAGGCGCTGGTGGCGACCAGCGCGCTCGGGATGGGCTTCGACGCCTCGCTGGGCTTCGTGGTCAACCTCGGCGCCCCCAACAGCCCGGTCGCCTACTACCAGCAGGTCGGCCGCGCCGGCCGCGGCACGGTCGACGAGGCGAGCGTCGTGCTGCTGCCGGCCATCGAGGACCGCGACATCTGGGCCTACTTCGCCTCGCTGGCCTTCCCCCGTGAGCAGGTGGTCCGCGAGACGCTGGGCGCGCTGGAGGAGGCTGGCCGGCCGCTGAGCACCGTCGCGCTGGAGCCGCTGGTCGACCTCTCGCGGACCCGGCTGGAGACCATGCTGAAGGTGCTGGACGTCGACGGCGCCGTCCGCCGCGTCAGGGGCGGCTGGGAGCTGACCGCGGGCGGTCCCGAGTGGACCTACGACGAGGAGCGCTACCGCCGGGTCGCCGAGGCCCGGACGGCCGAGCAGCGCGCGATGCTCGACTATCTGGACACCGACGAGTGCCGGATGCGCTACCTCCGGCGCCAACTCGACGACCCTGCAGTGCTCGCCGATCCGGACTGGTCCTGCGGGCGCTGCGACAACTGCGGCGGCCTCGTGCTCGACGCGTCGGCGTCCGAGGACGCGGTGTCCGCCGCCGCGGAGCGGTTGGCGCGGCCCGGCGTGCCGATCGAGCCGCGCAAGCTGTGGCCCACCGGCCTGCCGGCGATCGGCATCGACCGGGCGGGACGGATCAACCCGCCGCTGGGGGAGGGACGGGCGATCGCGCGGCTCACCGATCTCGGCCACGGCGCCGCGCTGCGGCACCTGTTCGCGACGGGTCCCGACGGCGCCGTCGCGGACGGTGCGGTGCCCGAGGGACTGGCCCGGGCGATGGTGACGATGCTCATGGACTGGCGACCGGCCATCGACGTCATCGTGGCCGCCGACTCGGTGCGGCGCCCGGAGCTGGTGGCGGACCTCGCGTCGGGGTTGTCGCGCTTCCTGCGCAAGCCCGTGGTCGGGCGCTGGGCGGTGCTCGATGAGTCGGTGCCACCGGACCGCGGAGCGACCAACTCCGCCCGACGGGTGGCCGCGGTGTCCCGACGGTCCGGGTTGCGGCTCGACGAGCCCGACGCGGTGCGCGGCCGTCGCGTGCTGCTGGTGGACGACCTCTCGGTCACCGGCTGGACGCTCACCCTCGCCGGGTCGTCGCTGCACGACGCCGGCGCGGACGCCGTACTCCCCCTCGTCTTGGGGGTGGGCACGTAGCTCTGCTCGGACGGTCACGCGCAAGGATGCCGGGCGCGGGTGGCTTCGACGACCTCAACCCGGCGTACGGATCCAGGAACAGGACATGGGACGCAACAGCAAGGCACGGCGCGACGCGCGCAGGCGCGCAACCAACAACAGACGGCGTACGCCGGGATCGACCGCGGGCAACCCCGTGGGCGCCCGCGGCGCCGATGACTGCAACCCGTTCGGCAGCCCGCGGCAGCAGGACCCGTTCCAGACCGCCGAGCTGCGGCTCATCGCCCACGTCAGGCAGCTCGGTCCGCGGGGGACGCACCGGGACGCGCTCCGCTACGCGGAGTCGATGCTGAGGGATCGGCTTCGCCCGTGGGCGTTGAGCCGGGCGGCGGGCGACCTCCTGGACCGCGTCACGCAGCCCGCGCTCCGGGGCGGTTGGAGTCCGGAGGAGCTCGCCGAGGTCGTCGAACGACACCTCGGGCAGGGGTACCGGCGGGTGCTCGCCGGCGTGGTGGCGGATGCCCACAAGGCCGGCGCCTTCAGCGGCGCCGCCTGGGAGTCCGAGGCCGCCGCGTTGGGCACACCGCGATTCCTCGACCTGGCGCAGGCGGCCGACCTGGCGCTCGCCATGCGGCTCGCGGCGCTGTTCCACGCGCTTCCGCCGGCTCCGCTGCCGGCGCGCCGCACGACGACGGCCGCCCCGTCCGGCACCCGGGAGGCGGCCAAGCTCGCCCAGGTGCGTGCGCTGCTGGCCAAGGCCGAGGCGACGACCTACGACGAAGAGGCCGAGGCGCTGTCGGCGAAGGCGCAGGAGCTCATCAGCCGCTACTCGCTGGAGCGGCTGCTCGAGCATGATGCCGTCGACGATCGCTCGGACGCCCCGACCTACCGCAGGCTCTGGCTCGACGCTCCCTACCAGGACGCGAAGGCGAGTCTGGTCTCGTGCGTCGCGGAGGCCAACAGGTGCCGCGCGATCTACGACGGTGACCTGGCCTTCTGCACGGTGGTCGGCACCACCTTCGACCTGCGGGCGATCGATCTGATGGTGACCTCACTGCTCGCGCAGGCGCAGCGCGCGATGCTGGCCCATGGCTCCCAGACCGACCGCCACGGGCGCTCGTCGACGCGGTCGTTCCGGAAGTCGTTCCTGGTGTCGTTCGCGGTCCACATCGGTCGGCGGCTGCGCGAGGTCTCCGAGGAGTCGGTCGCCGCGGCCGGGTCCGGGCTGCTGCCGGCCCTGCGCGACCAGAAGGCCGAGGTCGACGACCTGTTCGACCAGATGTTCCCCAACGTCGTGCAGCGGGCGGCCTCGATCACCAACGCCCAGGGCTGGGCCGGCGGCCGTGCCGCCGCCGAGCTGGCCCAGCTCGGCTCCTTCGAGAAGCTGGGCT
>JBDHZS010000160.1:0-8398 GCA_039812025.1 Nocardioides sp. | reverse complement strand
TCAGCGAGTTCGCGGTCGTGGAGTTCGCCGCCGCCACCGGCAGGTCGACCGACGCCGCCCGCCACTACCTGGGTGAGGCCCTCGAACTGGCCTACCGGCTCCCCAAGACCTGGGCCGCCGTGAAGGCCGGACGAGTCACCGGATGGAGAGCCAGGAGGGTCGCGGCCCGCACCCAGCCGCTGCCGCCTTCTGGAGCGGAGTGGGTGGACGGGCAGGTCGCCCCCGTCGCGGGGAGGATCGGGCCCACCCAACTCGACCGCATCATCAGCGAGGCGATCACCAGGTACGACCCCGAAACCGCCGCCGAACGTCAGTTCGCCGACCTCGAACGCCGGCACGTCGACATCCACCCCGGCGAACTCCTCGACGGCGCCACCGCCACCGCCACCCTGGACGGTGTGTTGGATTTGGCGGACGGGCTCGACCTCCACACCACCCTCACCGACCTCGCCGCACAGTTGAAAGCCCTCGGATCCACCGACCCCCTCCGCGTCCGCAGAGCCCAAGCACTCGGCCACCTCGCCCGCGGCGAATACCTCCTCACCCCCACCGACGACGCCAACGACACCGACGACGACACCGGCGACGACACCGGCGCAGCAGACGCCGACGCCGACGCGGACCCCGGCACAGCAGACGCCGAGGACCGTGAGCCCGACGACACCGAGGCCGACGGCGGCGAGGGTGCTGGCGACGCGGGGACCGCGAAGCTCGACACCGGCACCCAGGCCCTCCGCGCCCGGGAGACCGGGCGGCGGGTCCGTGAACTCGTCCTCCACCTCCGCATCAACCACGCCGCCATCTGGGGCTGCGGCGACGGCTTCAGCACCCTCCTCACCCCGGGCGGGCGCCCGATCGGGCAGGTCATGGTCGAACAGATCCAACAATGGTGCGCCGGGGCCGACACCAAGATCACCATCAAACCCATCCTCGACCTCGAAGACCGCCTCACCAGCCACGGCTACCAGCCGAGCGATCGACTCCGCGACCAGACCACCATGCTCCACCCCCGATGCGTGTTCCCGTTCTGCAACCGATCCTCAGCGACCGCCGACCTCGACCACATCGAACCCTGGAAGGCAGACGGCACCGGCGGAGCCACAGATTCGGACAACCTCGCCCCGTTGTGTCGGCTCCACCACCGGGTGAAGACGCACGGCGGCTGGACCTACACCCGCCTGACCATCGGCGATTACCTCTGGACCAGCCCCCACGGCTACCGATTCCACGTCACCACCAAAGGCACCACCGACATCACCCACACCACACGCCCGAAGACCGGAGACCCCGGCCGCGAGCATGAGGGCGCGTGCAAGTGCGCGGACAAGTGCGCCGACCACCACGACAACCACAGCGCCGACCCGCCCGGGCGACCTACACCCCGCCCCTGACCCCGCCGGACACGCACCGACGGGGCCACACCCCTGCGAGCGCAAGGAAAATCGGTCGCAGAACGACCGGGCCGCCGCCTAGCGTTGCCTGGTGCGACCGCTTCCCGTTCCCGACCCCGGCGTCCCCGACGTCCGGTCGCCGGCGCGCTTCCTGTGGTGGCTGGCCTGGTCCCAGCGGGCGACGCTGCTCAGCGGGATCGCCTTCGGGATCGTGTGGATGAGCGCGCAGGCCGTCGTACCCGCCGTCATCGGCCGCGCGATCGACGAGGGCATCGCCGGCCGCGACCCGGACCGGCTCGCGCTGTGGTGCGGCGCCTTCCTCGCGATCGGCATCGTGGGCGCGGCGAGCGGGATCATGCGGCACCGGTTCGCTGTGACCAACTGGCTGACCGCCGCCTACCGGCTGGTGCAGCTCACCGGCCGGCACGCGGTGCACCTCGGCGGCGCCCTGCCGCGGAAGGTCTCGACCGGCGAGGTGGTGGCGATCGGGATCAGCGACCAGGAGAGCGTCGGCAACCTGATGGATGTCACCGCCCGCTTCGCCGGCGCGATCGTCTCGTTCCTGCTGGTCTCGGCGATCCTGTTGCGGACCTCGGTCCCGCTGGGGCTGCTGGTGCTCCTGGGCGTGCCGTTGCTGATGGTCGCGATCGGTCCGCTGCTGGCGCCGCTGCAGCGTCGTACCGCCACCCACCGGCACCTGATGGGCGAGCTCGCCAACACCGCCAGCGACATCGTCGGCGGGCTGCGCGTGCTCCGCGGGATCGGCGGCGAGCAGGTCTTCTCCGAGCGCTATCGCCGCGACTCGCAGGCGACCCGGTTCGCGGGCGTCAGGGTGGCCCGGCTGCAGTCGCTGCTCGACGCGCTCCAGGCGCTGCTGCCGGGCGTCTTCGTCGTGCTCGTGGTGTGGTTCGGCGCCCGCCTCGCCGTCGCCGGCCAGATCACGCCGGGCGAGCTGGTCGCGTTCTACGGCTACTCAGCCTTCCTGATGATCCCGCTGCGCTACGCCACGGAATTCGCCAACAAGCTGATCCGGGCGCTGGTCTCGGCGCGGCGGGTCTGCGACGTCCTGTCGCTCCAACCCGACCACACCGACCCGGAAGACCCCGCCGCCTCGCCGCCGCCCAGAGCCGAGCTGTACGACGCGCGCACCGGCTTCCGCGCCCGTCCCGGCCTGCTCACCGCGGTCGTGACGACGACCCCCGACGAGGCGGCCGCGCTCGCCGACCGGCTCGGCCTGCACGCCGCGGAGCCGGACGATCAGGTCATGCTCGGCGGTGTCCCTCTCACGGCGCTCGCCCGCGAGGAGCTGCGCCGCCGGATCGTGGTCTCCGATACGGCGGCGGCGCTCTTCTCCGGGATCCTCGGCGAGGTGCTGGGCGGCAGCGACGCGCCGAGGCTCAACCACGCCCTGGGGACCGCCTCGGCCGGCGACATCATGGAGGCCCTGCCCGACGGCCTCGACACGCCGGTCGCCGAGCGGGGCCGCACCTTCTCCGGCGGCCAGCGGCAGCGGCTGATCCTCGCGCGGGCCCTCGCCGCCGACCCGGAGATCCTGATCCTGATCGAGCCGACGTCGGCCGTCGACGCCCACACCGAGGCGCGGATCGCCGCCCGGCTGCGCAACCACCGGCACGGCCGCACGACGATCGTGGCCACCAGCAGCCCGCTGCTGCTGGACGCGGTCGACGAGGTCGTGCTGCTCCGCGACGGCCGGGTCGAGGCGGTGGGCAGCCACGGCGACCTGCTCGCCCGCTCCCCGTCGTACGCCGCCGCCGTCACCCGGGAGGTGCGGGCATGACCGAGACGCTTCCGATCGCCTCCGGTCCGGCACTGCGCCGGTACGTCGCGGGGCTGGCGAGAGCCAACCCCGGCGCGATCGCAGGGATGCTCGCGCTGCACTCGCTCGCCGCGCTCGCGGGCCTGGCGGCGCCGCGGCTGCTCGGCGACCTCGTCGAGCAGATCCAGGGCGGCACCACCCTGGGCGCGGTCAACCAGGTCGTCGCCTGGCTGGCCGGCTTCCTGCTGCTGCAGGCCGTCTTCACGCGCTACGCCCGCTACTGCAGCCAGGTCTTCGGCGAGCGGGTCCTGGCCCAACTGCGCGAGGATTTCGTCGACAACACGCTCGCGCTGCCGGTCGGGATCGTCGAGTCGGCGGGCTCGGGCGACCTGCTCACCCGCACCGGCCGCGACATCGAACAGCTCGGCTGGTCGGTGCGGTGGGCGCTCCCGGAGTGGACGATCGCGGTGGTCACCGCGGTCCTCACCTTCGCCGCGGCGCTGTCGGTGGGCTGGTGGGTGGCGCTGCCCTGCCTGCTCGGGGTGCCGTCGCTGGTGCTCGGGCTGCGCTGGTACCTCAAGCGCGCCCGCGACGGCTACCTGCGCGAGAACGCGTCGTACTCGCGCATCAACGCCACCCTGACCGAGACCGTCGAGGGCGCCCGCACGGTCGAGTCGCTGGGCCTCGGCCCCGAGCGGGTCCGGCGCATCGACGACGACTGTCGCGGGTCGTACGCCGCCGAGCGCTACACGCTCTACCTGCGCACGGTGTTCTTCCCTTCGATGGAGATCTCCTACCTGCTGCCGACGGTGGGCACGCTGCTGCTCGGCGGCTGGCTCTACCTCGACGGCCGCGCGAGCCTGGGCGAGGTCACCGCCGCGACGCTCTACGTGCAGATGCTGATCGACCCGGTCGACCGGGTGGTGTCGATCCTCGACGAGTTCCAGGTCGGCGCCGCGTCGCTGGCCCGGCTCCTCGGGGTCGCGCAGGTCCCCGACGACCGGCAGGTCAGCGGCCGCCGCCCCGAGGGCGAGAAGCTGGACGCGCGCGGGGTCCGGTTCTCCTACGACGGCCGGCGCGAGGTGTTGCGGGGCATCGACCTGGACGTCGGCGTCGGCGAGCGGATCGCGATGGTCGGGCCGTCCGGCGCCGGGAAGTCGACGCTGGGCCGGCTGCTCGCGGGCATCCACCCGCCGAGCGCCGGCAGCGTGACCGTCGGGGACGTCGGCCTGGTCGAGCTCGAGCTGGACGAGCTGCGCGGCCACGTCGCGCTGGTGACCCAGGAGCACCACGTCTTCGCCGGGACGCTGCGGGAGAACCTCGTGCTCGCCGCCCCCGGCGCCGACGAGCAGCGGCTGCGCGCCGCGCTGGCCGCGGTCGACGCACTGGACTGGGCCGAGGCGCTGCCCGCGGGGCTCGACACGCTCGTCGGCTCCGGGGGCCGGACGCTGACCGCCGCCCAGGCCCAGCAGCTGGCGCTGGCCCGGCTGGTGCTGGCCGACCCGCACACGCTGGTGCTCGACGAGGCGACCTCGCTGATCGACCCCCGCGCCGCCCGGCACCTGGAGCGGTCGCTGGCCGCCGTACTCCACGGCAGGACCGTGATCGCGATCGCCCACCGCCTCTTCTCCGCCCACGACGCCGACCGGGTGGTCGTGGTCGAGGACGGCAGGGTCGCCGAGTTCGGCTCCCACGACGAACTGGTCGCCGCCGGCGGCTCCTACGCGGCGCTCTGGGACTCCTGGAACGGCCACCGATGAGGGTGCCGAGTGCGGGATTCGTGTCGTTCTGAGCGCTGATAACGACACAAATCCCGCAGTCGGCGGGTGGGGCAGTGCGTAGGCTGCCGACATGACGGCCCATGACCCCGCGCTCGTTGGCGGACCCCGCGACCCGGAACACGACGCGACGGCGAGCTACGCGCTGGAGAGGGGGTACGTCGCCGCGCTGACCGGCCGCGTGGCGTCCACCTCCGGCGAGACCATCGCGACCCACTCCCCGCTGGCCGGGCAGCCGCTGGCGCACGTCCCGGTCTCCTCCGAGGCCGACGTCGCCGAGGCGTTCCGGGTCGCGGCCGACGCGCAGCGGGCGTGGGCCCGGACGGACCCGGAGCACCGTGCCGAGATCCTGCTGCGCCTCCACGACCTGGTCCTGGACCGCCGCGACGAGATCGCCGACCTGGTCTGCTGGGAGTCCGGGAAGGCCCGCAAGGACGCCTTCGACAAGATCGCCCACGTGGCGCTGACCGCCCGCTACTACGGCCGCACCGGCCCGAAGCTGCTCGCGAGCCGGCGCGGCCGCGGCGCCGTACCGGTGCTCACCCGCGCGGAGGTCAGCCGGGTCCCGGTCGGCGTGGTCGGGATCATCTCACCCTGGAACTACCCCTTCCAGATCGCGCTGATCGACGGCCTGGCGGCGCTGATGGCCGGCAACGCGGTGGTGATCAAGCCCGACGACAAGACGATGCTCAGCGCGCTGCTCGGCGCGCAACTGCTGGAGGAGGCGGGCTTCCCGGCCGGGCTGTGGAGCGTCGTGGCCGGCGACGGGCCCGGCACCGGCGGCGCGATCCTCACCCACGCCGACTACGTGTGCTTCACCGGCTCGGTGGCGACCGGGCGCATGATCGCCGCGGGCTGCGCGCAGCGGCTGATCGGCTGCAGCCTGGAGCTGGGCGGCAAGAACCCGATGCTCGTGCTGCGCGACGCCGACGTCGAGCGGGCCGCCGAGGGCGCGGTGCGCGCGGCGTTCTCCAACGCCGGCCAGCTGTGCCTGTCGATCGAGCGGCTCTACGTCGCCGACCAGATCTACGACCGCTTCCTCGCGAGGTTCCTCGCGCGCACCGAGGCGCTGACGCTCGGCGCCAGCATGGAGTGGGGCGTCGACGTGGGCAGCCAGATCAGCGCCGAGCACCTGGCGGCCGTCCAGCGCCACGTCGACGACGCGGTCGCCCAGGGCGCCGAGGTGCTCACGGGCGGGCGGGCCAGGCCGGACCTGGGCCCCTACGTCTTCGAGCCCACGATCCTCAGCGGCGTCACCCCGGCGATGGACTGCTTCTCCGCCGAGACCTTCGGGCCGGTGGTCTCCCTCTACCGGTTCCACGGCGAGGCCGAGGCCGTCGCCCGGGCGAACGAGGGCGAGCACGGGCTCAACGCGGCGGTCTACAGCCGCGACGTACGACGCGCCCGCGCAATCGCCCGGCAGCTGCGATGCGGCAGCGTCAACATCAACGAGGCGTACGGCGCCACGATGGGCAGCATCGATCTGCCGATGGGCGGGATGCGCTCCTCGGGGATCGGCCGCCGGCAGGGCGCCGAGGGACTGTGGCGCTTCACCGAGTCCCAGGCGGTCGCGACCCAGCGGCTGCTGCCGATCGCCCCGGTCGCCGGAGTGCCCGACGCGGCCTATGCCCGCGCCATCGTCGCGATGTCCCGTTCCCTGAGACGGCTGCACCGCCCCTAGGTGGACGCCCCCTGGCCGGGAAGGTGGCCATACGCAAGGCTTTGGCCAATTCACCGACCCTGAAAGGGAGCCCCGCCGTGGCAAAACTAGATGAGAAGCTCGAGGCCATCTACACCGAGGTGCTCAAGCGCAACCCGGGCGAGACCGAGTTTCACCAAGCGGTGCACGAGGTCCTCGACAGCCTCGGTCCCGTCGTCGCCAAGCACCCGGAGTACGCCGACGCGGCCGTCATCCGCCGCATCTGCGAGCCGGAGCGGCAGATCATCTTCCGCGTGCCGTGGGTCGATGACCAGGGCAACGTGCAGCTCAACCGTGGCTTCCGGGTCGAGTTCAACTCCACGCTCGGCCCCTACAAGGGCGGCCTGCGCTTCCACCCGAGCGTCTACCTCGGGATCATCAAGTTCCTGGGCTTCGAGCAGATCTTCAAGAACTCGCTGACCGGCATGCCGATCGGCGGCGGCAAGGGTGGCTCCGACTTCGACCCGAAGGGCCGCTCCGACGGTGAGGTCATGCGGTTCTGCCAGTCCTTCATGACCGAGCTCTACCGCCACATCGGCGAGCACACCGACGTCCCGGCCGGCGACATCGGCGTCGGCGGCCGCGAGATCGGCTACCTCTTCGGCCAGTACAAGCGCATCACCAACCGCTACGAGTCCGGCGTGCTGACCGGCAAGGGCCTGACCTGGGGCGGCTCGCAGGTGCGCACCGAGGCCACCGGCTACGGCACCGTCTTCTTCGTCGAGGAGGCGCTGAAGCTGCGCAACGAGAACTTCGACGGCAAGCGTGTCGTCGTCTCCGGTGCGGGCAACGTCGCGATCTACTCCGTCGAGAAGGTCAACCAGCTCGGCGGCACGGTCGTCGCCTGCTCCGACTCCGGCGGCTACATCGTCGACGAGGCCGGCATCAACCTCGACCTGGTCAAGGAGATCAAGGAGGTCCGCCGCGCCCGGATCAGCGAGTACGTCGACAAGGTCCCCAGCGCGACGTACCACAACACCGGCTCGATCTGGGACGTCCCGTGCGACATCGCGCTGCCGTGCGCGACCCAGAACGAGCTCAACGGCCGTGACGCGGAGGAGCTGATCAGCAACGGCGTCCAGGTCGTCGCCGAGGGCGCCAACATGCCCTGCACGCCCAAGGCGGTGCACGCGTTCTCCTCGGCCGGCGTGATCTTCGCGCCCGGCAAGGCGGTCAACGCCGGCGGCGTGGCGACCTCCGCGCTGGAGATGCAGCAGAACGCCTCGCGCGACTCGTGGTCGTTCGCGTTCACCGAGCAGCGGCTGGCGGAGGTCATGCGGGGCATCCACGACCGCTGCGTCACGACCGCCGACAAGTACGGTGTGCCGGGCGACTACGTCTCCGGTGCCAACATCGCCGGCTTCATCCCGGTCGCGGACGCGATGCTCGCGCAGGGCGTGATCTGACCGAGGCCGCCCGGCCCGCATAGACTGCGCCGCATGGCGCACCCCGAGCACGATCTGGTCCTGGTGGTCGACTTCGGGGCGCAGTACGCGCAGCTGATCGCGCGCCGGGTGCGCGAGGCGCGGGTCTACTCCGAGATCGTGCCGCACACGATGCCGGTCGCCCAGATGCTCGCCCGCGAGCCGAAGGCGATCGTGCTCTCGGGCGGCCCGTCCTCGGTCTACGCCGAAGGCGCACCCGGCATCGACCCGGCGCTCTTCGCCTCGGGCGTGCCGGTCTTCGGGATGTGCTACGGGTTCCAGTTGATGGCGCAGGGTCTGGGCGGCGAGGTCGCCCAGACCGGCGGCCG
>JBDHZS010000159.1:0-8414 GCA_039812025.1 Nocardioides sp. | reverse complement strand
CCCGCGGGTTCGCGCTGCCGCTGCGGTACGCCGCCAGGGACGCCGCACGGCACCGGACCCGGACGGTGCCCGCGGTCGCCGCGGTCGCGGCGACCGTGGCCGGCGTGGTCGCACTCGGCATCGCCAACGCCAGCAGCGCCGCGGAGGCCGAGGCGACGTACGAGCCCAGGCTGGCGCACGGCTACGGGATGGTCGACGCGCCCGGCGCTGACGAGGAGACCTGGACGCGGCTGGCCGCCGTGGTCGCCAACCACGCTGGCCGGGAGTTCGAGCCGATCCTGGGGATCGACGGCTGGCACGACGCGGAGTCCTCGTACCCCGACTTCCGTCGGCCGAAGGGGGTCGACGAACCCTGGGCGGGGGTCGAGATGCCGGGGAGGGCCAGCGTTGTCGGCGACTCGGTGCCTGACGTGCTGGCGGGCCTGGACGACGGGGCTCGGGCGGCTGCCGGCGACGCGCTCGCCTCCGGCCGGGTGGTGCTGTTCACGGAGGCGCCGGCGGACGCGGCCCGCGTGCGTGTGGTGGTGCACCATCTGGGAGAGGGGGACCGGCGCACCCGGGCGGAGGTCGACGCGGTGTTCGTGCCGTTCCGGGGGTTGCGGGCTCCCGCGAGTTCGCTGATCCCGCCGTCTGTGGCCGAGGACCTGGGCCTGGAGCCGCGCCAGGTGGGTTTGGCCGTCGCGGCCGGGGTCACCCCCGAGCAGGCGGAGCGGATCTCCGAGGCGGTCGCCGGCCTGCATCCGGAGGCCACGTTCTACGTCGAACGCGGCTACGAGCGCAGCGACCTGGAGCTCGCCGCCTACGGGGTCCTCGGGATCCTGGGCGCCGTGCTGATGCTCGGCGGCACGCTGTCGGCGACGTTCCTCGCGCTCTCCGACGCCCGCCCCGACCTGGCGACCCTGTCCGCCGTCGGTGCTGAGCCCCGCACGCGGCGCGCGGTGGCCGCGTCGTACGCGCTGGTGGTCGGCCTGACCGGATCCCTGCTTGGGGTCGCCGTCGGATTCATCCCGGGGGTGGCCATCGCCAGGCCGTTGACCGGCAACCGGTGGCTCGGCGTCGATGCCAACGGCGAGGCGATCGCCGACCACTTCCTCGCGATTCCCTGGCCGCTGATCCTGGGACTGGTCGTGGTGCTGCCCCTCGTGACCGCGGCCGTCGTCGGGATCGCCACCCGCTCGCGGCTCCCGCTGGTCGCCCGCCTGGACTGACTGCGGCTCGATTTCGGGTAGTCCCCAACGTTCTGCAGGGGTTACTCGCGCGTAACCCCTGCGAAACGTTGGGGACTACCGCGACCGGGGGTGATGGTGGGGCGCCCCGGGGTTGCGCGGCTGACGGGATGAGCGATGATGAGCGGACGACGTTGATTGGGGCCGGCGTCGGGAGGCTTGCCCCGTCACCCCGACACCCAGGAGGACATATGACCGATCAGGCTGGCGCAGCCCCGACGTGGCCGCCGCACGACCCAGGCACCTGGCGCTGGGTCCCGTCTGCGACGAAGCCGGTCGACACCGCCCGCGTCGAGAAGCTGCTGGCCGAGGAGTGGGACCGCTTCACCTCCGGCACCGGCGCCTCCGGGGCGCACAACGCGCGCGCGAGCAAGACCCTGCCGCTGGGCGTGACCTCCTCCTTCCAGCACTGGGACCCCTACCCGATCTCGATCGAGTCCGCGCGGGGCGCCTGGCTGACCGACGTCGACGGCCGCCGCCTGCTCGACCTGTCCATGGGCTTCGGCGCGATGCTCGTCGGCCACCTGAACCCGGTCGTGGTCGAGCACGTGACCCGCGCCCTGCAGGAGACCGGCACGCTCTTCGTCACGCCGTCCCCGCAGGCGACCGAGATGAGCGAGCGCTACTGCGAGCGGTTCGGGCTCGGCCTGGTCCGGTTCACCAACTCCGGCACCGAGTCGCTGATGTACGCCGTCCGCGCCGCCCGCGCCTACACCGGCCGCAAGGCCGTGCTCAAGATCGAGGGCGGCTACCACGGCGGGTACGACGCGCTGCAGGTCTCCGTCAAGCCGGACCTCGCCGACATCGGACCCGCCGACAACCCGACCCCCGTGGCGCCCTTCGACGCCGTGCCCGGCGAGGTGCACGTGGTGGCCTACAACGACCTGGCGATGCTCGAGCGGGTGCTCGCCGCGCACGGGTCCGAGATCGCCGTCCTGGTCATCGAGCCGGTCGTGGAGAACCTGTCGATCGTCGTACCCGACGAGGGCTATCTGGCCGCGGTCCGGGAGGCGTGCGACCGGTACGGCGTCGTGCTGCTCTTCGACGAGGTCAAGACCGGGCTCACCGCCGGCTACGCGGGCGCGGCCCAGCGGCTCGGCGTGCAGCCGGACCTGATCACCCTCGCCAAGAGCATCGGCGGCGGGCTGCCGCTGGCGGCCTTCGGCGGCAAGCGCGAGGTCATGGAGGTCGTCGTCGACAACCGGATGGCCCACTTCGGCACCTACAACGGCAACCCGCTGGTGATGGCGGCGGCCAAGGCGGTCGACGAGATCTGCACCCGCGAGGCGCTCGCCGGGGTCGAGGAGCTCAACGACCGGGCGCTGGCCGCGATGGGTGAGGTGATCGCCGAGTACGAGCTGCCCGCCCACACCGTCGGGCTCGGCGCCAAGGGCTGCGTGACCTGGTCGGCGACGCCGGTGCGGAACTACCGCGACTTCAAGGCGGTCGACTTCGGCCTCGCCGAGCTGTCGTGGCTGTGGGGCGTCAACCGCAGCGTGCTCACCCCGCCGGGACTGGACGAGCAGTGGCTGGTCTCGCTCGCCCACACCCAGGAGGACATGGACCTGCTGGTCGGCGACTTCACCGGTCTGGCGCAAGCGCTGCGCGGCTGATCCGCTCTGCCTCCGCTGCCCCGGGCCACCGCGCCCGGGGCAGCGTGCTGCTCGGCCGCTGTCGCACCCGGGTCAGCGACACCGTGCCGATCCCACCCGCCGGACGGCGGAGCCTTCGACGCGGATCGCGATCGAGGCCGCGTTGTCGGTCTCGTCGGTCTCGGTGAGCAGGTCGTGCGGGTCCGCCCGGAGGTCGAGGCAGACCACCCGGCCATCGGCCCGCGGCGGCAGGCGCAGCCACTGGCTATCCAAGTCGGCTGTGTAGACGTCCACCCAGCCGGGCGAGATGCCCTGCGGGCTGTGGCGGGCGCACTCACCGAAGTGCTCGCGCCGGACGACGACTCGCTGCCGCGGCACCCGCCTGTTGTCGCGCAGGCAGAAGCTGACCTTGTCCCGCGAGACCAGGAGGCGGTCGCTGCCCGGTGCGCGCAGCGAGTAGCCCGCCATGGCGTCGAAGTGCCAGTGCCCGTGCCCGGGGTGGCGGAGCATGCAGCCCACGTCGCGGCGGTGGTCGCGGGGATCCTGCCGGCGCTGGAAGTCGCCATCGCCGTTCCCGTCCCGATGGAGCACCTGGGCCGCGGGATGCCGGCCGGGCGCGCAGTCGGTGTTGCCGCGGGGCAGGAGCACCAGCGGCCCCGGTCCCAGGTTGGCCAGCGAGGCGGTGAACCGCAACCGGCGCTCGTCGCCCACGGTCTCGATCGACAGGTCTGTGGCCGACAGGCTGCGCAGGTTGGGCGGAAGCAGGGCCGGTGCCTGCCGGGTCTCGTCGGGCTCGGGCGCCTCGGCGCGCGGCGGGTCCGGCGCCGCGTCGGTGGACGTGGCGGTCTCCGTGTCGCCGGGCGGCCGGTTGGCGATCAGGAGCACGACCGACAGCACGAGCGCGACGACCAGCCCGCCCGCGACGGCCCACCTCGCAGGGTGCTCCACCTCGTCCACGGTAGCGCGGTCGTGGCAGGCTGGGGCCGTGGCGAAGAAGGACCGGCCGGAGGTGCCCGAGGGCTACCTGCTGCGGCTCGGCGCGATCATGGATCGCTTCCCGGGCTGCGGCGAGGAGCCGGCCTGGGTCGGGGTGCGGTGGCGGGTCCGCGGCACGACGGTCGCCCATGTCTTCGGCGGCGAGGACCAGCTCTTCCGGATCGTCTTCCGCGGCGAGCCCGACGAGGTGGCGGCGTTCCGGCACCTGCCCGCGCCGTACTTCAAGGCCGAGTGGGGCAGCAACGTGATCGGCATGGTCATCGATGACGACACCGACTGGGAGGAGCTGACCGAGCTGCTCACCGACTCCTACTGCCTGCAGGCGCCCGAGTCGCTCGCCAGCCGGGTCGCCCGGCCGGACCCGCTGCCCTGACCTCCTCAGCGGAGCGGCACGAACCTGTACCGGCCGTGCCGGGTGGTCGTCGTACCGCCGCTGGAGCGGACCACCAGCAGCATGTGACCCGCCACCGGCGCCACCATCCGCCCGGGGTCCGCGAGCTGCGCGACCAGGTCTTCGGGCAGCCGGCGCGCCATCGCGGAGACCAGGATGCGGTCGTACGGCGCGTGGTCCGGCAGCCCGAGCACCCCGGGGTCGGCGGGCTCCAGGCTCGCCCAGCTCTGGCCGGTCGCGAAGAGGTTCGCGGCGCCCCAACCGGCCAGCACGGGCTCCAGCTCGACGCCGCGCACCCGGCCCTCGGGACCGACCAGGTGGGCGAGCAGCGCGGTCGTCCAGCCCGACCCGGCACCCACATCGAGCACGTGGTGACCCGGCCGGACGTCGAGCAGCCGCAGCATGTCCGCGACCGTCCGGGGCTGGGAGTTCGTCTGCCCGAGGCCGATCGGGATCGGCCCGTCGTGCCCGGCCCTCGTCCGGTCGCTGCTCCGGAGGAACCCGGCCCGCGGCACCGCGGCGAAGGCGGCACTCACGGCATCCATGCCCCCAGTAGACCACCGGGCTAGGGTGCCGCCATGAGCGAACTCGTCCGCTATGAGACCGCGGACGCGGTCGCGGTGATCACTCTCGACTCCCCGCACAACCGCAACGCGCTGAGCCGGGCGCTGGTCACCGGGCTCTTCGAGGCGCTGGCGCGGGCGAACGCCGACGACTCCGCGCGGGTCGTGCTGCTGCGTTCGTCGGGGCGGGTGTTCTGCTCGGGGGCGGACCTGGGCGAGGCCTCGGCGGGCGGCATGGCCGAGGGGGCGCACCGGCTCGTCGCCCTCCAGCGGCTGATCCTCACCCTCGACAAGCCGGTCGTCACCGAGGTCCTCGGCGCCGTCCGGGCCGGCGGGATCGGGATCGTCGCGGCCTCGGACGTCTGCGTCGCCGCGGACACGGCGAGCTTCGCGCTGACCGAGGTGAAGCTCGGGCTGGCCGCGGCGATCATCAGCCTCACCGTCCACCACCGGATGGATCCGCGGGCGGCGTCGCTGACCACGCTGGGCGGCGAGCTCTTCACAGGGGCCGACGCCGCGTCGTACGGGCTGGTCACGCGGGCGGTCCCGGCCGACGAGCTGGAGGCGGCGGTCGCGCAGACCTGCGCGAGCCTGGCGACGGGGACGCCGCAGGGGCTGCGCGAGTCCAAGCGGATCCTCAACGCGGACCTGGTGCGCAGGTTCGACGAGCGGGGCGAGGAGCTGGCCGAGCTGAGCGCGCGGCTGTTCGCGAGCGAGGACGCGCGCGCCGCGATGGCGGCCTTCCTGTCCCGGAAGCGCTAGCCCCGGCGGACCTTCGGCCCGAACTCGGGGCCCTTGTCGGTGTTGAACTTGCCCTTGCGCCGGGCGTCGTCGATCAGGGCGTCGTTGTCCTCGTAGACCGCGTGGCCGATCGAGGTGCGGACCCAGACCGGCTTCCCGAGGCACCGGCGCGGGATCACATAGGTCATCACGTCGTCGGCGAAGGAGGCCTTGGCCGACATGCCCTGGCACTTCACCGTCGTCCCGTCGGGGCGAGTGAGCTTCGCGGTGCGCACGCCGTCGTCGTACCGGACGGTCAGGAAGAACGCGCGCTTCTTGGTCCGGACGCCGAGGTAGGCATACTGATCCGGCAGCTTCTTCAGGTCGCGGTAGGTCACGGCCACGCGGACCTGGGCCGACTTGTGGTTGGTGACCGCCTTGGTGATGTCGGCGGTCTCGTTGTCCGGATCGAGGACCTTGCTCGAGCCGTCGTTGCGGAGCACGTCGCCCTCGGCGTCCGTGGCGACGTTCTTGGCGGCGTACGACGCGGCCCCGAACGTTGACACCAGCACCGTCGCGACGAGCACGACGACGAGGCGGGCGAGGGTGGACATCGCGATCTCCAAAGGCGTGTGACATGCAGCTGAGCCCCGGGCGACCGAGACCGTTGCCATTGTGCCCGAGGGGTGGTTGCCGGGTTATCGTTATGGACTCATCGGAGTGTCGGCGGAGGGATAGGACCGAGAAGTGTCGACCGAGCTTGCCGCGCGTGAGATCGCGGTGGAGCAGGAATTCGTGGACCGAGTCCACGTGCAGTTGCAGAAGTCGGCCGCCGCGGCGGCCGAACTGGCCCGGGAGGGCTATCAGCGTGGCCGGCTCGGCCACGAGGGTGGCCTCGTCGAGCGGGATGCGATGGTGTTCCAGGCCGCGCGCCGGATCGCGCAGCTCGACGCCGCGCACGAGGGGCTCGTCTTCGGGCGCCTCGACCTGCGGCCGGCCGTCGATCCCGAGCCGCGCTACATCGGCCGGATCGGGCTGCGCGACGATCAGCGCGACACGCTGCTGATCGACTGGCGCGCGCCCGCGGCGGCTGTGTTCTACCAGGCCACGGCGGCGACCCCTGGCGACGTCGTACGCCGCCGGGTGCTGCGGTGCAGCGGCGACGTCGTCGTCGGGGTCGAGGACGAGCTGCTCGACGCCTCGGTCGACACCGACCTGCCGATCGTCGGCGAGGGCGCCCTGATGGCGCAGCTCTCCCGGGCGCGTGACCGGTCGATGCACTCGATCGTGGCGACCATCCAGGCCGAGCAGGATCGTGCGATCCGGGCGCCGGGGCGGGGTGTCGTGGCGATCTCGGGCGGGCCGGGCACGGGCAAGACGGTGGTCGCGCTGCACCGGGCGGCGTACCTGCTCTACAACGACCGCCGGCGCTACGAGGGCGGCGGCGTGCTGATCGTCGGGCCGTCCGGGGTCTTCATCCGCTACATCGAGCGGGTGCTGCCCTCGCTCGGCGAGACCGCCGTCGCGTTGCGCTCGCTCGGCGAGGTCGTCGACGGCGTCCACGCGGCTCGCCACGACGAGCCCGCCGTCGCCGCGATCAAGGGCTCGGCCCGCATGGCCGAGGTGGTACGACGCGCGGCACGGCAGCAGGCCCCCGGATCCCCGGGCTCCTACCGGATCTTCTGGCGTGACGACGTCCTCTCACTGGGCCCGCGCGAGCTCGGGCGGCTGCGCCGCCAGCTCATGGGCCACCCGATGCGCAACCGGCAGCTGCCCCGGATCGCCTCGGCCCTGCTCGACGCGCTGTGGCGGCAGGTGCGCGGGGAGCGCGGCCGCGACCGGGGTCGTGAGGCCTTCAACGACGACCTGCTCGGCCGCGCCGACTTCGTCGACTTCGCCGCCGCCTGGTGGCCGCCGCTGATCGCCACCGACGTGCTCGGCTGGCTCGCCGATCCCGACTTCCTGGCTCGCGTCTCCGACGGCATCCTGAGCCGGGAGGAGCAGCTGCTGCTGCTGAAGTCGTGGGGCTCCTCGTCTGCTGGCTCTGTCTCGGTCGAGGATGTGCCGCTGCTGGACGAGTTGCGCTACGCGCTGGGCGACATCCCGGAGCGCAAGGACTCCGACCACGAGCTCGACGACTACATCGGGGGCGACCTGGCCGAGCTCACCACCGCCGCCGACCGCGAGTACGCGCCGACCGGCTCGCCCTGGGCGCCGCCGACGCACAAGATCGCCGACGACTCCTACGCCCACGTGCTCGTCGACGAGGCCCAGGACCTGACGCCGATGCAGTGGCGGATGGTCGGGCGGCGCGGCCGCACCGCGACCTGGACGGTCGTCGGGGACGCCGCGCAGTCGTCGTGGCCCTGGCCCGCCGAGGCGGCCGATGCGCGTGCCGAGGCGCTGGCGGGCAAGCCGCTGCACGAGTTCCACCTGTCGACCAACTACCGCAACTCCGCCGAGATCTACGACCACGCCGCGTCGTACGCCGCCCGCGTCGGGCTCGATGCCGACCTCCCCGTGGCCGTCCGCTCGACCGGGGTCGCGCCGTCCGTGCTGACCGGGGTGGCTGACGTGGAGGCCGCGGCCCGGGAAGCGGTGGGCGCCATGGCCGCGTCGGTGTCCTCGGGCACGATCGGGATCGTGGTCCCCGCCGCCCGGCGCAGCGAGGTCAACGCGTGGCTGGCGTCGTGGCCGGAGTTCGCGGCGGACGCGCCCGGGGCTCGCGCCGCGATCTCCTCGGGCGCCGCGCCCTCGGGCGAGGACCGGATCGTCGTACTCACCGGGCTGGACACCAAGGGGCTCGAGTTCGACGGGATCGTCGTGCTGCACCCCGAGGAGATCGAGGCCGAGTCCGCCACCGGGCGGGCGACCTTGTACGTCGTACTCACCCGCGCCACCCAGTTGCTCACCATCATCAGCTGAG
>JBDHZS010000158.1:0-8436 GCA_039812025.1 Nocardioides sp. | reverse complement strand
CGCTAACCTGAGGCCATGGTCGTCCAGCAGGTCATCGGCCCACCGGCCCACACCGCGATGTTCCTGGTCCTGACCGTCGAGCCGGGCGCGGAGGGGGAGATCCGGGAGCTGTTCGCCGACGTCGGCGGCCTGACCCGTGCGGTCTCCTTCCGCGCCCCGGACGACGAGCTGACCTGCGTGATCGGCATCGGCGCCGACCTCTGGGACCGGATGTACGACGCGCCTCGACCCGCGCACCTGCACCCGTTCGCCGAGATCGCCGGGCCGAAGCACCGCGCGGTGTCCACGCCGGGCGACCTGCTCGTGCACCTGCGCTCGCGCCGGATGGCGATGTGCTTCGAGCTCGCCCAGCAGCTCGCCGTACGTCTCGACGGCCTGGCGACGATCGTCGACGAGGTCCACGGCTTCAAGTACTTCGACGAGCGGGACATGCTCGGCTTCGTCGACGGCACGGAGAACCCCGAGGGCGCCGACGCCCAGGACGCGGTCCTCATCGGCGCCGAGGACGCGCCGTACGCCGGGGCCAGCTATGTGATCGTGCAGAAGTACCTCCACGACCTCGACGCGTGGCGCACGCTCACGGTCGAGGAGCAGCAGCACGCGATCGGCCGGACCAAGCTCGACGACATCGAGCTGCCCGACGACGTCAAGCCGTCGAACTCCCACGTCGCGTTGAACACGATCGTCGACGGCGACGGCACCGAGCACGACATCGTGCGCTACAACATGCCCTTCGGCGAGGTGGGAGCCAAGGAGTACGGGACCTACTTCATCGGGTACGCCGCCGACCCGGGCATCGTCGAGCAGATGCTGCACAACATGTTCGTCGGCAAGCCGCCGGGCAACACCGACCGCATCCTCGACTTCTCCACCGCGGTGACCGGCAGCCTGTTCTTCGTCCCGACGGCCGCATTCCTGGAGGACGGCCCCGCACCGGTCGCCCCCGCGCCGGCCGGCCCCGCGCCGGCCGGTCCCACCACGTAGGACCTCCCACATCTCCGGTCCGAAGAGGGGCACAATGCGCCTCGCGCCCGTCGCTTCGGGTGCAATGAGCCCAACCTCGGATCGGAGTCACCCCATGACATCGGCGCCTCGTTCGCTGAAGAAGGTCATCGCCTCGGCCATCGGCCAGTTCGTGGAGTTCTACGACTTCGTGATCTACGCCTACTCGGCGACCGTGATCGCCAAGCTCTTCTTCCCCGAGTCGAACCCGGTCAACGCCGTCCTGCTGACGTTCACGGTCTACGCGGTCGGCTTCGCGATCGGCCCGATCGGCGGCATCTTCTTCGGGATCCTCGGCGACCGGATCGGCCGGCGCAGCGTCCTGGTCGTGGTGATCCTCATGATGGGCGGAGGCACGATGGCGATCGGCTTCCTGCCGACCTACGCCACCGCCGGCATCCTGGCGCCGATCCTGCTGGTGATCTGCCGGCTGGTGCAGGGCTTCTCGGCAGCGGGGGAGACGATGACCTCCAACGCGTTCGTCGCCGAGCACGCGCCCCCGGAGAAGCGGGGCCTCTACGTCGCGTTCACCTACAGCTTCACCACGCTGCCCTCGGTGGTCGCGGCGATCTTCGTCTGGCTGCTGATCAGCGGCATGGGCGACGACCTCTACGAGGCCTGGGGCTGGCGGATCCCGTTCCTCATCGGCGGCCCGATGGCGCTCATCGGCATGTACATCCGCTCCAAGATCAGCGAGTCGCCCGTCTTCGAGGCCGCCAAGGCCGACCACGAGGTCGTCGTCGAGCAGCACATCCCCGACAACAAGGGCTCGAACCTCAAGCCGGTCATCCAGACCCTCACCCTCGCCGCGGTCGGCGCGCTCGGCTTCTACACACTCAGCGGCTACATGGTGGCCTACCTGACCACGATGGTGGAGCTGCCGCAGAACCAGGCGCTGGTGACCAACGGCATCGCCCTGTTCGTCGCGTTCATGAGCTTCTGGGCCGGCGGCGCGCTGTCGGACCGCTACGGCCGCCGCCCGGTGCTGACCGCCATGCTGATCACGATCATCGTGACCTACATCCCGTCGTTCTGGCTGGCGGCGCAGGGCACCGTGGCCGGGGCGCTCTCGGGCCAGCTGGTCTTCGGCGTCGTCTTCGGCATGTTCTACGGCGTGTACGGCGTGACCATCATGGAGTCCTTCGCCACCCGCAACCGGCTCAAGGGCACGATGATCTGCTTCAACCTGTCCTACACGGTCTTCGGCGGTACGGCGCCGCTGGTCTCCACCTGGCTCATCACCCTGACCGGGTCGCTGATCGCGCCCGGCGTCTACATGGTGGTCCTCGCGGTCATCGCGCTCGGCGTCTTCGTCGCGCTGAAGATGCCGGAGACGGTGGGCAGCAGCCTGCTGCACGCCGAGGACCGCGTGGCCGCCGGGCGCCCCTGACATCTGTCGGCGCCCCTGATATCCCGCGCGGGCCGGAGCACTACCGGGCTGCTGCTGAGTTGCTACTGGGCAGCTACTGGGCGATCCCGTCCTGAGCCCGGTAGATGGCGTCGGTGAGCGTGTCGCGCAACTCGACGAAGGCCGGATGCGCACGAAGCTCGGCGGCGGGCACGTCGCCGGGCACCCGGATCGGAAGATCCATCAGCACCCGCCCGGGCCGGGCGCTCATCACCAGCACGCGGGTGCCGAGGAAGACGGCCTCCTCGACGTCGTGGGTGATGAAGATCAGCGTCTTGCGGCGCTCCCGCCAGATCTGGAGCAGCTCGACCTGCATCCGCTCCCTGGTGAGGGCATCCAGGGCGCCGAAGGGCTCGTCCATGAGGATGATCTCGGGGTCGTTGACCAGGACCCGGGCGATCTGAGCCCGCTGCTGCATGCCCCCGGACAGCTCGTAGGGCTTGCGATCCGCGAAGGCGGCCAGGCCGACCATCTCCAGGAAGTGCTCGGCCCGGGCGCGGCGCTCGGCCTTGGCGACCCCCCGGATGCGCGGCCCGAGCTCGACGTTCCCGCGGGTGGTCAGCCACGGGTAGAGGTTGGCCTGCTGGAAGACCACGCCGCGCTCGGCGCCGGGACGTCGCACCTCGACCCCGCCGACCAGCACCTGCCCCGTCGACGGGGGATGGAAGCCCGCCAGCATCTGCATCAGGGTCGACTTGCCGCAGCCGGACGGCCCGACGACGCAGACGAACTCGCCCTCGGCGATGTCGACGGAGGTCTCGGACAACGCGGTCACGGGCTGGCCGCTGTCGGTGGCGTAGACCTTGGAGACCCGGTCGAAGCGGATCTTCGGCACGGAGGTCTGGGCGGGACTCTCATCCGCCAGCGTGTTGGTCATGCTATTTCGCCGCCTTCTCGATGGACGTCGGGTAGATGCCGGCCTCATAGGTCGACAGGTCGCTCACCGCGTCCACCTCGCCCTGCGAGGCGAGGAAATCGGCGGTGGCCTGCAGCTGCCCGGGCAGGTCGGCCAGGAGCTTGGCCTGCTGCTTGGCGGCGGGATAGGTGTAGCCGCCGAGCTGGGTGAGCACGGCCTCGGGCGTGCTGCCCAACTGCACCGACACGGCCTGGGCGGCGGTCTTGGCGTCGTCGCCGGTGAGCTCTGCCACCGCGTGGTCCTGGACCGCCGTCCAGGTGTCGAGGAAGTCGGGGTTGGCGCTGACGAAGGAGCGGGTCGCCCCCTGCAGGTCGAAGGTGGGGTTCCCCTGCTCGGCGGTCGCCTGGCTGTCGGTGACGATGTGGCCGTCGGCGGCGAGCTCGCTGAGCACCGGGTCCCACACCCACGCGGCGTCCAACTGCGCGCCGTTCCAGGCGGCGAGCATCTTGTCGGGGCTGAGGTTGATCAGTTTCACGTCCGCGCCCGGCGTCAGGTCGGCGGCCTCGAGGGCCATCAGCAGGCTGAAGTGCGAGGTCGAGCTGAACGGTACGGCGATGGTCTTCCCGCGCAGGTCGGCGATGGTCTCGACCGCGTCGTCCTTGGCGACGAGCGATTCGGCGGCACCGATCACGTCGTCGATCCAGACGATCTGCATGTCCACGTTCAACGGTGCCGAGAGCGCCTTCGCGGCGGGGCTCGACCCCAGGGTGGCCAGGTCGACCGACCCCGACCCGAAGCCCTGGACGACGTCGGCGCCGGAGTCGAACTTGATCCAGGTCACGGTCACGTTCGGGAGGCAGGCCTCGATCCAGCCGCTGTCCTTGACCAGCAGGTTGGCGCTGGGGATGGCCTGCCAGCCGATCCGGACCGCGCCGGTGACGGACTCGTCGGCCCCGACCGGGCACTCGACCGCGGTGCCGTTCGCGGCGTTGGCCTCGGCCTCCGCCTCGCGGGCGGTGGTGCACCCGGTGAGGCCGACACTCACGGCCACCACGCAGGCGGCGGCCGCGAGGCGGATCGGGGAGGGGGAGGGGATGCTCATGGTGGTGCGTCCTCCGGACGTCGTCGAGTGGGTCACGCCTTGCCCTGCCATGGCACGAGGAGGGATCCCAGGCGCTTGATCGAGGCGTCGAGGGCGATCGCCGCCAGGCCGATGATGATGATGCAGGCGATGGTGAGGGGCGTCTGCAGCTGCGTGCCGGACAGGTACGCCAGGCCGCCGATGCCCGGGATGCCGTTGTTGAGCTCCGCTGCGACCACGGTCGTCCATGCGAAGCCGGTGGCGATCCGGATGCCGGAGAGGATGCTCGGCAGGCTGGCGGGCAGGACGACGTGGCGCAGCACGTCCACGGAGTTCGCGCCCATGGCCTGCGCGGCCAGGATGCGGTCGGTGCGGATGCCACGGACCCCGTCGATCGTCGCCATCGCGATCGGCGGGAAGGCGGCCAGGAAGAGCAGCCAGATCTTCGAGGTGTCGCCGATGCCGAACCAGACGATCAGAAGGCCGATGTAGCCGAGCGGCGGCAGGGAGCGCAGGAAGTTGAGGTACGGCTCGAAGATGCGGCCGAGCACGGGGATGAGCGCCATGGCGAAGCCGATCACCACGCCGACCGCGATGCCTCCGAGCACTCCCAGCCCGATGCGCTGCAGGCTGGCGAGGAGGTGCTCCCACAGGAAGTAGCCCTGGGTGCCGCAGACGATCCGTTCGCTTCCCTCCTGGACGGGCTGGCAGCCGTTGGCGTCGATGAAGGCGCCCACCACGGCTTGCGGGCTGGGTAGGAACAGCGGCGGGATCAGCCCGGACGCCGTCACCGCCCACCAGGCAGCGATCACGCCGATGAAGACGGCGATGTTGGTGGTCCAGTCACGCCAGCGGCCGGCGAACAGCCGAGAGCCTGCCCGCTGCTGGTCCTCGGGGGTGGTCGCCGGGGGAGGTGCCCCGGCGGCGGGCTTGGCGATGGTGGACAAGGCTGCTCCTGGGTGAGCGAGGCGGTGGCGGGATGGGCGAGGAGAGAGCGATGCCCAATGCGTAGAAAGTACACTAAAATACTAGAGAATGACCAACGCGCTCGTCAACCGAGTCACGTCAACCGAGTCGGAGTCGGGGAACGCCCCTCAGTCGATGATGCTGAGCACGAACTGGGCGATGACGGTCGAGGCGAGGAACGTCGCGCCGATGACCACGAAGCCGACGGGGAGGATCTTCCACCCGATCTGCTTGAGCATGGGGAGGTCCTTGCCGATGCTCAGGCCCGCGATGGCGAGCATCAGCGTGATCACGGAGAGGAAGTCCACCGACGCGGACGTCTCGAGGAGCCACTGCGCGGTGGGTGCGCCGGGCATGGTGGCCAGCGTGCCGAGCATGATGACGGTGATCAGGGCGGGGACCTTGCCCCGGCTGAGCTGCGTCAGCCACAGCCCGACGGCGACCATCGCGGCCAGGACGGCATAGGTGAGGACCATGTCGAAGGAGAAGCCCCTCAGCGCGATGGTGGCCGTGACCAGACCGGCCGCGGACAGGATCGCGAGGCTGGCGGCCGAGGAGAGGTTCACCTTGGGCGCGTCGAGGGCCGCGGCGGTGATCTCTCCCATCTTCTTGAGCGCGCCGTCGGCGGCGGGCTCGGTCTGGTTGCGGGTGAGGAACTTGTAGAACCGATCGGCCACCGGCAGCGAGATGTAGAGGGCGAGGTAGACGCCGGCGAGGGCGGCGATCAGGTTGGCGGTGGTGGCCAGCGCCGCGACCGCCTCGGCGTTCTCCGGGTGCGCCGCGGTGACCGACGCGATGCCCGCGGCCATCATCGAACCCGAGCCGACGCCCGCCCCCATGGCCAGCGCCCGCCAGTCGAAGATGTCCATCGAGGAGAGGACGGAGGCGACCAGCGAGACGATGATGGCGCCGAAGATCGAGCCGAAGACGTACATCGAGAGCACGCCGCGGTACTGCGGCGAGTCCGGGCCGAAGCGTGAGATCACCATCGCGAACGAGGGCTCGCGGTCGATCGAGAAGGTCGCGCCGACCGTGGCGGGCCCCATCCGGAGCAGCACGGCGAGCGGCAGTGCGAGCAGGATGGAGCCGAAGACGTTGCCGAACTCCTGGAGCAGCAGCGCCGGTCCGGCGGCGAACAGCTCCGGGAGCTGCGGTCCGAGCGTCAGCGAGAGCCGTGCGCACAGGACCAGCACCGCGACGGCCATGATCGCGTTGGCGGTGTGCTGCAGGTCGAGGGGCAGCGGCTTGAACGTCTGACCGGAGATGACGACGCCCATCAGCAGGGCCCAGATCATCGGGAGCAGCACGATCGACGCGTTGCCCACGGGCACGGTCAACGGGCCGATGAGCTGGGCGATCGCGGCGATGAGCGTCATCAGGCCGATGAGCACCCACAGCCGCCCTTCGCCGAAGCCGATGTTCAGCTCGCGCTGGGGATTGGTCGCCGCGGTTTCGCCGGGAGTCGTCATGGGAGGGTCCTTCGTGTCGGGAGGGAGGGCGTCAGGCGCGGAATGACACCCGGGTCGCCCCGGGGGGACGCTCGGCGGTACGGCGCTTGAACTCGGCCCGCAGCTCGGGGTTGAGCGCGACGTCGAGCACGGTCGCCGCCATCGTCGCGGCGCCGTCGAGGATCGACTCGTCCGCCTCGGCGCTGGCCGCGATCTCGGTGAACGCCGGGTTGTGGGCCGGCGCCTGCTTGCCGCGGAAGGTCAGCATCGGGTGGATGGCCGGCAGCACCTGCGAGACGTTGCCCATGTCCGTCGAGCCGCCGCCCAGGCGCACGTCGGGGTCGATCGTGCGGCCGCGCGCGGCGAGGTTGACGTCCCACAGGTCGGCGAGCACCTCGTCGTGGACGAGCGGGGCGTAGGGGTGCTCGGTCGGCTCCCACTCCCAGGTGCAGCCGGTGGCGACGGCGCCGGCCTCGAAGCACTTGAGCACCTTCTGCTTCATCTCGCGCCAGACGTCCAGCTCGTAGGCGCGCAGCTCGACCTGGACCACGGTCCGGTCGGGGATGATGTTCGTCGCCTCCCCGCCGTGGGAGATGAACGCGTTGAGGTTGGTCTCCTTCGGCAGCTGCTGGCGCAGCATGGCGAACGCGTTGAGGGCGAGCACTGCCGCGTTCGAGGCGTTGATGCCCATCTCCGGCATGCCCGCGGCGTGCGCGGTGAGCCCGTGGTAGATCACCTGGAACCGGTCCACCGCCGTCGAGCGCATCCCGCGCGCGCTGTGGCTGTCGCCCGTCATCTCCGGGGTGGAGGTGATGCCGTGGACCATCAGCGAGAAGTCGGCGTCCTCCCAGGCCCCGGCCTCGAGCATCGAGACCTTGCCGCCGCCGTGCTCCTCGGCGGGCGTGCCCAGCAGCTTGACCCGCAGGCCGGCCTTGTCGGCGACGGTGGCGAGCGCGACCGCCGCGCCCACGCCGGCGGCGGCGATGACGTTGTGGCCGCAGGCGTGCCCGATGCCGGGCAGCGCGTCGTACTCCGCGCAGATCGCGACGGTCAGGTCCCCGCTGCCGTAGACCGCCTCGACGGCCGTCTGCACCCCGTAGGCGCCGGTCTCGACGGCGAAGCCCGCTTCGCGCAGCGCCGTCGCGACGAGCGCGGCCGCCTCGTGCTCGGCCCAGGAGAGCTCGGGGTTCGCGTGGATGGCGTGACTGAGCTCGACCAGTTGCGTCCGCCTGCGCTCCACCTCGGCCGCGGCGCGTTCCTTGGCGGCCACCAGGCTCGTCTCGACGTCGGTCTGCGCTGCCATGCACTGCTCCCGTGATTGTGTTGGACCTGGTTGGCGTCCGGTGCCGCCGCGGTGACGGTGTGGCCGGCGGACGCGTCACCGTACTACGCGATGCCTGTGACACGGGGCACACGAGGCCCGGTCTCGTCAGGTCGGCTGTCGATCGCTCTCCAGCTGCACCGCGAGCTCGACGAGCCGACGGCCGGCCTCCGGCAGGGCGGCATCTGCGGGCCAGATCGCGCGCAGCGGCCGCTCGACGAGGAGCCCGTCGACCATGACCGCATGCAGCTCGCCGGCGCGCACCGCCGCCTGCACGGCGTGCTCGCTGAGCACGGCCGGGCCGGCGCCGGCGGCGACGGCCACGCGGACGGCGGCGTTGCTGGCGAGCTCGAG
>JBDHZS010000157.1:0-8553 GCA_039812025.1 Nocardioides sp. | reverse complement strand
GGCGGCTGCCGCCGGCCCACACCTTGACGGTCGCCTCGGAGACCGCCTCGTCGCCCTGCCGGGTCTCGGTGATCACGCGCCACGACTCGACGTCGAAGAACGACGGCCGCTCGCCCTCGACTTCCTCGGCCAGCAGCAGCTCGAAGGACGCGTCGGCGGCCTCGAAGGTGAAGCCGCGGGCCTCCAGCTCCTTGACCCGCCGGGTCACCCGCTTGATCAGCTCGGCGTCGCCGGACAGGTCGAAGCCCAGCTCGCGGCCCTTGAGCTCGATGGACGCCCGCCCGGCCATGTCGGAGACCAGCAGCCGCATGTCGTTGCCGACGCCGAGCGGGTCCATGTGCTGGTAGAGGTCCGGGTCGACCTTGATCGCGCTCGCGTGCAGGCCGGCCTTGTGCGTGAAGGCACTCGTGCCGACGTAGGGCTGCCTGCTCGCGGGCGGGAAGTTGGTGACGTCGGCGACCGCGTGCGCGATCCGCGTGGCCTCCTTGAGCGAGCCGGCCGGCAGCACCTGCTTGGCGTTCTTGAGCTCGAGGTTCGCGACCACGCTGATCAGGTCGGCGTTGCCGGTGCGCTCGCCGTACCCGTTGATCGTGCCCTGCACGTGGGTGGCGCCCGCGTCGACGGCGGCCAGCGTGTTGGCGACGGCGCAGCCGGTGTCGTTGTGGCAGTGGATGCCGACCCGCACCCCGGTGCGCTCGACGGTGTCGGCGACGACGTCGGCGACCCAGTCCGGCAGCATGCCGCCGTTGGTGTCGCACAGGGCGATCACCTCGGCGCCGGCCTCGTAGGCGGTCCGCAGCACCTCGAAGGCGTAGTCCCGGTTGGCGCGGTAGCCGTCGAAGAAGTGCTCGGCGTCCAGGAACACCCGCTGCCCGCCGGAGCGCAGGTGGGCGACGGTGTCGCGGACCATCGCGAGGTTCTCGGCCAGCGTGGTGCGCAGCGCCAGCTCGACGTGCCGGTCGAACGACTTGGCCACCAGCGTGACCACCTCCGCGCGCGAGTCGCGCAGCGCCGCGACCAGGGGGTCGTCGGCGGCGGCGACCCCGGCGCGGCGGGTGGCGCCGAAGGCCGCGAGCTTCGCGTGGCGCAGGTCGAGCTCGTCACGGGCGCGCCGGAAGAACTCGGTGTCCTTCGGGTTCGCGCCCGGCCAGCCGCCCTCGATGAACCCGACGCCGAGCTCGTCGAGGTGCCGCGCGATCGACAGCTTGTCGGCGACGGAGAGGTTGAGTCCCTCCTGCTGGGCGCCGTCGCGCAGCGTGGTGTCGTAGACGTGGAATGGTCCGTGCAGGTCCATCGGTCGGGTCGCTTTCGGGTTTCGGGGTGGTACGACGCGCCGCGGGCAACAAAAAACCTCTCGTGGGTACGAGAGGTCGGCGCGTCGAGGGGCTCGACGCGCTAGCAAATAATGGTCGCTTGCGCCACGTGACCATCGTGCCACGAACCCCCGACCACGGCCAGTGCGGAGTCTCAGGACCTGGGCGGCCCGGCGCGGGCGCGCGATCCGGGCGACGTCAGGAGAAGGGCCACCACTGGCCGAGGCTGGGCACGTTCACGTCGTACGACGCGAGCTGGGTGAAGGGCCACCACTCGACGCCGGAGGAGGTCATCTGTCCGCCCAGCAGCGCGGCGAGCGCCCCGACCAGCAGCGAGACCACGAACCACACCGCGGGACGGCGGCACACCGGGTTGACCAGCCGCGACACCGGCCCGCGCAGCCGCGTCGAGCCCGGCCCGGTCCACAACCCGATGACCGTCAGCACCCCGAGCGCCAGCAGCACCCGCGGCGTGGTCCCGAGGAAGGCGTAGCCCAGCAGGCCGCCGGCGAGCCCCATCGCGCCGGCCCACGCCAGGAGCAGCAGCGTGCCGGGGAGCGAGGCGATCAAGTACCACGGCGTGCTGAGCAGGATCTGCGGCCCGTCGTACCACTTGGAGCCGCGGAGCCGGCGCCGGTCGTGGTGGGCGGAGGTGGCCACCGAGCCGCTGCGCGCCAGCCACACGCCGACGATCAGGACCGCGGCGGCGACGGGCGGGAACGCGACGATGCCGGCGACCGCGACCAGGCCGAGAATGACGGTGAGTACGCCGCGGCGCATCCGCTCCCCCGGCGACACGATCGCGGGGCCGAACTCCTGCGGCGCGCTCCAGTTGTCGTCGTCCCACCGGGCCGGCTGCCGATCGGCCGGTCGGGCCCCGGTGCGGTCGGGCTGGCGGTCAAGCTGGCGGTCGGTGGGTCGGTCGAAGGCGCGCGCCGCCGGCGCGGGGACGGCAGGCGCGGGCCGCTCGACCACGGTCGCGCCGGGTCGCTCGACGAGGGTCTCGCCGGGCCGCCCGTGCGGCCACTCGATGGCGGGCTTGGGGGGATCGTCGGGCACGGCCGCGGTGGCACCCTCGGCCAGGGCGCCATCAGCCAGGGCACCAGCATCGACGGCACCCTCGGGCAGCGCCACGTCGGTCGGGCCGGTCGTGGGCGGGTCGATGCCGGCCACGGCGGCGAGCCGCAGCGGCATCGTGAACGGGTCCTCGCCGTCGCGGCGGGCCCCAACAGGGTCAGAGGCCGAGCCGGAGGCAGGGCGCAGCTCGGCGAGGATCTCCGGCAGCCCGGGCCGGCGCGCGGGGCTCGGGTCCAGGCAGCGGCCCAGCAGCGCCCGGAAGGCGGGCGGCAGGTCGCCGAGGTCGTGCTCGCCGCGGCGGACCCGGTCCATGATCGCCATCCCGGGACCGCCGCCGAAGGGCGCCCGGCCGAGGCCCGCGAAGGCGACCGTCGCCGCCCAGGAGTGGACGTCGGAGGCGATCGTGGCGTCCTGCCCGAGCAGGATCTCGGGGGCGAGGTAGCCGGGCGTGCCCAGCAGCCAGCCGGTGTGGGTCAGCTTCGGGTCGTCGGCGACCCGCGCCAGGCCGAAGTCGATCAGCACCGGGTTGCGGCCCTCGAGCAGCACGTTGGACGGCTTGACATCGCGGTGCAGCACGCCGCACGCGTGGACCGCGGCGATCGCCTCGGCGAGCCCGGCCGCCAGCCACACCAGGTCGGGCCCGGTGATCGGGCCCTCCTCGCGGACGTGGTCGTGCACGCTCAGGCCGGGGACGTAGCGGGTGGCGACGTAGGGGATGTCACCCCACGGGTCGGCATCGACGATCTCGGCGACCCGGGGGCCGCGGATCCGCTCCAGCGAGCTCACCTCGCGCGCGAGCCGGGCCCGGGCCTCGTCGTCGCCGACGATGTTGGGGCGCAGCACCTTCAGCGCCACCCGGGGCTCGCCCGGCCGCTGCGCCAGGTGGACGACACCCATGCCGCCCTCGCCGATGCGGGTCAGGAGCCGATAGCCGTTCACCGTGATGTCCGGCGGCGCCTGCCGGTGCGGGGTGGCGGTCACTCGGCCGATCCTACCGGCCGGTTCCCCGCCGGGCCCGGTCGTCGGCGCCGTGTCCTGCGTCTCCCGGGGGCTCAGCAGACCCGGTGCATCCAGCCGTGCGTGTCCTCGGCCCGGCCGAACTGGATGTCGACCAGCGCGCTCCGGATCGCCATGGTCGTCTCACCGGGCTCGGCGACCGCGGCCGTCTCGCCGCCGTCCCACTTGAGCTGGCCGACGGGCGTGACCACGGCCGCCGTACCGCAGGCGAAGACCTCGACGATCTCCCCGGACTCGACGCCGTCGCGCCACTCGTCGATCGAGAAGCGGCGCTCCTCGACCTTGTGCCCCAGCTGCTCGGCGAGCGTGATGATCGAGTCGCGGGTGATCCCCTCGAGGATCGTGCCGGTCTCGGGGGTGACGATCCGGCCGTCGGCGTGGAGGAAGTAGAGGTTCATGCCGCCGAGCTCCTCGACGTAGGTGCCCTCCTGCGCGTCGAGGAAGACCACCTGGTCGCAGCCGTGCTCGCCGGCCTCCTGCTGCGCGACGAGGCTCGAGGCGTAGTTGCCGCCGGTCTTGGCCGCCCCCATGCCGCCGCGGGCGGCACGGGTGTAGTCGGTCGACAGCCAGATGCTGACCGGCTTGATGCCCTTGGCGAAGTAGGCGCCGGCCGGGCTCGCGATCACCATGAAGGTCACGTGCTTGGACGGCCGGACGCCGAGGAAGGACTCCGAGGCGAACATGAACGGCCGGACGTAGAGGCTCTTCTCCCCCGCGTTGTCGGGGACGAAGCGCTCGTCGGCCTTCACCAGCTCGGCGCAGGCGGCGAGGAACTCCGCCTCCGGCAGCTCCGGCAGCGCGAGCCGGCGGCTGGAGCGCGCGAGGCGGCGGGCGTTCATCTCGGGCCGGAAGAGCCAGACCGAGCCGTCGTCGTGCCGGTAGGCCTTCATCCCCTCGAAGATCTCCTGCGCGTAGTGCAGGACGGCGGTCGCCGGGTCGAGGCTGAGCGGCCCGTACGGCGTGACCCGCGCGTCGTGCCAGCCCTCCTCGGGCGTCCACTCGAGGGTGAACATGTGGTCGGAGAAGTTGGTGCCGAACCCTGGATTCGCGAGCACCTCGGCCAGGCGCTCGTCGCTGAGGGGGTGGTCGGTCAGGGTGATCTGCGTCTCCATACCGGGCACGCTATCCGACATCGGAGGCTCTCCTCTCTGGTCCTCGACCATTTCGGTCGGGGGTGGCTACCCCAGACGCGCCGCGATGGCGTCGCCGATCTCTTCGGTACGACGCGGCTCAAGCGATACCGCCGATCCGGCCCCACTCCTGCCGACCATGTCGGCCAGCACCGCGTCCGCCACCCGCCGGGCGGCGTCGTGGTGCCCGAGGTGGTCCAGCAGCAGGCCCGCCGACGAGATCGCGGCGGTCGGGTCCGCCTTGGCCTGTCCGGCGATGTCCGGCGCGGAGCCGTGCACCGGCTCGAACATCGACGGGAAGGTCCCCTCGGGGTTTACGTTGCCCGAGGCGGCCAGCCCGATGCCCCCGGTGACCGCCGCGGCGAGGTCGGTGAGGATGTCGCCGAAGAGGTTGTCGGTGACGATCACGTCGAAGCGCGCCGGGTCGGTGCTCATGAAGATCATCGCCGCGTCGATGTGCATGTAGTCGCGGGTGACCTCCGGGAACTCCTCGCCGACGGCCTCGAAGAGCCGCCACCACAGCGCACCGGCGTGGACCAGCACGTTGGTCTTGTGGACCAGGGTGAGGTGCTTGCGCGCCCGGCGCCGGGCCCGGGAGAACGCGTCGCGGAGCACCCGCTCGACGCCGTAGGCGGTGTTGAGCGAGACCTCGGTGGCGACCTCGGCGTGAGTGCCGGCGCGCAGCACGCCGCCGTTGCCGGTGTAGGGCCCCTCCGTGCCCTCGCGGACGACGACGAAGTCGATCTCGCCGGGGTCCGCCAGCGGCGACGTCGCGCCCGGGTAGAGCTTGGAGGGCCGCAGGTTGACGTAGTGGTCCAGCTCGAACCTCAGGCGCAGCAGCAGCCCGCGCTCCAAGATGCCGGGCGGCAGGTTGGGGTCGTTGGGCTTACCGCCGACCGCGCCGAGCAGGATCGCGTCGTGACCGGCGATCTCCGCGAGCACCGAGTCCGGGAGCACCTCGCCTGTGGCCAGGTAGCGCTCGGCGCCGAGCGGATAGTGCGTCGGCTCGACCTTGACCGGCGAGGCCGCCTCAAGGACCTTCAGGGCCTCGGCAGTCACCTCGGGGCCGATCCCGTCGCCGGGGATGACGGCGAGCCGCATTGTTGAATCAGTCATGGGTGAGGAGGTTAGTTGTCCTCCGGTGCGGCCTCGTCGCCGTCCCACGGGGCCTTCGGGTCGGCGCCGTTGAACGCGGCGTCGAGCGCCTGGCGAGATGCCTCGGTCGGCTGGGGACGCACGGCCCAGTCCGGGACGGTGTCGGTGCTCGGGCCCCAGTCGGGGTACATGTCGTACATCGGGTGTCTCCTTGTGGATCTGTGGTGCTCGCGGCCGAGCCGGGCCGTGAGAAACGCTCGTGGTGCCGCTGGAGAGAGATTGTCGCTGCTCCGGGGCGGAAGATCGAAACCACGGCTCCCAGGCCGGGTGCCGGTGCTGCGGAGCGACCCGTGGATCTCACGGGGCCGCGGGCGCCGGGCCCGGTGCGGCCGCGGATCGCGCGGTCGGCGCCAGGTGCCCGGCATAGGGCGATGACTTCGATCAGTCGGTCCGGCTAGCGGACCGTTCACTGGTCAACAGTGTCACTGGTCAACAGTGTCGAAGGGCCTGGCGGGCGGTGAGTCCTCGTCAACGCCGAGCACCGCGACGAGGTGGCCCTTCTCTCAGGCCTCGTCGCGGCAGCGAATAAGTACGAAAACCGCCTTCATGGTTCGCACACTGTACGACGTCCCCACCGGCCGTCGCATCCGACTTGCCGGTGTTTCCACGATCCGAGACCATTTTTCACGGGGCCGGGCGGTCCGCCACGGGCCCGGGACAGCGAAGCCACACCCCTCGACCATCCATCATCTGAGACGGTTGTCCCAGCATGGAAGACTGGCCCCATGAGTGCGCCGCCGGAGCTCCCCGAGTTCGTGACGCGGGCGTTCGACGCATCGCGTCGCGCCGGCTACGCGTCGTTCTGCCGCAACGAGACCGGGCGGCTGCTGGCCGCCCTCGCCGCGACCCGCACGGGCACCCTGGCCGAGTTCGGCACGGGCTGCGGCGTCGGCACGGCGTGGCTGCGAAGCGGCCTGCCGACGGACGCCCGGATCCTGACCGCCGAACGCGACCCGTCGCTGGCGGCCTCCGCCGCGGCGATCTTCGCGGGGGACGACCAGGTCGAGGTGATCGCCGCCGACTGGTCGGCGCTGCTGGACCGGGGACCGTTCTCGCTGCTCTTCCTCAACGAGGGCGACGATCACAAGGTCGACCATGTCGCCGACCTGGTCGAGCCCGGCGGCATCGTCGTCATCGACGACCTGATCCCCTGCTCGATCTGGCCGCCCGTCGCGGGCGGCAGGGTCGACGCGCCACGCGAGGACTGGCTGCTCGACGAGCGGTTCATCGCCGCCGAGGTGATGGTCGCCGGGGACGCCGCCGCGCTCATCGCGACGCGCCGCTGATCCCTGCGAGTGCCCACGACCTGCTTGTGGAGGCGTTCGCGACCGCATGCCGGTCGCGAACGCCTCCGCAAAGCTGCGTGCGCGGTCGTCAGGAGGCCGGCTCGTTGGGACCGCCCAGGTCGACGATCACCCACGGCAGCATCGCCTGGGTCAACGGCCCGATCGCGAGCGCGTAGAGCACGGTGCCCACGCCCACGACGCCACCGAGCAGGAGGCCGATGAGCACGACGCTCACCTCCAGCGCGGTGCGGACCAGGCGCAGCGACCGGCCGGTCACGCGGGCCAGCGCCGTCATCAGCCCGTCGCGGGGGCCGCGCCCGAGCTGGCTGCCGATGTAGAGCGCGGTGGCCAGTCCGTTGAGCGCGACGCCCGTGACCATGAGCGCAATGCGAGCGGCGAGCCCCTCGGGCTGGTCCAGCAGCGCCAGCGTGGCGTCGGCGCCCAGACCGACCACGATGGCGTTGGCCACCGTGCCGACGCCGGGCTTCTCCCGCAGCGGGATCCACGCCAGCAGCACCACGAAGCTCATCGCGATGATCGCCTGTCCGATCGTGATCGGGAGGTGGAGCGTGAGCCCGTAGTGCAGCACGTCCCACGGCGCGAGGCCGAGCCCGGCGCGGACCATCAGCGCGAGGCTGACGCCGTAGAGCGCCAGCCCGACGAAGAGTTGCGGGATCCGGCGCCCGAGGCGCCCGGCCCGCAGCTGGGCGACCGGGCCGAGGTCGGTCAGTGCGATCGTGGTCGTGCTGCTCATGGCACCCATCATCACTCACGATTGGCCTTTCAATAAATAGCCAATCATGCGAGGGTGGCTACATGAGCGTCATCGCCCCCGCCCGGCTCGCGACCCTGGTCGGATCCTTCGATCGCAATCCCGCCTACGCGGGGCTCGCCTCCGCGCTGCGGGCGCTCATCGCCGACGGCCGGATCCCGGGCGGGATGCAGCTTCCCTCCGAACGCGCCCTGACCGGCGCGCTCGGCGTCTCCCGGACCACGGTGACCAGGGCGTACGCGCTCCTGGTCGACTCCGAGTACGCCGTCGCCCGGCGCGGCGCCGGGACCTTCACCCGGCTCCCGGGCGGGCTGCGCGCACCGGACCGGGCCCTGACCCCCGCGGTCGCCGACGGCGCGATCGACCTCAACTGCGCGGCCGCGCCGGCGCCGCCCGGCGTCCTGGCCGCCTACGCCGCGGCGATCGAGGAGCTCCCCCGGCAGCTCGCGGGCCACGGCTACTACCCCGCCGGGCTGCCGGAGTTGCAGCAGGCGATCGCCGAGCAGTACGACGCGCAGGGAGTCCCCACCGATCCCGGCCAGATCCTCGTCGTACCAGGCGCTCTGGCCGGCGCCGCGCTGGTCTGCCTGGCGCTCACCGGGCGGGGCGACCGGGTGCTGGTCGAGTCGCCGACCTACCCCAACGCGGTGCATGCGCTGCGCGCCCACGGCGCCCGGCTGGTCCCCTCGGTCATGGACCCGTGGGAGCCCGACCTCGCGGGTGCGCTCGCCCTGGTGCGGCATGCCGCGCCGCGGCTCGCCTACCTGGTGCCGGACTTCCACAACCCGACCGGCCACCTGATG
>JBDHZS010000156.1:0-8871 GCA_039812025.1 Nocardioides sp. | reverse complement strand
AGTACTTCTGGGAGCCCGTCCCAGGCTGGAACGTCCGTCCCCGGGGCACCTCGCGGGCGCCGGTCCAGGCCGGGAGCGGCGACTTCACGATTGACTTCGCGATGCCCGAGCCCACGCCCGCGCCGGTCACGACGATCTCCTGGCGGCTCGCGCACATCATCATCGGCGTCTTCGGGGCGCGGAACCACTCGCACTTCGGCGGGCCGCCGGCGGACTACTTCGACTGGGAGTACGCCGGCACGGCCAAGGACGCGCTCGCCCAGCTCGACGATGTGGCATGTGTCTGGCGCGACGGCGTCCTGGCGCTCGGCGAGGAGGGGCTGGCGCGGCCCTGCGGACCGGCCGAGGGTCCGTTCGCCGACGCGCCGCTGGCGATGCTGGTGCTCCACATCCATCGCGAGTTCATCCACCACGCCGCCGAGATCGCGCTGTTGCGCGACCTCTACGCTCACCGTGGGGAGGCGTGATGGCCAGGGAACTGCAGGTCACGTTTGACGCCCGCGACCCGCGAGGGCTCGGGCTCTTCTGGCGCGAGGTGCTCGGCTACGCGGTCGACCCGCCGCCCGGGGGATCGATCGACGACCCCGAGGCCACGGTGGCGGCGTGGCTGGACTTCCTGGTCACCGCGGGCGTGCCCGAGGTGATGCACAACTCCGCCTTCGCGGTCATCGACCCCGACGGTGCCGGGCCGCGGCTGTTCTTCCAGCAGGTGCCGGAGGACAAGGCGGCCAAGAACAGGGTGCACCTCGACGTACGCGCCGCGCCCGGGCTGACCGGAGACGACCGGATGGCGGCGCTGGAGGCCGAGTGCGCCCGCCTCGTCGCGCTCGGCGCCACCCGGCTGCGGCGCTTCGAGCCCGAGCCGCCGATGTCGCTGGGCTTCATCGTCATGGCCGACCCCGAGGGCAACGAGTTCTGCCTGGACTGACCCGCGAGTCGGCTTGAACGTGCACGGGAACCACGCCGAGTCGGCGCTAACGTGCAAATCACGCCGAGTCGGCGCTAACGTGCATGCGGTCAGAGCGTTGCGAGGACTTCGGTCGTCGTCGCAAGCGTCACCATGGGTGCCAGGAGCGCGAGCAACTGAAGCGTCTGCTGCTGAGCGTCGTCGCTGACGGCGGCGCACGCGTCCGTCACCACCACGACCGGGCGGCCCGCGTCGATCGCGCCGAGCACCGTCGAGAGCACGCAGCAGTCCGTCGCGACGCCGGTCACGACGAGCGGCGTGCCCACCGGTGCCAGGGCCGCCAGCTCCGGCCCCCACTTCGAGAACGTCGGGAGGGAGACGGTCGCGTGACCCGGGGCGGCCGAGGTCGTGAGGTCCCACTGGCCGGAATCCTCATCGACACGGAAGCTTGACCAGCGGTCGTAGTAGTCCGACCAGGCGCCCGCCTCCCGCGGGTCGCGGACGAACCTCGTCCACACGACACGGTCGCCGAACAGGTCGACGAGCGTGGCGATCCGGGCTGCTGCCTCGTCGTACCGTGGAACGGCCCAGTCGCTGCCCTCCTCGCGGAAGGCGACCTGCATGTCGATCGCGACCAGTACCGCGTGGTCGAGGCGATCGAGGACCGTCACCGCACATCTCCCTCGATCGTGGCCGACACGTCCTGGGCTTCGGTCAACGGCGACGTCATCGAGACGTTCGGGTTCTGGCCGCGCGCGAAGTGGATGACAAGGTAGGCGGCCGCGGTCGCCGCCCCGCCGATGTAGTAGGTGATGTCGCCCAGGCCGGCGACCGCCGAGGCGAACGGGCCCGTGCCGAGCGGCGTGGTCCAGAAGAGTGCCGAGACTCCGCATCCGAAGACCCAGGCAACGAAGCCCCACGCGATCACCCGCCGTACGTCGAAGAGCTCCGCCACCGCGATGGCGCCCAGCGCGCGTGTGCGCAGGAAGTAGTCGAGCAGCAAGACCGTGGTGAAGGGCACCACCAGGTAGCCGAGCATCAGCAGGAAGTCGTAGAAGCTGCCGTACGGGTCGGTCTGCATCCACAAGGTCACGCAGAGGCTGATCGCGGCCGTGATGACTACGCCGACCGACCGGCTCACCGGGACGCGGATCGTGAGCAGTGAAAGGGCGCCGCCGTAGAGGTTCATCGCGCTGACGGGGATCGTGGAGAGTACGACGGTGAGCATGGCGAGCCACGACCACGACCCGGTCAGCTCGGCGACGGCCTCGACGGCGCCGAGGTTGCCGGCGAAGGTCGACACGAGCACCCCGATGCCGCCGAGCCACAGCATGGCGACGAACGTGCCGCCCGTGGTGAAGGCGACGACACTCGCGTGTGAGGTGTCGCGGGGGAGGTAGCGCGAGAAGTCGGATGCGAACGGCGTCCAGGTCATGATGTAGATGAAGAAGAAGCCCGCGAAGGTGACCCACCCCGCTACTCCACCAGGTGCGACGTCGGCGGCTCCCGTGGCGCCGAGCTCGACCTTGCTGAGGGCGAGCACCGTGATGATCGCGAAGAGCACGGTGAGGACGACAGTCGCGATCTTGTTGACGAGGTGGATCAGGTTGTGGCCCCAGATCGCGAAGAGCGCTTGGAGGATGAAGAGCACGACGGCCCCGAGCCAGAATGGGACGTCGACGAGCATCTGCAGCGCGATCACCGCGAAGACCGTGTTGACCGCGACCCAGCCGATGGCCGAGATGTTGGTCAGCAGAAGGATCGGCGCAAAGTTCGCGAAGTAGCCCATTGGCCCGCGGGCCTGCACCTGTTGTGGGACGCCGAGGCGGGTGCCGATGCCCGCGAGCGTCCCCATCACCAGCGCGCCCGCCAGACTGCCGACTGCGACGGCGGTCAGACCCTGGACGGCGGTGAGGCCGAATGAGGAGGAGAAGAAGCCGGAGACGAGCACGGCGAGCACCATGTTCGCGGCGAACCACAGCGTGAACTGCGACCGCGGGTGTCCATGTCTTTCGCTGTCGGGGATCTCCTCGGTGCCGTACGGCTCGGCTTTGCGCAGCGAGTCACCGTATGCGGGTGCCGCATCGTTCGAAGCGTGGTCGGTCATCGCGTCTCCTGGCGTTCGACAGGCGCCCAAGGCTATCTTGTATGCAAGAAAAGTACGATTGGGTGTCCGGGCGTGTCAACAGATCCCGACCGTATCTTGCTGAGTGGTGCCTCACATGAGGGTTCCCGATCAGAGCGCAACCCACTCATGCATGCCAACGCCGAGTCGGCGCTAACGCGCAGGCGTCGGCTACATCCAGCCGCGGTACTTGAAGGCGCCGTACAGGCTCAGGCTGACGAGGACCATCAGCACCATCGCCATGGGGTAGCCGAACGCCCAGTGCAGCTCGGGCATGTGGTCGAAGTTCATGCCGTAGATCGCGCCGACGAGCGTCGGGGCGAAGAGGATCGCCGCCCATCCGGAGATGCGCTTGACCTCCTCGTTCTGCCGGTGGCCCGCGACGGAGAGTTGGCGCATCTCCTCGTTCTGGGCCTGGGCGACGAGGGTGGCGTTGACGGTGAGTACGTCGCGCAGCAGCTGCCGGTAGGCCCCGACCTGCTCGATGTAGGCGATCGCGTGGTCCTGGACGTCGCGCAGGTGGCGGCGGAGCTCCTCGTCGGTGTCCAGGGGTCCGATGCCCTCGGCGATGGTCTCGATCATGTGGGGCAGGGGAGTGATCGCGCGCTCGAAGTCGATCACCTCGCGGGTGAGCTGATAGATCCGGCGGGACACGTGCGGGTCGCCGTCGAAGACCTCGGTCTCGATCTCATCGATGTCGTTCGCCAGCCCGGCCACCACCGGGGCGTACTCGTCGACGACGCGGTCGAGCACGGCGTAGAGGATCGCCGCGGGGCCTCGTGCAAGCAGCCTGGGCGAGCTCTCGAGGCGCTGCCGGACGTCCGAAAGGTCGGGGACCTCGCTGTGGCGCAGCGTGACGACGAAGTGGGGACCGGTGAAGAGGTGCATCTCGCCGAACTCCACGATCTCCTCGTCGTCGAGGTAGCGCGCCGGCCGCAGAACGACGAAGACCGTGTCGCCGTACCGCTCGACCTTCGGGCGCTGGTGCGCGGAGATCGCGTCGTCGACGGCGAGTTGGTGGAGGTTGAACGCCCGCTGTAGCGAGTCGAGGACCGGCCGATCCGGGCGGTAGAGGCCGATCCAGGCGGTGGCGTCCTTGCGGCGGCGGAGGCTGCTGTACGACGCGTGCAGATTGGGTGGCGAGTCGACGCGGCGCCCGGCGACGTAGATGGCGTTGTCGACCAGATACCCGCCCTCGGCCGGCCGCGGCGCCGAGAGCGCCCGCCGCTCGGGCACCGTCGGCGACGCCATCTTGCGCAGCTCCTGCCACCAGCCGGCGACAGTATCCGTGACGGTGTCGCTCCAGTTGGTCATGGTCCGCAGTGTTCCACATCCCGGGGCCGCCGCCGCGGGCCAAGATACGGGCCTCCTTGTCAGGCTGTGATGTCGTCGAGCGTCAACGTTCCCTGGATCAGTTGGGTGCTCCAGGTGGTGATCTGCTCGGTCGACGCGGCGCGGACCGCGGTCCGGACCTCCTCGTCGAGATCGCCGAACCTGAGCGCGAGCTGCCAGGAGAGCAGGTCAGCCTGCCCCTCGGCTATACCCTCGGTGCGGCCCTCGGCTCTACCCTGGGTGCGTCCTTCGGCGACGGCCATGTCCCAGTTCGACACGAAGGTCTCGGCGACCTCCGGCTCCATCGTTGCCATGAACTCAACCATCCTCTCCCTCGACGCCCGGCTGATCTTCCTAACATACGTCGCAAACCGTGCGACCGTCTCCTGCCCACCAGGACCGGCCTGGACCACCGCGAAGCTATCCACCCAGCCACCGAGCTCCCCCACCAGATCCTCGACCCCCACCGGCAGCCCGAGCAGCACCAGCGCCAGCCGCGCCTCTTCGGTCAACCGACGCGCCCGCAACACGGGCACATCGACGTCGGTGAGGTCGTCGAGCAGATACCGGAACCTCGGCGTGATCAGGCCGTCGTCGACCAAGTCGGGGTCGATATCGAGGAGGTCGGCGAACTCGGTGCTGACGGTCCAGCGCCGCTGGCCCTGGTAGATCACCACCGGCACGATCACAGGGAACGTCCGTGTGTTCGGGTTGAGCTCCAGGTACTTCTCCCAAATCAACACCTGGTAGCGGAGCATCCGGTACGCCATCAACGGATCAGGAGTGCTCTGGTGCTCGACCAGTACGTACAGGAGGGCATCGCGGCCGGCCCAGCGGGTGGTGAACAGCGCGTCGACGTGGCGCTGCCGCAACGTGGGATCCACGTATGTCTCCGGCATCAGCTCCAACGCGGTCAGGTCCAGCCGCTCCAGAAGCCGCGACGGCAGCACCGACTCCAGCTCCGACGCAGCGTGGACCGGGTTGCCGAACACAGACCGGAACAACGTGTCCCGAGTCGACCCACCACCCGGCCGCTCGCCGCCCGGCTCCGCGTCATCGCCGCTCATGGATGCAAACATATTCAAACATGATGAAACGGCCAACAAGTTATCCACAGGCGCAGGACGTCTCGCGATGCCAGTCGTGCCGCAATAGCCTGGGGCGGTGATTGCATTGAGCGATGGCGCGGGGCTGCACACGACTGAGCTGGGTACGACGGGTCCGCGGCTGGTCTTCTGTCATGGGCTCTTCGGCCAGGGCAAGAACTGGACGAACATCGCCAAGCAGTTCGCGCACGACCACAGAGTGCTGCTGGTCGATATGCCGGATCACGGCCGGTCGGCGTGGTCGGAGCGCTTCGGCTACCTCGACGCCGCAGACCGGCTGGTGACCCTCTTCGGTGACGAACCGGTGCGGCTGGTCGGCCACTCGATGGGCGGCAAGACCGCGATGATCGCCGCGCTGCGTCACCCCGAGCTCGTCGAGCGGCTCTGCGTGGTTGACGTGTCGCCGGTTCCGTACGAGCACGGGAGTGAGTTCGGCGGCTACATCGCGGGGATGCAGGCGATCGACACCGAGCACCTGGCGAGCAGGGGAGAGGCCGACGAGGCGCTGCGGGAGGCCGTACCGAATCCGGTCGTGCGCGGCTTCCTGCTCCAGAACCTCCGGCACGAGCGCGGCCGGTGGTTCTGGCAGGCCAACCTGGACCTGATCGGCAGCGAGCTGCCCGCGATCAGCGGCTGGCCGGAGGCCGACATCGCCGGGGCGGCGCCGTACGACGGGCCCGTGCTGTGGGTCTCCGGGCAGCGCTCGGACTACGTCGCGGAGGAGTACGTCGCGCCCATGGATCGCCTGTTCCCCCGGAACCGCCGTGTTGTCATCAAGGCTGCCGGCCACTGGGTCCACTCCGAGCAGCCCGCCGTCTTCGTCCACGTCCTACGGCGCTTCCTCGACGCCTCATGAAGTCGGCTGAGCGGGACCCGACCCGCGGTACACAAGGTCGTTCCCGGTCGTTGTTCGTGGCCGTGGCCGGCGTCGTACTGGTGATCTTGGCGGCGGTCTGGCTTGGCTCGGGAAGGCCCGACTCCCCATTATCCGCGCCGGCGAGCACGGGTGAGGGACAGCCTGAGGGTGCGGAACCGTGGGCGACACGCGCATCGGAGGTCTACGAGTCCTGGGCGGGACGTTGGATGAGCATCGGGCAGCCGAGGTTGTGATCGCTCACAAGCTCAACGGCGCGTTCAGTAGCTGTATAGCGGATCGCGGGTATCCGCGCCCGTGGACTGAGTCTGTGTGGCCCGCTCCTGTGCCCAAGGACTCCCTGCTGTATTCGTTCTGGGCCGCCGGTCGATTGGACGGCTACTACTCGCAGAAGGTGATCACCGCCGAAGTGGGGCAACGCATCGAGTCAGCCGCCAACGCGCACGAGGCGCGCGGCGAAGAGGCTGCCGCGGAGCGCGACTGTCGTGCGGAGCACCCCGGGGCGGGGGACGACGCGGTTGGGGAGATACGGGATCCGGCTGTCGTGAGAGAGCTGACCAAGGGTTGGTCCACTGCTCTCGCTCCAGTACTGGCTGCGGGTGGAGACCCGGCGAGCTATGACGAGTGCATGGCTTCCAACGGAATTCTGGCGACCCTCGGCGTTGAGTCCACAGACGAGGCTCGACGTGCCCTGTCTTCGCCGATGCCGCCCGGCTCGGTGCCGTTGGGCGATGAACCTTCGACTCCCGAGTGGGACGCATACCTCGCGGATGAGCGGGCATTCGTCGATGCTGACTGGACGTGTCGCGAAGAGGTCCGACGCGGGCTTGGTGATGGCGTCGCGGAGTCCGTCGAGTCGTTCGAGACCGAGTACGCCGACCAGATCGATGCCGCGCGCCAGCACTGGGAGTCTGTTCGCCGGCAGGCGGAAGCCCTGGGCTGGTCGCCAGCGGAGCAGCCGTCGGGCAATCCTGGGTAGTCGGTGGGTGCCCCCGACAAGCATGCAGATCGAGTGCGCCGGATGCACCTGATCTCCACGCCGCTCTCCGCGGACGCAAGGTTCGCGCGAGGAAACAGGTTTGCTGTTCACTACCGCGAGCGCCCGTGGTTGACGCTGCGGTTCTTCGTCGCGTGCGTCTTGCCGCCCTGCGACTTGGATGCCGTGCCCTGCTGAGTGCCGCTCTTGACGGAGCCGCCACCTTGCGCGGCGGGCCTCTTCTGACCCGCTCTGTACTGCTTCTGCTGACCCAATCTATTCACCTCCTCCCTCGTTTGACCGTGAGAATTATCGGATGGTCTGACCGCGCGTCTCGCGGCAGCGGCCGTTGCACCTGGGACAGTGCTGGGTCTTGCATTCGTAGCGGCCGTACGGGCCGTCGAGCTTCTGAACGGTCTCGTAGAGCCACATTCCGACTCCGCAGTGCGGGCACTTGGGAGCCATGTGTCCACCTCCTTTCGGTGCTCGGTGGGACGGTCAGATCCGATTGAGCGTGCCTCGGCTACAGGCTCGCTCCGGTGTTGCGCACGCCCACGAGGGCTTCGGCCTGTGGCTTCCAGTCAGGGACTGGCGGTGTGTAGACCAGTGGATCAACCTTCCCATTCAACTCAGGTCCGACGCGATGGGCGAAAGCTGAATTATAAGCCTTGATCCGAGTCTCGGCGTGGTGGTGTGCAATAGTAATCGTGTCAAGATATGCTTGCGCGAGGCGTTTAGCAGTCTCCTGTTGTTGGGGTGGACTGAGGGACGCCTCCTTGGCCGCCTTCTCGTTCTCCTTGATCAGGTTGATTCGCCGCTCGTGGTAAGTGTCGAGCAGGAGATAGTGGCCCGCCGCGGTGACGATGGTTGCGAGGATCACGAGCGTGATGTAGGCGAGGGCGAGGAGCACGTCGTGGTCCACATCGGTCGTGGGTTGATCCACTCCAGCCCGATCTCCACCCGAGGAGGTGACGGAGGGAACCGCATCCCAGCCGCCGATGACTAAGCCGAGGATGATCACCGGGATCACAATGGCGACGAAGCAGACCACGGCGAGCAGGAGACCGCGATGGTGTGCCAGGTGAGGATTGCGACGGTAGGCGAGGTCAGTGAGGAACCAGGCGCCACCGTTGAAGAGGAGCGTCGCGGCAATGGCTGCGCTGAGGGGAACTCTGCCTTTTACACCCGAAAGAAGCATCGCCGCCTTAGAACCGTAGATTACCTCGACGGTGATTGCTGCAAGCAAGACGATGATGCCTATCAAAATGTAGGGCCACATGCCTGTTAAGAGCTGCTTGGTCGTGACCTCCTCGGGGAGCACTCGACCAAGTGAGCCGCTGCTGTACCGGAGCTGAAACGCATGGAACCGCTCGCCTAGCCTGACGTGCGGGGTTTGTGCGGTCTCCAGCACGAGGTCCTTTGAGGGTTGCACTGAGGTTTTCTCACCGGGTTGATTCATCGTGTTCCTCGTTGTAGGTGGAGGAGGACGAGTGCGGCGGCGGTGATCTGGGTGATCTTGTTGGGGTCGAGGGTGATGTGGCGCAGTGCTTT